>CAYSHI010000027.1:0-5236 GCA_964430745.1 uncultured Acidobacteriota bacterium | reverse complement strand
GGGTGCGGTAGATCACCTCGCCGGTGTCTTCATCCAGCGACATCCGCTCGAGCACCACCGGGCAGCGGATCATGTACCGACCCAGGCGGGCGGCCGCCTCGCGATCGGGAACCCTGACGTCGCCGTGCACCGAGAAGCCGCGTGTGCTCGGGGTGTCGTGGCCGGTATGAACCGGCGCTTGCCGTTGCCATCTCCCCCCCGAAGAGAAGAGACGGCCAGCGAGGGCCCGATGCCCAACGACTGGAACCTCTTGCCTACCCCTCCACCCGCCAGACCGTATCGATCACCGTCCCGTCCACCCACTTGATCACCTCCACCGGCTCATTCGCCGGTCTCGGCGCCGTCCCGTGGCCGTCTCACCCGTTCATGAGACGGCTACCGCGGAGACACGATTGGCTCGTTGAACGGATTCTTCGGGGACGGGCAGACGCGAACGTGCGCTTCAACGACCTCCGCTCCTTGCTCATCCGGCTCGGTTTCGACGAGCGAATCCGCGGCAGTCATCACCTCTTCGTGAAAAAAGGTGTCGAGGAGCTCATCAATCTGCAACGCGAGGGGAAGAACGCGAAGCCCTACCAGGTGCGGCAGGTACGTGCCATTCTGAAGCGGTACCGTCTGGCCGGAGGAGATGAATGCACAAGTACGAAGTCGTGATCTGCTGGAGCCATGACGACGAGCGCTTTGTTGCCGAAGTGCCCGAGCTCGCCGGCTGCGTGGCCCACGGGGAGACCCCGGCCACGGCCCTTGCCAACGCGCAACAGGCGATCGATCTCTGGCTCGACACGGCGAAGGAGTTCGACCGCGAGATCCCGCAGCCGAAAGGGCGAAGAGGGCAACTAGTCTGAGCCCCTACTCCTCCACCCGCCAAACCGTATCGATCACCGTTCCATCCACCCACTTGATCACCGCCACCGGCTCATCGCCGAGCGATGGCGGCTCCGGAGCCCCACCCACCAGCGCCTCAACCACGGGCGTGACGTTTTCGAGCGACTCGTGGTAGCGCTCGTGGTTGTAGTAGGCGACGAAGTCTCCAATGGCCTGCTCGAGCTGCCAGGGGAAGTGGTAGTGCTCTCTTGGATTCGACGCGGGTCAGGGCGGGTTGATAACCTTGAGCCCAAAATCGGACGAGCACCGGGTGACCCCGGAGGCAACCCATGACCGAAGTACCTCCAGTTCAATCAAGCCTTCACACGGAGCTGAACGAGCTTCGGCGACGGGTTGAAGAACTGGAAGCCGAGGTGGCCGGGCTCGAAAGCACCAGGCGGCGCCTCCGCGAGCAATACTCGTTCCGCCAGGGCGTCATCGAGCGAGCGGCGGAAGGCATCTGCGTGTGCCACGCCGTCCAGGAGCACCCTTTTGTGCGGTTCACGGTGTGGAACGGACGGATGAAGGGGATCACCGGATACTCGATGGACGACATCAACCGCCTGGGCTGGTATCAGACCATGTACCCCGATTCCCAGATCCAGGAACGGGCGCGCCAGCGCATGGCTCAGATGCGCGGAGGGATGGATCTGCGCAACGAGCACTGGGATGTCATCCGCGCGGACGGCGAGAAAAGGGTGTTCGGCATCTCGAGCTCTCTCCTGACCACGGATGACGGCCTGACACACGCGCTGGCCCTGATGTTGGATGTAACCGAGACGGTGAGAAAGCGGCAGCACCTCGAAGGACGCCTGGCAAAGCTCGAGGGAATCCTCCCGATATGCGCATCGTGCAAGAAGATCCGCGACGAGGCAGGGGCGTGGCAGATGCTCGAGTCCTATATCAGCAATCGCAGCGATGCGCGGTTCAGCCACGGAATGTGCCCGCACTGCGCGGAGAAGTGGCTGTCGGACCTGAAGAGGTGACTGCCCGTCACCCGGCCACTGTCGGCTGATCCGCAGTGGCGGTGTCACGCCGTGCGCTGGTGGATCCCTACTCGTCGCGATGCCACCACTCGTGCTGATCCAGTCGTGACCACGGCACGACTGTGGCGCGGGACCGGTTCTGGCCTTGGTCTCCTCCATACACCACGAAGCCACGGGCTTCGCGCCGCTGCGCGATTTGAGGATCTCGGACACCACCCAGGTCTCGAACACGCTGCCGCGCAGGGGGTGATCGCGCAGTTGCTCCGGGGAGCGTATGCCGAGCAAGTAGCAGACGAGGCCCAAATCCATGAAGTGCAACTTCGGAGTCTTGATCAGCCGCCTGGAGACGTTTGCATGGAAGGGCGGTAGCCGCCAGGCAACATAGCTGGCCTCCAGCACCGAAAGCCAGGACTTCGCCGTGGCGTGGGTGACGCCGGCGTCCGCTCCGAGCGCAGAGAGATTCAACAGCTGCCCGACCCTGCCGGCGCAGAGTTTCAGCATGCTCTGGAAAGCGACGAGATCGCCGACGTTGAGGAGGTTCCTGACGTCCCGCTCGAGGTGCGCCCGGCGAGCGACTGCCCGAGGGACTGAATCAGGCTGCCGGGCCTGTGCCGTTGAGGCGTTCCGATCACCCTCGACGTCGACGCCCGGCCCCGCGGCGCCGCTCGTGGCGCGATGCTACGCTGACGAAATGCGCGCCCGACACCCGGTTCTGCCGCTTCTCGTCATTGTCGCCGCGTTGTCTCTCACGGCGGCGGATTGCTCCGATCCGGCCGCCCCGCCTCCTGCAAACGGTCCGCCCGGCGCTCCGCCGCCAACGGTCGACGTGACACTGGGTACCGAGAGCGTGGTGACGGGGCTGGCGAGGCCGCTGTTCGTGACCGCTCCACGGGGCGACGCGCGCATCTTCGTCGTCGAACAGGGCGGCACCATTCGTATCGTCGAAGGTGGTTCTCTGCGCGGGCGACCCTTTCTCGATATCCGGGCAGAGGTTCGGTTCGGCGGAGAGCAGGGACTGCTCGGGCTTGCATTCGCGCCCGACTACGACCGCAGCGGCCTCTTCTACGTCAACTACACCGACGTCGACGACGACACCATCATCGCGCGCTATGAGGTGAGCGGCGATGCGAACGTCGCCGATCCCGGGAGCGGGGAGGTACTGCTGAAGATCCGCCAGCCCTTCGGCAATCACAACGGCGGCACGCTTGCCTTCGGCCTCGACGCGCTGCTCTACATCGGCGTGGGCGACGGCGGCGGCGCCGATGATCCCGGCAACCGGGCGCAAAACGACGCCACGCTCCTCGGCAAGATGCTGCGAATCGACGTGTCCGGCGGTCCCGGCAGCGGCTATTCGATCCCGCCGTCGAATCCGTTCGCGGGCCAGGTCCTGCCGCTGCCCGAGATCTGGGCCAAGGGGCTGCGCAACCCGTATCGCTTCAGCTTCGACCGCGTCATGGGCGATCTCTACATCGGCGACGTCGGTCAGCGCGAGCGCGAGGAGATCGACGTGGAGCCCGCCGGCAGCGCCGGCGGCCTCAACTTCGGCTGGCGCCTCATGGAGGGCATCGCCTGCTTCAACCCGGCTTCGGGCTGCAACGACGGTACGCTGACCTTGCCGGTGTACGACTACACGCATACCGGCGGGCGCTGCTCGGTCACCGGCGGCTACGTGTACCGTGGCTCGATCGCGGCGATCTTCGGGCACTTCTTCTTCGCCGATTTCTGCTCTGACGAGGTGCTCAGCTTCGTCTGGGACGGCGCCGGCGGTGTTAGCAATCTGACCGACCGCACCGCGGCTCTGGCACCAGCCGGCGGCTTTCGTTCGATCACCGGCTTTGGCGAGGACGGCGCGGGGGAACTCTACATCGTGCAGTTCGGCAGCGGTGACAATACCGGCCAAGTGTTCCGGATTGTCGAGCTCACCGCCAGCGGGGCGCGTCGCGCCCGGTCTGTACGATGACCGGCACGGGCCTCGCGATTGCGCCGTACCCGGAGCGTATTGGCGCGCAGAGACCGGAGAGCGCGAGCGTGGCGAGCTGGTGGGGTTTCTCGCCGAGCGGTTCGGCATCGAGGTGCCGGCGGACACCCGGTTTCGCGGGCTCGACGATTAGCGTGCCGATCATGGTGCGCCGATTCTGACCGCAAACAGCCCGCGCGTGTCCATCAAACATCATTGAAGAAGAGGATCTTGATCCGCGGAGGCTTTGTGTCCTACTTTAGTAGTATGAAACAGAAGACATCCGTAACACTTTCGCCCGAGACACTCCGTGGCATCGACGAGCTGGTGGATGAATCGTCAAACCGTTCGCGCATCATCGAACAGGCGCTGGTGGAGTTTCTCGAACGACGACGCCGAGCGCAGCGCGAGGCACGTGACCTGGCCATCCTCGACGCCGCCGCCGACGAGCTCAACCGCGAGGTCGAGGACGTGCTCGACTATCAGGCGGAGCTGTGAGGCGGGGGGATCTCTACCGCGTCCGGCACCCGCGCGGTGCCGACCCCAAGCGCTCGCGCGTCTTCGTCGTGGTCAGCCGCCAGACCCTCGTCGACTCGCGTTTATCGACCGTGATCTGCGCACCGGTGTACTCGCGCCGCGACGGGCTTGCCTCGCAGGTCGAGGTGGGCACGGGTGAGGGCTTGAAGCACGAATCCAGCATCCATTGCGACGCTCTGGTGAGCATCCCGAAGTCGGCGCTCACCGACTTCGTCGGCCGGCTCACGGACGACCGGGCCGCGGCGCTGCGATCCGCCCTCCACGTGGCGCTCGAGGTCGAGTAGAGCCGCACCTGGCTCGACAGCCGGTGCTGGCGCACGAACTCGCCCCTTCCCGCCCTCACGGCCGCAATTCACAGCGGTTCGCTTGCATCTTCCTCTGGCGGCGGTTCCGCCCCTGTATGGCTGGGTCTACTCGGAAGAGGACGCGCCGAGCAAACACCCCGTCGGTAACGAGCAGGTGCACGTGCGGATGAAAGTTCAGCAGCTCGCCGGCCGTCTGGATGAACCCGACGGCGCCCGGCACCGCGGAATCGTCCTCGAAGTAGGCGAGTACCCAGAGCCTGAGCGCCCGCCAGGCGCAGCCGGCCAAATCCCCCAGCAGCGCGCGCTCGTAGCCGCACGCGAAAATGCCGCAGTCCAGGTACCGGTTGACTGCCTCATGGGCTCCGGCCGGAAGCGGGCCGCGTCTCGGCGCAAAGCGCTCGTCGTACACTTGCACGAAGCGTTCGAAGTGCTGCGCGAACACGCGGTAACAGCACGGTGTGCTCGGGGTGTCGTGGCCGGTAGACACCGGCACCCGCCGTTGCCATCTCTCTTCAGAAGAGAAGAGACGGCCATCAACGGCCTCATGCCCAACGACTAAGACCTCCTACCTACTCCTCCACCCGCCA
>CAYSHI010000026.1:0-4704 GCA_964430745.1 uncultured Acidobacteriota bacterium | reverse complement strand
TCGCGGCGGCCGGGCCCCTTGCCAGCCGCAACGTCGCTGCAGCAACGCTGCCCCCGGCGCTCCTGTTGCTCGGCGCCGGACTCTACGGCAACAGCATCGGGGCAATCTACGCCGGCCGCTTCCTGCTCGGCATCGGCGTCGTGAGCTTCCTCGATTTCCTCTTTGCCGATCCCGGAAAGTACAAGGAGTTCCAGCGGCGCGAGAGCGCGGCGAGAGAATCGGCGGAAGCGTTGCCGGAGCCGACGAGCTGGTACGCCACGGCCGCGACGGCGCGACACACGTTGACGACAACGCGCATGCAGGAGGCCCTGCACCCTCGACTGGGGGAAGTGACCGCGCCCTGGCAGTTTCGCAACTGCGGCATGGGCGGCCGGCACACCGAGAAGGAATACCCGGAATCGAACATCAGCATGCAGGAAGCGATGTTCGTCATCCTCGGCGCCGACAACCCGCAGGACGCTCAGGAGACCACCGTCCGGCTGCAGGGCCGCCTCAAGGAGATCATCGAAAAGGAGGACGGTTGCCGCGTCATGGGCATCGGCCTGGAGGGCGGCCTGGCTCCTTACATCAGCGCCGCGGACTTTCCCCTCCCGGAGGTCCGGCTCTGGTCGATGATGAAGCAGGCGATCGAGGAATCGGGGCTGAGGCCGGGGATCGACGTCGCCATCGCCCTGGACCCCGCCATGAGCGAGCTCGAGATCGCCTACCGCGACGAGTTCGACGTGCCCGACAGCATCGGCATGTACCTGTTCTGGCGTGACCAGTCGAAAACCGTCATGGCGCGCGACGCCGTCCTCGACCTTTATGAGAAAGCGGTGCGCGATTACGACATCCCGATCGTCTCGATCGAGGACGGCTTCTCGGAGGACGACCGCGAAGGCTGGATTGCCCTGCTCGAGCTCCTGGGCGACAGACTGCTGGTTATCGGTGACGACCTGGTCACGACCAACGACCGCACGATCGAGCGGGCCGCGGACCAAGGCCTGATCAATGCCGTGCTGGTGAAGGCCAACCAGATCGGCACGCTGTACGAGACCCTGCTTGCTTCGTTGGTGACGCTCGCCAAGGGCCTCGAGATCGTCGTTTCGCACCGCTCGAAGAGCCCCAACGACGACATGGAGGCGCACCTCGCGTTGGCCCTCAACTCGCTCGGCCTCAAGGCCGGCGGCGGCGCCAACACCGAACGCCTGGTCAAGTACCAGGCGGTTTCGACCTTGATGTCACGCCTCTCGGAGGGGCGGGATTCCGACGAAAACACCGGTCCGAAGTCGGCAATCGTTCGCTCTTTGCGGGCAACCGAAGAACCGACCAACGCGGGCATCCCCACCGTCGGCGTCGAAGCGGAGCTGACCGTGCCCGGCGCCGACGTGATGCTGACGTTCCGCGGCGCCACGCCGTTGGGAACCTCGGCCGGGACAGGCGAAGCGGTGCATCTCATCGACCGCTACATCGAGCGAGCCGAAGATCGCGAGTCCATCGACGGCCACCCGAACTTCTTCTCCGAGGTCGAGGGCGGAGTGTTTGTCTTCCGAGACAAGGTCGCGCCCCACCACATCGAGGCGGCACAGGATGCGGACCTGAAGGAGCTGTTCGTCCGCACTCGTCGATACGGAGGCAAGGGGTGCCTCAACGCTGTTTCCGGGGTACACCAGCGCATCGCACCGCACTTCGAGGGCCGCAACATCGCCGGTTGGGGATTGCTCGACGTCGATCGCGAGCTGCTCCGGCTGGAAGTCGAGACCGCCCGAAGACGCGGGAAGCTCGCCGACGACGCCACCGACGAAGACCTCGTCGACCTGATGCAACGCAAACAGAACCTCGGCATGAACGCGATCCTGTCGTCGTCGCTCGCCCTCGCACGCGGCATCGCCCACGTGCAGGGCAGGCAACTGCACGAGATGTTGCGCGCCGAGCTGCTCGGAATCATCGAGCGCCTGGCGGCAAGACACGGGGTGGCCATCGCCGGCAGCGGCTTTTCCGACTACATCGACGCCCTGCGAAAGACCGAAAGCCTGCTGGCGAAAGAAGGGCGGTCGCTGCATGTGGAGCTGCGCGACCTGACCAACCTCTACGAGCAACCGAGCGCCTCAATGGGCACGCCGGCGCGGCCGCACCCGTCGGCAGAGCGTGCGCCCGTGGGCCCGGCATTCGAAGGGCGCCCGGAAGACGGCGACTCCGTCGGGGAGATTCCACCCGCCGCGCGCCAAGCCGGCGCTTCCTCTCCCGCGGCATCGAGGGTCGAAGCCGCCGAGGCCCTCGCCGACTCGTTCAGCCGCGACGAGATCGACAGGATGTTGGCGCTGAACGGGTGCCTGCACCGTGCTTTCGGTGACCCCGCCGGCAACGGAGACTCCACCGCCACGCAGGCCGCCCTTCGCTGCTACCTCGAGACGAGAACGGGCGTCGGCCGCGGGACGCGTTCATTCGGCATCGCCAATCACCGCATCTTCCGCGCCGGCGACAGGCTCATCGTTCCCTATGCCCTCGGCGGCATGCTCTTCATCTATACCGTCGATGACGGCGGAAGCGAGCTCATCGCCCGGCGCCTCATGCCGCGAGGGACGATCTTCACCGACGAGCTCGTAGCCGCCACAGCCGGCCTCGACGGCGACCTCATCGACATCGACCGGGAGATCTACGAGTTCGACGCCACACGCACCCCCGACATCCGACTCAACAGGATTCGAGACGTAGTCACACTGTTGCAGCGTCTCAACCGCTGCGGCAGTCGCCACGAGGCCGTCTACTACCTGCGCGTGCTGGTGTCGCGACTATGTGCCAGCGACTTCCAAGGGTTCTTCAGCGCGAAGAACCTGCAGCCGGAGGTGCGGAAACTCAACGCCGAGCTGGTGAGCCTGCTGGATGGCCCCTTCGCCTATCGGCTGCGCTTGCCGATCCGCATCCTCGCCCGCAAGGTCTCCGGGCTCGTCTCACGGCCCAACCTCATCGACGAGCTCTGGCACGACACCATCGACCTCGCCGAGGTGCACGTGCGCGGCAGCGCCATCACCAACGAGCTACGTCGTAGCGCACACCATGCCCTCGGCTCGACGACATTCAACCTGGCTCGCGCCTACAACGCGTACCTCGAGAGCGGAGAGACCCGGCAGCTTCCGGAGGAGCTCCGCGACCGCGTGACCGACGCTGACGAGCGGGCACGGGAGCACGCGGCGCCGCGGGCCACGGTACAGAGGATCGTCGAGGCGCTCGACAAGTTGTTGGGCGGCTCGCAGATCATCACTCGCCTGCACGACTGGGAGGAGTCATACACCGGCGCCCTGCTGCGCTGCGAGTCGGGCAACTCGCTGCAAGAGGAAGTCGAGGCCGTGGTAACCGGTGGGATCCGTGGCGGCAACCGCTGGGTCTACTACCACCATCTACGCGCCCTGTTGAGCAAGGCCGACCAGGGCGCCTGGGCGGAAGGCGTGGAACCCTTCAAGGAGACACTGCGGGAGCTGCAGTCGGTGAGCCCGGACGACCCGTCGTTCGACGCCGCCGAGGCCGAGCGGCGGGCGCGCGCGTGCGTCGACGGGTTCGCCGAGCGCATCCTCGCCGAGCATCAAGAGCGACTGCTGCACGCCCTTCAGCGCGCCATCGCCACCTATCGGTCCGGCGAGTTTTTCCGCTCGTTTCGCGAGATCTCGGAACTGCGGGATGCCATCGAGGACATGTTCGGCCAGCGCGCCTTTCCCGAACAGCGCTATCTGCTCTATCAGCTCGATTGTCTGCTCGAAGAGATGGGATTCTTCGCCTTGCGTCATGTCGCGAGCGACTATGAAGAGTCCGGCCTGCGACTCCCGGAGTGTCTGCGCATCATCCACATGTGCACCGCGAATCTGAGCCATGACGGATTGTTCTCGCGCGAGCTCTGGGACCGGACCGTCATCCTTCTCGATCCGAACAAGAGCTGCGCCGAGATCATCGACGTTCTCGAGAGCGTGCAACGCAACTATCACCAGATCGTTCATCGGGTGTCCGTCGCCTACGAGATGATGGGACGCCAGCTCGAGCTCGACGACGAAGAGATACGTGCCGTCCAGGGCAACTTCCAGCGCTACCTGCACGACCTCAATAGCGTGGCCCATTTCACCGACCTCGCGCGCACCTATATCCAGGATGCCTCGGCCGCCGAGAACGAGGCCGCGGCGCCGGGAAGCGCTACGGCGCCGCCACGGAAACAAGGCACTGCTGCGACGTCACGGGAGCAAGGCGCTGAGGCGCCGCCGCGGGAGCAAGGCGCTACGGCCGCGCCACCGGAGCAAGGCGCCGGGGCGCCATCGCGCGATTGCTACGACATCGTCCACCTCTCGGACACCGACGACCTGCTCGCCCGCGTCAACAGTCGAGACCCCGGCGAGAGCTTGCAGGACCGCTACGGCGGCAAGGGCAGTGGCCTGATCTACCTGAGCTACCTGGGAATACCTACACGCGACGGTTTCATCCTGCCGACGACGATTCCGCGTCGCGGCGAGCACCGCCATGATCCGGAGCGACTCGAGCGAGAGGTCATCCGCCACCTTCGAATCCTCGAGGAGGATATCCATCGCGACGACGGCACGCGCTGCGACTACGGAAAAACCGACAATCCGCTGCTGCTGGCCGTGCGCGGAGGCTCCGTCTTCACCCTCCCGGGCATGCTCTCGACGGTGGTGTTCGTCGGCATCAACGACGAAATCGCCGCGGCGCTGGCACAGGAAGACGCCT
>CAYSHI010000025.1:0-8372 GCA_964430745.1 uncultured Acidobacteriota bacterium | reverse complement strand
CCAAACACGGGCTGCTCGGTTTGATGCGCTCGGTCGCGCAGGACGCGGGAGCCTACGGCGTCACGTCGAACGCGGTGCTGCCCGGCTGGGTGCGCACGGAAATGGCCGAGCGTTCGGCCCGCCACGATGCGAAAGCTCGCGACATCACGACCGACCGGGTGTGGGACGAACGGGCGGCTCTGTATCCACCGGGCCGCGTCGCCACACCGCGGGAGGTCGCCGACACGATTGCCTTTCTCGCCTCCGAGGAATCCAGCGGAATCAGCGGTGAAGCGATCAGGGTCGCGTTGGGCAGCGTGTGTTAGCGCGTTCCCTTGCGGCGGCGGGGAATGAGGTCACCTGAGAACCGTCTCGATATGAACACGAACATCGCGAAGCCGACCAAGGTAGCGATCATCGGCGCCAGCGGCGCCTATGGCACGGGGATCCTCGCTCGCGCCGAAGAGGTCGGCGTCGAAGCGGTCGTGGTCACACGCTCGCCGCACAAGTTCCCCGGCGTGAAGCGGACGACCACCGTAGTCGACACGCAACTCGACGATGAAAACGCGTTGAGAGCTGCGTTCGCCGGCTGTGATGGTGTCGTCTCGGCGCTCGGCGACGACAGGAAGAAGCGCCCGAAGACCCACAACCTGCCGCATGTCTGGAACGCCATGAAGGCCGCCGGCGTCACCAAGTACATCGGCATGGGCTCCGGCGCGATGATGATGCCGGGCGAGAGGCGCGGGGGCTTCCAACGCACCGTGCGTCCGTTGCTGAGCGTTCTGAAGCTCTTTGGCGTGGATTTCTTGGAGCAAAACGAGTGGGAGCGCGACAGTCTGCTCGGGGGGAGCAACGGCGCCGATGGCCTCAGGTGGGTGCTCACGAGACCCGTGAGGCCGACCAAGACGCCTTTCGTGGGCGCCCGAGCCCACAGGGACAGGCGCGGGCCGATGAACTGCTCGATCTACGACCACGGTGACTTCTGCTTGTACTGTGTGGCGTCGAGCCAGTGGGATGGGCTTGCGCCGCACGTCAGCTCGGGACCGCCATTGGTGGACACCAACTCCAGCCGACTCTCGTGCAGTTGAATTCGGCGTCCGCGTGGACAACGGCGCCGAGGCGCCCGCGGGTCTGGATAACCAGATCGAGCTCGAGCAGACGGTAGGCCCTCGCCACCATCTTGCTGTCCAGCTCGAGGTCGTTCGCGAGTTGCTGGCACGAGGGTAGGGCATTGCCCGGTCGTATCTTGCCCGAGATCACACCCTTCTTGATCTGCCCCATCAACTGAGCGAGCAAGGGGGTCGAATCGTCGATGTCGATGACTATTTCCATCTCTTCCTCCAGGTGTTGAGAAGCTCTGCGCTACGGACCTCCGGCCGCCGGGAGCCTGCCGGCGCGCCACGATCCGCATCGTTGCGAACCTGCCGTCGAGGCGCTCGTTTCGAGGCTAGGCGGCCACCGGATCCTCTCGGTAGACCTCGAAGTTGACGTCGTCGATGCGGAACTCTCGGAAGCTCACCACCGCCAATAGCTGGTAGTACACGCTCGTGAAGATGGGCGTGAGGGAGTCCATCCCGAAGGCCTTGAGGGTTATGCCGAGCATCGTGTACACGGTCACGCCGATACTCACCAAGAGCAGAGCCCTCATGCTGAACTCGATCTGCCGCATGCGGTCCTCGTAGGCCTGGTAAGGATCCTTCTTCTTTCCGTACACCTGCCGGATGGCGATACCGAGAAAGAAAAGGTTCACACCCGTGAGGATGGCGACGTTGAGATAGCCGCCGAACCAAGGGAACTCGAACTGACGGACGTATGTGATAAACGCGATGAAGGTGATGTACGCGCCGATTGCGAGGCCGAAGAGGCTCGGCGAGACGAAATCGGAAAGGCGCCGCCGGCTGAGCTGGGCCCGGCGCTTGGTGCGTGAGCCGGCTCGCCGCTTGAGATTGAAGTAGGGCAGCCCGAAGGCCACCGAGATCAGCATCGGGGAGAATTGGAGCAGGAAGTAGGCCGTGAGAATGAACTCGTAGCTGGCGAAATCAGTCATCTCCTGCCAGGCGTGCATCCTCTCGGGCGGCAAGAGGAAGATGCTGGTCAGCACCATTGCCAGGCCGATCAACAGGACGACGAAGTTCAGGTTGCGGTAGATGCGCAGCGCCCTCTGCGCGGTCTCGAGGGGGCCCGGGTACAGCTTCGGGTATCTCGAGGGCGGGTACCTCTCGATCACATGCGTCACCCGGCCGAGTATCACTCTCGGAAGGTAGAAGGAGACCAGCAGGACCTGGCCCAGGAAGACAACGTAAAACAGCATCTGCAATGTCTGCTCTGGCATGTTCATCTCCTCAACTGCCGCGGCGAGACATTACGTCGCCGAAAGCAATCCTGATTTCTGAGTCCGTGGCACCCGCTTCTCTGAGTGCTTCGATTGTTCCTGTCAGCTTTGACGCCACCAGAGCGTTCAAATCGAAGGCGCTGTTGGCCTTTGCGTCCGGGTGAACGAACGTTCCGCGATAGCCCTTCGTCTGAATGACCGAGTCGCGCTCCAGCAGGCGGTAGGCCTTCGCCACCGTCTTGTTGTTGAGCTCCAGGTCGTTGGCAAGTTGCCGAATCGAGGGCAGCGCGTCGCCCGGCCCCAGCTTGTTGCGCTGCACGGCGTTCTTGATCTGCCCCACCAATTGCGCGAACAACGGGACGGAGTCCTCGATGTCGATGGTGATTTCCATGTAACTTGCTCCCGGTATGTACCATGTGTACGAAGGGTACAACTGGTCCTAAGAGAACGCAAGTGGGAGCTCGCGGAAAACGGCCAACTCGGCGGCCAACCGGATGGCGGCCAACCGGATGGGGAGGAACCGGATGGGGGGGCCGTCTCACCGGTACTAAGGGACCGTCGAGCGACCTTTTCAGTTCCGCAATACTTCGAACAAATCCGACTCCCCGGCGGCGAGGTCGAACGTCAGGGTTGCCCGGCAGCCGGAACTGCAGTTGAGGCCGCCGAGCAAATAGTCGGCGAAATCGGCGGTTCCCGAGCGAAACTGCGAGGCTGCCGTGCGCACCAGGTCGCGAGCCTCGATGTCGAGGGCGTCGGCCTCGAGCAAGAGCTCGACGGTGTCAGCGAGCTGGTCGCGCGTGTAGCCGTAGGAGGAGTCGCCCAACACCCAGACGAGCTCGCAGAGTACCGGGATGCAGATGCGTAGCTGCTCCCCCTCGAGTGCGGCGCGCTCGATGGCCTCGCGCGCGATTCCCGATTGCACGGCGTCGTCGTCGGTGATGTACCGGACCAGCACGTTGGTATCGATGCCGAGCATTCACTTCTTCCGGCTACGTGGCGGTCCGCCGCGCTCGGCGCCCCACGACGCCTTTATCCTCTCGTCGTCCGCGCGCCGCGACCGTGCGATCGTCGCCTCGATCTGCTCGGTCGAGCGGGGCGTCGGGTCCGGTTTCTTGAGAAAGCCGAACAGCTCACTGACGCTTCGCCTGGCCACTCTCATCTGGACATTCCCATCCGCGTCGATGCCGAAGTCGACGCGGTCGCCGCGCTTCAGCCCGAGGTGATCACGGACCTCCTTCGGCAGCGTGATCTGTCCCTTACTTGTGACGGTCGCGGTGGCCAAGATTCGCATCCCTCTCGCGGATCGGTGTGGTCCTTACTAAAGGTAAGGAATGCCGCATCGGAGCGCAAGCGCTTGAAACATCTGAAGGCCGCTCACAGGGGCCGAGGATCGAGCCGCCGCCATTCGGGGCGAGACATCCGAAACCGCTACTGCCGCCACGCGGGGATATCCAGCTGTGTCGGCGCCGGGATCAGATTCGCCCGGTGCTCCTCGACGGCCGTCAGGATGGCGGCGATCACCTCGGGGTAATCAGCTGCGACGTCGAAGCGCTCTGAGGGATCCTGTTCGAGGTCATAGAGGGCCGGTGGGTCGCGCGTCACGGGCTGGTCGCCGACGTATGCTGATTGGGTGATGAAGTGCAGCTTCCAGGGCCCATTGCGCACGGCGAACAGGCGCGTTCCCCGATAGTAGTAGACGAGCTCGCGGACTTGCCCACGCTCGCCGCGCAACACCGGCGTGAGATCGACCCCGTCGACGACGCGGTCGGTGGGCAAGTCGACACCGGCGAGAGCGAGCGCGGTGGCGTACAGATCCATGGTCGTCGCCAGGGCCGTGGAGGTACGTCCCGGCTCGATGGTGCCCGGCCACCAGGCAATGGCCGGAACCCGCATGCCGCCCTCCCACGTCGTGCCCTTGCCATCGTGAAGCAGACCTGCAGAGCCTCCGTCGAGCTTCTCGGTGAGCCACGGGCCGTTGTCGCTGGTGAAGACGACGAGCGTGTTTTCCTCCAGCCCCAGCTCGCGCAGGGTTGCGAGGATCTCGCCGGTGCTCCCGTCGAGCTCCTCGACGACGTCACCGTACAGCCCCCGCGGGCTGGTGCCCTCGAACTGCTCGCCGGCGAACAGCGGGACGTGTGGGAAGGTGTGGGGCAGGTAGAGGAAGAAAGGATTCTCCCGGTTCCTCCGGATGAAGGCGATCGCCTCATCCGTGTAGCGTCGCGTGAGGGTGCGCTGGTCCGGCTCTTCCTCGATGGTCTCGCCGCCCCGCATGAGGGGCAACGCTGTGTAGCCACGCTCCGCCAGCCTCGGGTACATCACGGCGCTCATGTCGTTCGAGTAGGGCACGCCGAAGTACTCGTCGAAGCCGTGGTTCGGCGGCAGATGTTCCGCCCTGTGGCCCAGGTGCCACTTGCCGATGGCGGCGGTCGCGTAGCCCTCGGTCTGGAGCGCTTCGGCGATGGTGAGCTCGGCCGCTGGTAGTCCTCCCTCGGAGGGAGGAAAGATCACCCGGAATCGGTCATTGGTCATGCCGCTGCGGATCGGCAGCCGGCCGGTCAACAACGCCGCCCGGCTCGGCGTGCAAACCGATGCGCCGACGTAGAACTGCGTGAACTTCACGCCCTCGGCCGCCATGCGGTCGAGATTGGGCGTGCGGATGGTGGGGTGCCCGTAGACACCGAGGTCGCCGTAGCCTAGATCGTCCGCAAACAAGATGATGACGTTCGGGAGGGCCGGTGACGTGGTTCGGGGCGGCGATGCGCACCCGAAAAGCAGGATGCCGCCAACGAGGACCAGGGCAATGAAGAATCGCAGCATGACGCGGCGATTCTAGCCTGCATCTGTCGCCGGGTCGCGGCCGCCCTGCTGAGCCGGCATTACAGCCGGCAACGGCTCACTGGCGCCATAGGAAAAAGTCCGGGGCCCTTGCACCCCAAACGCAAGGACCCCGATATCACGTGCCGAAGGAAGGTTGGTCACCTCGGCGTTGGGACTCGTGCGTTGCCGCACAATGCTCCTCGTTCATCAGGTTAACGAGATGTGGGATACTTAATCAAGACAAAAGGACCCGCGACTCCCTTTTAGGAGGTCTGATGGTTTCTCGCGTCTTGCGCCTCGCCTTTGTCTTCGCCCTGGCCGCCGTCGTTGTCTCGGCGGTGGCGTCGACGGCGACCGTCGACGAGCCCGTCGCGCAGGAAGCGGGCGCCGGCCGCCAGGCAACCCCACAGCAGGCCGACGCCTATCCGCAGACTATGTTCGGCTTCGTGGTCGGCGAACAGCGCCGCTACACCCTCGGGCCACCCGACGTCCTTGTCGACGGCGAGCGGTTCGAGTGGAGAATCGCGCTTGCTGACGTGACGATGAGTGAAGGACGCTTGTTCGCGGTCTTCGATCTCGGCTTCGAGTCGCGCAGTTACAGCGGGGTGGATATCAGCACGCTTTACGCTCGCTCGTTGCGTGCTCGTGTCATCGTCAACGAAGACGGCTTCCCGGGTCTGCTGACGGTAGAGGAGCAAATGAACGATGCCGTCGTCACGACAAGGTACGTGCTGCAAGAAGACGCGACCTACACGATGACGATCAAGTGGCCGGAAAACGAGTACGCGTTCGATATCCCGCTGGCATCGCACGGCAACCTCGATTTCGATACGCAGCGCGGCCTCTACTTGTTTACCAACGGGCTGGACCTGCGCGGCGAGCTCCGGTTCAACGTCATGGACAGCATCTTCGCCAACCCGGGGCTGCTATCGCTGGTGCTGCCATGGCCGCCACGGGAGGACGGCTGGGAAGGGGAGTTCCTGGGCTTCACGCCGGCCCCTGCGATGGTTCGCTATCCGAGCGGCACGCTCCTGCGCCAATTGCAGAATCGCGGCGTGGCGCGCGAGCAGAGTTTCACCCGGCTACGGCTTCGCCTGCGCGCCCCCGAGGAAGTGGAGATCGGCGGTCGTACCGTGGAGGCCTTCAAGCTCGAGGTTCGCGGGCCATTTCGAAACGCCTGGGTCGACCGTTTGGGCCGGGTCTTGTTGCTCGAGCACGACGGCCATCACCGGGGAAGGCCTCGGCACGTCCGGATGTTGTGGCCGTCCGAGTACTGACGCGATCGGCGCGACAACCCGCGTGCCGTTGAGGTTGAGCGACACCGGTTCCCGATCGACACCGTCAACACGAACTCGCCCTTCATCTCATCGAATCCCGGTCGGGTCTTCGCGGCGCGAGTATTCGATCAGCGCTCGCAGCGCAGCGGGAGAATCTCGGCGAAACACCTCGGTGGTGACAGGCCGAATCTTCGCCGGCGGCCCGGCTGGACCACCGGACCCCGGCATCCCCGACGGTCCGTTCCGCCCCCGGGGTCCCGAAGTACCGGCGTTACAGTTCGGTCCGGCGGGCCCACCGGATCCTCCCGCTCCGCCTCCACCGCCTCGACCGCCGGGCCCGCCTCGCCCACCCGGCGTCCTCGTGCGCACCAGTCGGGCAAGGTACGCCCTCTCCGCCGGGAAGATGACGGTGAAGCTTCCGCCCGCGCCGCCGGGGCCGCCCCTCCCGCCGATGCTTCCAGGCCCCCCGCCTCCGCCGGCCTGACATGTTCCGCCGTCCCCGCCTCGGTTTCCCGCATAGCCGGCGATGCCCGGATGTCCTTGACCTCCACGGGACTCGAGGAGCAGCCAATCCTCCTCTCCGACCGCATCCGCCTCCGCAAACGCGTACGCCGGCGCCCGCCCCTCGGCAAGGACCTCTACAACGATCAGGCGATCGTGGAAGGGTGAACTGAGCTCGTCGATGCGGACGACTACGGCCGGGCCGGGCGCACCCGGTTGCCCCCGGAGCACCAATTCGTGTTTCATGCAGGAGTACTCGGGCTCGACGACTCGCTCGGCGCGCAGGACCGGCCGATTCTCGACGAACGCGGTCAAGCGAAACCCCTCCATCGCGCTGCGCAGCGGATCGGCGTGGAGAAGCCAACCGCCGTCGTCCTCACGCGGTGTCGCCTGGCGGCTCTGGAGCGACAAGAACGTCACGTGCAAGGTCGGGGGACCCTCGTCGTCGTAGACGTTCACGAAGGGGAGCCTGAATCCACCCTCCAGCACTGCCTCGTACGTTGCCGACAACTCCTGACCCGGGCAAGCGCTAACCGGCGCCGTGATGCGGATTGACTCGATTGCGTCGACGATCGAAGGATCCGGCGCGAAGTCCGGCGGTGGCGCAGCAGGGGCGCACGCGACCACCGAGCTGGCGGCTACAACAATCCAAGAGCGCGGCGAAAGCAGCCGGTCGACCGATGCCGAAACGCGCATCGCAACCTCCTTCCTTCCTTCCTTCCCTCGAGGCAAGGATCCGCTCAGGCGCCGACGAACCTGGGTTCGATCACGAGGAGGAGAGATTGTGAAGCTCCAAGTCTCCTCTGAACCCCTTTCATAGGAAACGACTCTCCCAAGTTACGCACTCTGGGGGGTCGAGAGGCGCTGTGGAGGCTTCTCCGGTGCGGCGGGGCGGCCGAATACTCACGAACTCACCGTCGCCTCTTTACGAGCGATCGTCCTGCTTAGCATACTAGACACCGTTCGAGATCCGGACGAATGACTTTCTTGTGCCTTGGTAACGCCACAACATCGTGTCGCCCCGAAGCTGGCGACATCGACGCAATGGAGGCATCTCCGTCTTCCGCGGTCCACCAACAGGAGGTCACGCAAATGCAGTGTCCGAGCGGCTCGCTCCCTCGATCCCTCTTCGTCTTTGTCACCCTGGCCGTGCTTGCGGTCAGCACCGCCGCACCTCCCGCGAGCGCACAGGCGCCGATCACCGGGATCAAGACCCCGCCGGTGGAGACCCGGCAGTTCGGCGAGCTCGCCGAGGGCCCCTACAACCGGCTGGTGATTCAGAACGTCAATGTGTTGCCCGGGCACGGCGGGCCTTCGGTGGGGATCTACGACATCCTGGTCGAGGGCAACGTGATCAGCGAAATGCGGCGCTTCGATCCGTACATGCCGGTCGAGGAGCGCGAACACATCGAGGGCGACCGGGTGATCGACGGCACCGGCAAGTGGGTGATGCCGGGCATGATCAA
>CAYSHI010000024.1:0-8106 GCA_964430745.1 uncultured Acidobacteriota bacterium | reverse complement strand
CCCAGGATCTCAAGTACCGGATCTGGACGCACGGCATCGACACGCAGGGCGTGGCGATGGACGGGCCGGAGCGTTACCGAAACGTCGTGCGCGATGGCGCCTGGGTCAAGGAGCGCGTGCCGCCGCCCTCGCCCTTCATGTGGAAGACCCGCGCGCAGCTCCACCTGGCTCGCGCCCATGCTCGCCAGGGTGACGCAGCGGTAGCTTTGCGCTACTACGACGCCATCCTCGCGGACTACGAGTTCATCACCGGCCTGCCGGTCCCGACCGTCAACGAGACGCGCCTATGGGGCCGAGAACTCGAGCTCGAGGCTCTCTTCATGATCCTCCACCACTACGGCGCCAGCGGCGAGCTCATGCGCGACGATCGCCGGATGGTGGTGCTGGAGGTGCTGACACTCGGCGACCCCGCCAGCGAAGGCCAGTCGGTGGGCTACGAAGGCGCCGAGCCTTCAGCCCTGGTGGTCGACGACGACCCCGGCGTGCTTTACGTGCTGGAGAAGTTTCTGCGCAGGCGCGGCCTGCGCGTCCAGACCGCTGCCAACGGCCAGGAGGCGCTCGAGATCTTGCGCAAGGAAGAACCCGCGCTGCTCATGATCGACCTCAAGATGCCGAGCATCAGCGGTGTGCAGCTCCTCGAGCAGATGAATGCCGAGGGTCTGCGCGCATCCCACGTGTGGGCCATGTCGGGCTGCGTCAACGACGATGAGGCGTTCGCCGCCCTGGCGATGGGCGCGGCCGAATTCTTCGACAAGCCCTTCGATCTCGAACAGCTCGATTCCAACCTGCGCGGACTGTCACCGATGCTGTAGACGAGTTCATAAAGCAGAAAGAGAGGCGCCGGATCCCCTCCACCGGCGCCTTTTTATTGCCCGGAGTACTTCGCCGCCCCGGACTGATCGTTGCCCGCGGCCCCCGAGGCGTCGGAGCTTGGCTACCCCGTTCGCAAGCTCATCGGAATTCGCGCCGGGCGTGCAGCGCTTCCTCGCGGCGTCCCCTTGTGGCGCCCGCCGCCCATCGGCTACAAAGAAGTCTCCCTGGGCAACGCCGAGGCGTATCCATGCGTGCGCAACCATTGACAGCCGTTTCGGCGATCGCCGTGCTGGGCCTCGCCCTTGGCGCCGCAGTGGCCGCCAACGCCCCCGAGGGTGCACGGCAGCGGCCCAGCTTCGAGGCCAGCGTCAACCGCGTTCGGGTCAACGTCATCGTCACCGACTCCGAAGGCCGCTTCGTCGAAGATCTGCGCGCCGAGGACTTCCGCGTCTACGAGGACGGTGAGCTGCGCGAGGTGGTCGAAGTCCAGCTCGTCGACATCCCCGCGGGAGAGGTGACGCCGCTCCGCACGACCCTCGCAACCATCGAGCCCGGCGCCGGCCCGGCACCCGCCGAGCCCGATACGAGACCCGCCACGCTCGATAGCGATGCGGAGGTGCAACGATTCGGCGCCGTCGTCTTTTTCATCGACTTCACCGGCCTCGATCACATCACGAAGCTGCACTTCACCGGGCAGTGGGAGCTCTACCTGGAGACCAAGACGGCGAACACGGTGCCGACTGCGGTGTACCTGATCGACCAGGTGGGCGTGCTTACAGAAATCGCCCCGTTGACAACCAGCATCGACGAGCTGCGCGCCGCACAGCAACGAATCGAAGCGGAGCCGTTGACCCGCAACTATTTCGGCAGCGCGCTCCCCTCCATCGCCACGCCACCGGGCGGCGGCCAGACACTCGACGCCCTCGGCAGACTGGACAACTTCAAGGAGTACGATCGCAGCCACTACACGTTTTCGCTTCTGGAGCAGTTCTGCGACGCGCTGGCGGCGCGTCCGGGTCGCACGGCGCTCGTTTGGATATCCCGCGGAATCACGCTGCGAGGCACGTTCCAGGACCGTGGCTACGAGCCCAACCTCGAGCTCCTGCGAATGCAGCAGGCGTTGCACGAGGCCGCCAACAGCGCCAACGTCAGCATCTACGCGGTCGATCCACGGCGCTACATCGACATGCTCGGGGGCGAAGCGAGCACGCCACGGGCCGGCAGCGCCGGCGATGAGCTCGGCATCACACTACGCGCCGCGGCGGCGGAAACGGGCGGCCGGCACTTCATCGCCTGGGCCGATTTCGGCGAGGTGGTCGAGCAGATCGAGAACGACAGCAGCCGTTACTACCTGCTCACCTACCCTGCCCTCGACCACCGTGGTGACGGCGACTACCACGAGATCCGTGTCGAGGTGGCGCGACGGGACGTCTCGGTGCGCGCCAAGGAAGGCTATACCGACCACTCGCAGGAAGAACGACGAAGTCGATTCGTCAGCGCGGCGCTCACGCTGCCGGGAACCGTCAATGACATCCCGGTGGCGGCTGAGGTGTTCCGCGGTGCTGCCGGCGGCAACCGCACCGACGTCGTCGTTGCCGTGGCGGTCGACGGCAGCCCGCTCGGCATCAGTAGAGATGAGGACGACAAACCGATGCAACGCGTCGAGGTCCACAGCGTGCTGCTGGACAAGGACGACGACATGGCGATCGTCGAGGAGATGCACCGCCAGGTGAGCGAGAACATCGAAGAAGGCGCCAGCGCGGCGAACGCCTGGCTTCTGTCGAAACAGGAATGGGAGCTCCGTCCGGGCTCCTACGACCTACGCGTCATGGCTCTCGACGACGCCACCGGCGTCGTCGGAACGGCACAACTGGACGTGGAGATCCCCGACGCCGACGACAATGAGTGGCGCGCCGGCGACCTCATGCTCGTCGAAACGGTGGGCGACGAAGATCCCGTGCCCGTCGTACAAGGTCGCGTGCGGGCCGAGAGCACCGTGGCTGCCACCATCGAGATTCGCGCTGGCCTCCAGCCGGTGATCGACGGATGGGTGCGCGGAGCCGATCAGGCCGCGGGCGAGGGCGCCGAGCTGCTGCCCTTGCCGCTACGCCGCGATGGCGGAGCCCACCGAGGGGCGATCCTGCTGCCGTCGCTGCCCGCCGGAGAGTACGTCTTCGAGTTGCGCGTCACGGACAGTGCAGCCGAGCGCGAACATCTCGTTAGGGTTCCGCTTCATGTCGTCGCCACGAGTCGGCGCTAGCCCGGCCGGGCAGTGCGATCCTCCGCTGCGACCCCGGCAGCCGACTCCGTGCGCGTGCGTGAAGAATCCCGCCTTCGGGCGGGCCCGGATGACCCCGCCGCGCTGAGTCGGCCGCGCCTCAGCCGCCATCGGGGCTCGTGCGATCCGAGCCCGTCAACCACTTCTCCCACCAGGCCAGCTCGTTGATCGCCCGGTGCACGACGTTCCAGTGCCCGCGGATGCCGTGCGACATGCCGGCGTAGCGGATCATCTTGGCGGGCACGCCCTGCTTCTTGATGGCGAAGTACATCTGCTCGGCTTCCTCGTAGGGCACGCGCTGGTCGACCTCGCCGTGGATGAACAAGGTCGGCGCGGTAACACGGCCGGCGTAGGTGAGCGGCGACTGGCGGATGAGGCGCTCGCGGGCCTCCTCTTCCCACGGCGTGCCGAAGAACTCGGTTTCCTTGGTGCGGGCGATGTCGGCGGTGCCGTAGTCGCTGATCCAGTTGGAGATGCCGGCGCCGACCACCGCCGCGGCGATGCGGTCGGGGTACTGGGTGATCAGCCAGTTGCTCATGAAGCCGCCGTAGGAGTGGCCGGTGACACCGACGCGGTCGGGGTCGATGGCGAAGTTGTCGATGGCGTAGTCGACGCCGGCCATGACGTCTTCGCCGTCTTTGTCTCCCCACGCTCCCCAGGTGGCCCACTTGAAGTCGTCGCCGTAGCCGGTCGAGCTGCGAAAGTTGGTCTGCAGCACGAAGTAGCCGTTGGCGGCGAAGTACTGGTGCTTGAAGCTGAAGCCGTAGCCCGAGGCCGAGTGGGGGCCGCCGTGGCTGTTGACGACCATCGGGTAGGGTCCGTCCTCGGGACTGTAGCCGTAGGGGTACAGCAGCCAACCCTCGATGGGCGTGCCGTCGTAGCTGGCAAACAACAGCCGCTCAGCCCGGCTGAAGGTGATCTCCTCGATGAGCTCGTTGTGGATGTTCGTGAGCTGGCGTTCCTCGGACCCGTCGATGTTGGCGACGAACAGCTCCGAGGGCGCCTCGATGCGGCCCACGGTGTAGGCGATGGTACGAAAGTCCCGATCGATCGTGAGGCTGCCGATCCGGCGCTCGCCCTCGGTAACCTGCTCAACTGGCCCGCCGTCGACCCCAACCCTGAACAAGTGAGTGCTGCCGCCGATCCCCGCGGTGAAGTAGATGTAACTGCCCTCGGCCTCCCAGCGCGGCGCCCCCGGATCGAGATCCCAGTCGGCGGTCAGGTTGACGGGCTCACCGCCGTCCGCAGGCAGGATGAACAGGTCGCGCGATCCGCCGTGATCGAGGCCCTGCTCGATGATCATGTCGGTGCCGAAGCTGCGGGTATAAGAAATAAAGCGGCCGTCGGGCGAGAAGGCCGTGCTGCCGTAGTTGTAGCCGTCGTCGGTCAGGCGGGTAACTTCGCCGTCGGCGGTGACGGTCCAGAGGTCCGAGCGGCCGTAGGTAAGCTCGTCGCGGAAGTCTGTGTCGGCCGTGAAGACGATCATGCTGTTGTCGGGACGCCACGCCAGGCCGCTCGGGCGCAAGCCAAGCTCGGTGAGGCGGCGCGGCGTGGGGCTGCCGTCGGCTGGGGGCGTGCCGCCGGCCTTGGGGGTGCCGCCGCTCGGAGCGGTGGCCTCGACCGGAACGATGCCGCTGGCCACGGCGCTGCCGTCGGTCGCCGCTGTTGCGCCAGCCGGCGCGATAGAGATCTCCATCGCCGGGCGCGTGCGCGGATCGGCGACGGGGAACTCTTGCCCGTCACGCTGGAAGTACATCCAGTCGAACTGAGCCCCCTCGAAGCGCTCCTGATGACGCTGCTCGAACTCGGAGGCAATTACCTGCTCCTCTATGGGATAAGGGATCTCCTCGAGCATTGCGACCCAGGTGCCGTCGGGGCTCGGCGTCGACTGCCCTGCCCCGCCACCTCCGCGACCACCGCCTCCGCTTGGTCCGCCTCCCGCCGCGTTGGCCGCGTCGTCGGGCGGCGCCACCCGAACCGGCGAAGCGTCGGGATCCCCGAGATCGATCGTCCAGGTGCCGTCCGCCACGTATTGCAGCAGGCCGTCGTCCGTCCAGCGCGGACCCGAAACATCCTCACCTTCGTGCAGGACGTGAGCCGGCTCGCCGCCGCCGTCCGCGGCCACCACCCAGGTCTCCACCCGGTCATCGTTGGTCTCTTCGACCGGCGACGAGATCGAGTACACGACCCAGGCGCCGCCGGGCGAGATCCGCGGGCCGCGCAGGCTGCGGATGCGGTAGTAGTCCTCGATGGTGACAGCCCGGCCCGTGGGAGCCGCGAAGTCGGTGGCGAAAGTCTGGGCCGGAAGGCCGGCTGACGAGATCTCGCTGTCGCCCGAAGGGGCACATCCGATCGCCGCCAGGCTGCCCGAGACAACCAGTATCAGCGTTCGCGCTGCGATCTCCATGGTGCGGGCGGGTTCAGGGTTGCAGGTCACGGTCGCGGCCTCCGGACAGATGTGGTGGGAATCGCGGTCGGCCCGACCCGAGCTGCTCGACTTCCGCGTTCTTGATGCAGCGGCATGATCCGCGACTTCACGAACGGGCGCGCCCACGTCGGTCAACGGAGCTGCGGCGATCCTTGCCGCTGCGCTGATCGTCGTCGACCGGCGCTTCGACTTCACGCCGATCGACGCCGCTCCGCCGATCTTTGCGGGAACGACGCTCTTCTGTGTTGCTACGCTCCTCGGACATCCTTGGCCTCCTGGCTCGAGCCGTGCCCGAAGACAGAGCAGAAGTACCGCCGCGTCGGGCGAGCTGGCGGCATCTTGCACGGTTGTCCCGCGGTGCCGATCAAGTGCAGGCATTGTACTGCAAGAAGAAGCGGTCGCCGCAGTGGGGTGATCTCCGGGCGGCGGCACCCCGCCGCTTACGCCCGCGACGCCGTATTTCGGGTTCAACGTAGCGGTAGATCTCGAGCTGAGGTGATATCAGGCAGGCCCTTGGCACCGTCGGGGCTCAGCCGGACCGGTAGCCGATCAACGCGCCGGAGGGGGACGACTCTCGTTTTCCGGTAACGAATCGGCGCTTTTCCCCATATGAATGTAGAGGCGGAGAGACGGCAGGCCCTGTCCTGCGCCCCGGCCGAATCACCGCGAATCAGAGAGGGAGGTATGTCCGATGGCTTCTACGTTCGAGTCAGCTCGGCATGCGTCGACGAAGATCGGTGCCTTTCGGTCGACGGCGGGGTTCTTCTTGCTGCTGGTGTTCTGCGTTGCCACGACGGTCGCGATGGCCGCCGAGTCGCCGCCCGGTTTCGTTCGCTTATGGGGATATTCCGGCACCTCCGAGGGTGCGTTCGCCGGCCTTCGGTCGGTTGCGGTGGACAGAGCCGGCAACGTCTACGTGGCCGATAGGGACAACGATCGGATCCAGAAATTCGACAGCTTCGGCAACTTCGAGCGCCTCTGGGGGTGGGGCGTGCAGGATGGCTCGGCGCAGTTCCAGGTGTGCACTTCCGGCTGCCGAGCGGGAATCTCCGGCGGCGGTGCCGGTCAATTCGACAGCCCGATCAGCGTGGCGGTCGGGCCGGCCGACAACGTCTACGTCGCGGGTTTCACTCACCGCGTTCAGAAGTTCGACAGCAACGGCAATCTCCTCACGCTATGGGGCTCGCGGGGCTCGGCCGAGGGGCAGTTCGACAACCCACGAGTGGCGGTCGACGACGCTGGCACGGTGTTCGTGGCCGAGTGGACCAACAACCGGGTGCAGAGGTTCGACAGCAACGGCGCCTTCCAGCGGATGTGGGGATTCGGCGTGCAAGATGGAAGCAACGTCTTCCAGATCTGCACCAGCGGATGCCGGGCCGGTCTCCAGGGAACGGCCGACGGCCAGTTCTCTCGACCCCGCGGCATCGGAGTCCGGGCGGCCGGGAGCGTCTACGTTAGCGATCTCAGCGCCCGAGTGCAGAAGTTCGACGGTGACGCCAACTTCGTCACGGTTTGGGGCTCCCAAGGAAGCAGCAACGGTCAATTCGACTTCGCCAGCCAGGTAGCCGTCGACATCTCCGGGGACGTCTTCGTCATCGAACAAGGCAATGACCGCGTGCAGAAGTTCGATAGCGACGGCAACTTCCTCACGAGATGGGGCTCGTTGGGCAACCAGGCTGGCGAGTTCAGCGCCCCGACCGGGGTGGCGGTCGACGGTAACGGCAACGTCTACGTCGGAGATTTCCGTAACGCAAGGATCCAGAAGTTCGGTCCGGGCTTCTTCGTGCTCGACGGCCAGGGAGCGGTACACGCGGGCGGCGGGGCCACTCCGTTGACTCCCGCTTCCCCGTACTTCGCCTGGGACATCGCCAATGATCTGGAGCTCGCCGCGACCGGCTTCTATGTGCTCGATGGCCTCGGCGGCTGTCACCCCGGAGGCGGAGCGGCGGCGATGGGCCCTGGGATTCCCTATTCGACCTTCGATGCGGTCGAGGACCTGGAGCTGTCTTCGCCCGGCGCGTACGCGCTCGATGCCTATGGCGGCGTCTATGCCGCCGATGGTGCCCCGCCATTGTCGCCGACAACCCCCTACTTCGGATTCCATATCGCCCGCGATTTGGAGCTCGCCGCGAGCGGCTTCTACGTGCTCGACGGCTTTGGCGGAGTGCACGCGGGGGGCGGAGCGACCACGATGAGCCCGGGGACCCCGTACTTCGGCTTCGACGGAGCGGAGGACGTTGAGCTGGCGCCGACGGGCTACTACCTCCTCGACGCCTGGGGCGGCGTGTACGCGGGGGGCGGCGCTCCGAGCCTGACGTCGCCGACGCCGTATTTCGGCTTCGACATCGCGCGGGACCTCGAGCTTGCTACCACCGGAGTCTACGTGCTCGACGGGTATGGCGGCGTTCACGCCGGCGGCGGTGCCGTTGCCGTGGATGCTCCGACGCCCTACTTCGGATTCGACATCGCACGGGATCTCGAGCTCCGATAGTACCGTGGGCACCCTTGACAGGGTGCTGAAACGGCATCACTTCCGCGGCTTTGCGGCGCGCGCGAGTCGTTGAGCTTGCTGCTGGACTCGCTGCGC
>CAYSHI010000023.1:0-3562 GCA_964430745.1 uncultured Acidobacteriota bacterium | reverse complement strand
AGCGCATCGAGGTCACCGATGTGGTCGGCATGCAGGTGGCCGATGAAGAGCTTGTCGAGGTAGTCGTAGGGGATCTTCATGGCGGCGATGCGCTCGGCCGATCCCAACCCGATGTCGAAGATGAACTTGTCGCCGTTGCCGAGCTCGACGATCCAACAGGCGGCCGCCTGCTTGGGGCGGGCGTTCGGCATCCCGGTGCCGCAGGCGATGATGCGCATCTCGTCGGCGCCCAGGTCCTCCGAGCCCGGATAGTAGACGTCGCGATTGGTGAGCGCGACGGTACTCGCTTGCTGAGCCCCCGCCGGCCGGTCGCCGACCTGGCCGGCGAAATATGCCACTGCGGCGACTACCACGATCACGGCGATCGTGACGACCTTGGACCTTGTTGATCGTTCCATGTTGCTTTCCCTCCTTCATCTCGCCCACCTGTTGTGTGGCGTCCGTCGACGGAGCCAAGGCGAGCCGCGAAACCGATTTCACGCGAGCAGCGTAAGGCTGAGTTTCGCGTGGTTCAATCGGACCTTGAGGCCCTGCTGTTGGACTTTGGTCCAAGTGCGCCTGCGGCGATGGTGTTCTGCTCAGTAGGCCCACTGCAGACGCACCTGGACGATCCACACGGGTTCGTCCAGAAGCGATGCGTCCGACCAGATGACATTGGACAGGACGCGGGCGTTGCGGGTTGCGTACCAGTTGAAGGCCGCGGTGAGGTCGGTCATGCGGCCGCCGTTGATGCCTTTGTCGTCCAAGTCGAGGTACGAAGCGCGGAACGCTATCTCCATCGCCCCGTACCCCGACCCGTCGGGTCCGAAGAAAGGGCGGTCCGGGTGCAGCCGACCGAAATTCCCCAGATCTGCCTGGTAAGGCCTCGTCTCACCGGTGAGCAACCAGCTGACGTAGGCGTAGCCGCCCCAGAAGAAGGGATCTCCCAGGGCGGGCTGTCCCGCGTCGGGCTGTCCCCGGTTCACCGAGGTGAACGCGCCCTCGGTCTGGAACGAGAGCGGTCCCTTGACGACGGCGAACTCGAAGATCCCCGTGTCGACGCTTGCCGCGGACACGTCACCCGTATCGGTGAACTCCGGCGAGATGTGCGACTCCGGCCGCTGCAGGAAGCGCACGGTTTGGTCGACCGGGCGGTGGGTGAAATCGCCTCCGGCGTGCACCAACGTGCCGTCACGCGGCGTGAATGCGTAGGAAAAACGCCCGGAGACACCAAGGAAGTCGGTGGAGCCGATGCCCGTGTCGCTCTCCGGCTTCACTGCGCCGACGACGGCGCGCAGGTTGTGGCTCTGCCGCTTGGCGTCGGTGATGAACAGCACGCCGCTGTTGCGGGACGGGACGAACGTGTTGATGAGGCCCCGCTCCAGGAACGTCGTGTCCATGCCACTGGTGTATCCCTCCAGGCCTATGGGCGTACGAAACCGGCCACCGCGAACGATCAGAGGCACCACCGGGGCGTTGAACTGCAGGTAGGCGTCCTTCAGGTTGGGCGGGTTGTTGACGGCAAAGTCGTACTGGAGCTTGTAGTGGAAGTAGCGCGCGAAGATGCCTTCGGCAAACACTCGAGCACGGCGCCATTCGACGCCGTTCTGGATCGTTCCATCGGGGGTCTCGGTGCCGTCGGCGGAGTACGCTGCCGAGTCGTTTTGCGCCGACCCGCCGGCGCGCAGCGTGAAACTGTTGTTGAGAGCGTCGATCAGCAAGCCCTGATCCCAGCGAATGACGAATCTCGGCTCGTCGGCCGGCGGCGCCTGGGCCGCCTGCCCCACGGACGTGTTCGCCGGCGCGTCCTGCGGCGTTGCGGCGCTCGCCTGCGGCTCCTGCGCAGCAAGCGAAAAGGGCACGAGGACCAGCGCAAGGGAAGCAAGCGCCAGCGCGCCGATTCGCCACACGGCTCCCGCCACCGTCATTTTGGGCCGAGTCAACATTCAGCTCCTGCCGGGCGGTCGTCAGGAAGACGCCACACCGCGCATCATACGACGCTCAAACGACGCTCAAAAGCTGATGCCGAAGGTGCTGCCGAACACCACCGCCTCGTCGCGGCCGATGAAGTCGACTTCGACGAACGGGGTGATCGCATAGCGCTCGCGAATCTCCACCGAATACGCCGCGCCAACGCGCACGAGCCCGTCGTTTTCGCCGTCTTCGCGCTCGAATCCCGGGCCCGCGAGGAGCTCGAGACCCTTGTACGGGTGCCAGACGACCGGGACAACGAAAACCCAGGATCCCTTACCGCTGACGTATTCGACGACGCCCGCGACGCCGAGCGGCTCGACGATGCGCCGCTGGTATTCCAGACCGACGGTAAAGAAACCCTCCTCGTCTTCGTAGGTGCCGGCCAACGCGAGGGCGAGCTCGTTGAGATGCTCGAGCTCGCCCTCAGGGTCGTCGCCCTCGCCGGCTTGATCCCCTCGCTGCGGGGCGAATCGCGTCGCAGCCGCCTCGTCCTGCGGCGCCGTGGGCGCTGCGCTGGTCGAGGTGGGCGACGCGAGACCGAAGAGGCACAGCCAGGCCGCGAAGCTCATCAAGCGACGAGGGCACCGACTCACGCTACTGACCGTTCGGCTTGGCGACGACGCGCAGGTAGTTCTTCACATCGGCAACACCGGGGACGACGGTGGTGGCGTGGGCCGCCGACGCCTTGTCTTCCTCGGAGTAGACCCAGCCGAAGAGCTCGACGTGCTGCTTCTCCTCGATGATGTGAATCGCGTGCGGACCCATGATGCGGGTGCCGCCCGCGGCGCGCTGGCCGAAACCGACGGTGGCGTAGTCGGTCAGGTACTTCTCATAGATCGAGGCATAGATCTTCAGGCGCAGCTCTCGATCGACCGCGGAATCGCTGAGCTGATAGAGGTTGTTGGTGCACTCCGTGACGCCGGCGACCTTCTCTACGACGCTGCACACCGTCGACTTGAAGTTCTTCTGAGCCGACATGCCCGTCAGGTTCACCACACCGTCCGCGGTGATGTGGAAGTCGACGTTGGAAAACGCCGTGTACTGAGGCATTGCGTACACGGCATCGGTAACGGCCTTCGACATGGCTTGCGCCTTCTGGTGGGCTGCATCGCCAGGCTCTTGTGCCCATGCGGCCACCGGCAAGGCCAGCGCCATGGCAACGACCACCGCACCGAGCGTCATGGTGCGACACATGCGAGTGCTCATCAGCATCTCTCCTCTGTTCTGTCGCTTGGAAAAAAACTCAGAGACTATCTGTCGTGAACCTTGTTGGCCGCTCTATGTCGCCGTCCCTCTTGATCTCGTCCGCCTGCTAGCGGCGTCCGTCGACGGAGCCAAGGCGAGCTGCGAACCCGATTACACGCGAGCAGCCTAGGCCGAGTTTTCGTGCAGTTCAATCGGACCTTGAGAACCCTGCTGTTGGACCTTGGTCCAAGAATCGCTGAGGCGCGAGAGTCGGGCGCGGGAGTGCCCACCGAAGCGAATACGCCCTTTGTCCCACGGGCGGTCCTCGGCGTCAGCTTTTGATTTTGCGGCGCTGACGATGGACCATTGTTGACATGAACGTCGATGCCCAGCCGGTCGTCTTCGTGGTCGATGACGACGACGC
>CAYSHI010000022.1:0-6012 GCA_964430745.1 uncultured Acidobacteriota bacterium | reverse complement strand
CGACGCAGGCGATGCTTGGGTATCGTCGAGGAGCGGCGACGCAGAAATCGGCGCGGTCTCGTCGCCACCCGAAGGGCGGGCAGGATTTGCGCGTGGTATCGGCGTCGGAACTCGTCGACGGTGTCTACACATCGCCTTCCTCGTCCCTCCTTGATCTCACCCGCAACTCCTGCCCGCAAAAGTGAAGACAATAGTGACGCGGCACACTAGCTTCGAAACGACGCCGGGCGACGAGGGTTAATACCCCGCCGGATCGCCGCCCTCGGGTTCCGGTCCCGCGCGATTGCCGCCCTCGGGCGCCGGTCAAGGAGGAACGTGGGGGGCACGCTGGAGGTCGTCGCGCCCGTTTTCGGGCTGCTGCTGGTGGGTTTCGCAGCGGTGAGGCTCGGCTGGTTCGCCGAGGACTCGACCCGTGGCCTCGTGCGGTTCGTCTTCAATTTCGCTATCCCCGCGTTGCTCTTCCGCAGCCTGGCGATCATCGAGTTTCCCGAGCAGATCGAATGGGGTTTTCTGCTCTCGTTTTACGTGGGATCGCTGGCGGTATACGCGGTGGGCATGGCTGCGGCCCGCTTCGTCTTCGGGCGAAGCCCCGACGCGCAGGCGATCTTCGGCATGGCGGCGGGCTTCTCGAACACCGTGATGGTGGGCATTCCGGTTTTGCTCACGGCCTTCGGCCCGCAAGCGTCGCTGCCCGCCTTTCTCCTGATTGCCCTGCAATCGCCGCTGCTGCTGCCACTGACGGTGGCCCTCATCCACAGGGGCCGCGGCCGGGCCGACGGGCTCTTGACTCGCCTGCGGAACGCGTCGGGGGATCTGTTACGCACGCCCATCATCACGAGCGTCCTCGCAGGGCTGGCGGTAAACGCCGCCGGCCTGTCGCTGCCGGGCCCGCTCGACAGTCTGGCTGCCCTCCTGGGCACGGCGGCGGTACCGTGCGCGCTCTTTGCCATGGGCGCCTCGCTCGCGGCCGTTCCGCTGCGCGGCGACCTGGCGCCGGCGTTGCTGCTCGTCGGGTGCAAGCTGGTGCTCCACCCGTTGGCCGTCTGGCTGCTGGCGGTTCCCCTGATGGGGCTCGACGGCATCTGGGTCCCCGTCGCGGTGACCATGGCCGCGATGCCCAGCGGCGTCAACGCCTATCTGTTCGCGGCACGCTACGAGGCGGCGGAGGGGGTCGCCTCGCGGGCGGTCTTTCTCAGCACCGCCCTCTCGGTGGTCACCATCTCGGGCGTGCTCTATTTCTTTCGTGGCGTGGTCTGATCGCGACGTGACGCGCGAACGAGCAGGGCGGGATACCTCGAATTACCGGCGCCCGGCTCAGTGCTTGAATTCGGTGAGCACAGGGGCGTGATCCGACGGTTTTTCCCCCTTGCGCTCATCTCGATCGACCCAGGCGTCGGTGGAGGTGGCCGCCAGCGCCGGGGTTGCCAGGATGTGGTCGATGCGCAGGCCGTTGTTCTTGGGGAACGCGAGCATGCGGTAGTCCCACCAGGAATAGAGCCCGCCTTCCTGGTGGTGGGTGCGAAAGGTATCGACGAGGCCGAGGTCGATCAGCGAGCGGAAGCGTGCCGTCAGATCCTCGTTGTAGAGGACGCCACCCTCCCATGCTTCCTTCTTTTCCACGTCGCGCTCATCGGGGGCAATGTTGTAGTCGCCGCAGATCGCGAGGGGAGCGGATAGGTCGTGCCGCGCCGCGAACTGTTCCAGGCGATCGAGCCACGCCAGCTTGAAGGCGTACTTGTCGGAATCAATGCGCTTACCGTTGACGACGTATGCCGACACGATGCGAACTCCGTCGACCGTGCCACCAATCAGACGTTCCTCGGAATCGTCACCGCCGTCGTCGAAACCCGTGGTGACATTGTCGATGGTGCTCTTTGCGAGGATGGCGACGCCGTTGTACGTCTTTTGCCCGTGCACCGCCGCCCGGTAACCGGCCGCCTCGACGACGTCGTAGGGAAACTGATCGTCGGTGCATTTGAGCTCCTGCAGACAAACAACGTCCGGCTGCCTGCTCTCGAGCCACGCCAGCACGCGATCCTGGCGGGCTCTGATCGAGTTGACGTTCCAGGTGGCGAGGAGCATGCAGCGATTCTGTGATGGGCGGCCGCCTCACGCAAACCGGCATACGAACGTGTATTTGGCGCTGCTCCTGCTGCCGCCGCTCGGCGCGGCGAGCGGCCGCGGGAAGCGCCGGCGGGCGGCATCCGCCGGCCGCCCCCTTGAACTTTCGCGCCGGGGGAACGATCTTCTCACAACGGGCGGGGTGGTCTCGTCGCCGCCTTCCCGTTTCGATGTGCTTGATCCGAGACAAACGTTCGAGGAGGAGTTCCGTGCGCAATCTCGTCTCCGCGGTGTTGGCCGTATCGATGATCGTGGCGCCCGCCGCGGCACAACAGGATGAAGAACAGGAGGCCGGCCGCTCGCGTCATGGCGACCTGAGTCTCGAGCCCGCCCGCACCGTCGCGTTCACGACCGCCGAGGGGACGTACATGAACCTCGACGTCTCGCCGGACGGGCAAACCATCGTTTTCGATCTGCTCGGCGACATCTACACCGTGCCCGTCGATGGTGGGCAAGCGACTCGTGTGACCAGCGGCATGGGCTACGACACGCAGCCGACGTTCTCGCCGGACGGCACCCGGATTGCCTATATCTCCGACGCCGGCGGCAGCGACAACATCTGGGTGGTGGACGCCGGGGGCGGAGAGCCGAAGGCGGTCACATCCGAACGCCAGGAGGTGGTCAGCACGCCCGAATGGGATCCCGACGGCGATTACATCATGGCGCGGCGGCGCGGGCAGCTGTGGCTCTACCACAAGGACGGCGGCTCCGGACTGGCGGTCACGACTTCGCCGATGGCGGCGGGCCTTGCCGGTCCGGTGTTCTCGCCCGATGGCCGACACGTCTACTTCTCGTCCCGCGGCGGCGGCGGCGGTTTCGGCGGCTTGAGCTTCACCAACTGGCAGGTGCGACGGCTGGACCGCATCACCGGTGATGTTGCATCGATCACGGCGTCTCCCAACGGGGCATTTCGCCCCGCGGTCTCACCCGACGGCAACCGGCTCGTGTACGGGGCGCGGCTCGACGGGAAGACCGGGCTGCGGGTTCGCAACCTGCTGACCGATCGTGAGGAATGGCTCGTCTACCCGATCGATCGCGACAACGCGGAGCGTCCGGGGAACCTCGACCTCATGCCGGCGTACGATTTCACGCCTGACGGTGAGGCCATCATCATCGCCACCGGCGGTACCTTCCACCACATCGATCTCGAGACGAAGACGGATACCGTGCTGGCCTTCAGCGCCGATGTCGAGCTCGACCTGGCGCCGTTCGTTTTCTTCGAGCAGAAGTTGACGCAGGAGCCGGTCGCGATTCGCAACCTGCGCTATGTGAATCGGAGCCCGGACGGTTCGCGGGTCGTGTTTTCGGCGTTGAGCCGGATCTGGGCAATGGAGCCTCCCGCCGGCGAGCCCTTCCAGCTGGTGCAGCAGGAGTTCGGCCAATTCCAACCGGTGCTTTCGCCGGACGGCTCCGAGCTGGTGTACGTGAGCTGGGACGATCTCGAAGGCGGCCATGTCTGGCGCCTGCCGCTGGAAGGCACCGACGCCGGCTCGCCGCAGCAGCTCACCGAGCACGCCGGGTTTTACCTGCATCCAACCTGGTCGCCCGATGGCACCAAGCTCGCCTTCATGAAAGAAGATGCCGCCGCGTTTCGCAACATCTGGTCGCGCAACACCGGGCTGATCGTGTGGATGGACGCCCAGGGCGGCGCGCTCAACACCGTGGGATCCGCACCTTCGGACAATCGTCTCACCTTCAGCCCCGACGGAACCCGACTCAGCTACGTCGCCGACGTCAGTGGCGGGCGGCAGGCGGAGTCGGAGTACGTCTCCGTACGGCTGGACGGTACCGACCGGCGCACCGTGGCCAAGATCCAGGCGGAGACCTACGAGGCCGTGCCCTCGCCGGATGGCAAGTGGATAGCGTTCTCGGCGCGCGAGGATATCTTCGTCGCGGCGCTGCCGATGACGCCCGAGCCGCCGACCATCGGCGAGAAGAGCGGTCCCGGGCCGGTGAAACGGGTTACGCGTGAAGGTGGAGTCGACCTGCACTGGGAGGACGGCTCCGAGACGCTGGCCTGGACCTTCGCCGACACTTTCTATCGCATCAACGTCGCCGAGGCGATGGCGCCTCAGCCGGACAGCGACGACGACGAGGCCGACGCTGTGGCTGCCGATGCGGACGCCGCCGATGATTCGGCCGACGAGCCCGGCGACGAGCCGGCCGCGGGCGGACCGGGGCAGTCCGACGAGCAGGACGAGGAGGACGCCGGCCCGAAGCCGGAAGAGCTGAAGATCAGCATGACGCAGCCACGTTACGCGCCTGCCGGCACGGTGGCGCTGGTAGGAGCCGATGTCATCTCGATGGCCCAGCCGACGGTGTCGAGCGATGATGAAGCCATTCTGCGTGACGCCACGGTGATCGTCACCGACAACCGCATCACCCGCGTCGGACCCTCCGGCGACGTCGATGTGCCCGCCGGCGCCGACGTAATCGATGTCTCCGACAAGTTCATCATGCCGGGGATGATCGACCTCCATGCTCACCTGAGGCCGCCGCGAGAGGTTTTCGTCGAGACGAGCTGGTCGTACCTCGCCAACCTCGCCTATGGCGTCACCACGACGCGCGATGTCTCGACGAGCAACGATTCGTTTGCCTACGGCGAGCTCGTCGAGTCGGGACGCGCCCTGGGGCCACGGATCTTCAGCACAGGTCGCGCCATGACCACGGGCAACGCCCGCATCGAGAGCTACGAGGACGCGCTCGCCATGGTGCGTCACTACAAGAGGCTGGGCACCAACGTCATCAAGCAGTACATGCAGCCGCACCGGCGCCAGCGCCAGTGGGTGATCAAGGCGGCGCACGAAGAGGAGATGAACGTTACCAACGAAGGCGGCGGCGATCTGCGGCTCGACCTGACCATGGTGCTCGACGGCTACACCGGCTTCGAGCACAGCCTGCCCATCGCCGACCTCTACAACGACGTCGTGCAGCTCGTCGCCCGTTCGCGCACCTGGTACACGCCGACACTCGTCGTTTCGTACGGCGGCCCCACCGCCGAGTGGTACTTCTACCAGACCACCGAGGTGCACGACGACGAGAAGCTCGCCCGCTTCACGCCCCACGACGACCTCGACCGCCGCACGCGCCGCGGCCAGATGAACGCGCTCGACGAGTACCATTTCGTGGCCGTAGCCGAGGGTGCCGCGAAGGTGCTGCAGGCCGGAGGCAACGTCGGCCTCGGCGCGCACGGCGAGCAGCAGGGCATCTGCGCTCACTGGGAGCTGTGGGCGCAGCAGATGGGCGGCCTCTCCAACTACGATGCGCTGCGCGTGGCGACGGTGATGGGTGCCGACGGCCTCGGCTTTCTCGACGATCTCGGCACCGTCGAAGCCGGCAAGCTTGCGGATCTCATCGTTCTCGACGCCAACCCGCTCGAGGATATCCGCAACTCGAACACCATCTCGATGGTGATGAAGAACGGGGACCTGTTCGACGGCGACACCCTGCGGATGCTGTGGCCCGAGCAACGGCCGGCCCCGGAGCAGGGCTTTCAGCAGGACAATCCGACCGGAGTGAGCGAGGGTGGAGGCCGTTAGGCCAGGTGTGGTCGACGTCCCTTCCTTGCCTTTACCGCTCGTCCGTGGCCGGTGGGGGGCCGACCGTCAACTCGGCGGCATCCCGGCCGGCCTCGGTCATTCCCTGTGTCTCGCTCTCGAACAGGCTCACCTCGAACCAGCGCTGCCCCGAGGCGGGTGAGCCAAGGGTCCGTGTCGGCCAGTAGCCCCGGCGTGACAATTGTTGGGCGATGCGGTCGCAGTTCTCGGGGCGGGTGCAGAAAGCCCAGATTCGCTCGGCGCGGGATTCTTCGACGGTGACGAGATCGCGATACGGAAGCACGTTTTCGCCTCGGAGCTCGCGCGGTGGAGGCGAGCCGTTCGGCCCGGCGCG
>CAYSHI010000021.1:0-6748 GCA_964430745.1 uncultured Acidobacteriota bacterium | reverse complement strand
CCATTGAGGCCGACCTCTCCCTATTTCGGGTGGGATATCGCCCGTGATCTGGAGATTCGCTGAGCGAAAGTAAAAAGGGACCCGGCCGCTTCGACCGAATCCCTTTGCTCATGCGGCTTTCGCCGAGTAGTGGAGGGCAGGACGCAGCGCTACACGATCGCCGATCGGGTGGAAGCCGTGCCCCCCGGTTGCCCTTGCCGAGCCGGGCGCTACGCGTTCGTTTGTAACATGTATTCGTGTTTTTATCGTGTGTTTTCGTATTAGTTATGCTATGCTCCCGAGATGAATCGAGCGCCGCCAACCCTGAGTTCCGTCGTTGCCGACATCGAGGCCTGCGGAAGGCCAGGGCGGAGCGACGATGCCACACGGCGCTCGGCGGGTGCCCGGCGCGATGCCGCCGTTCGGGAGCTCCACCTTTCTTTGGACGGCCATGGCTTCCTGATCCCTCCGGCCTATCTGGAGCCCCTGCGAAACGGAGAGCGGCTGGATCGGTCGCCTGCCGCGATCCTGCTCGACACGGCCGCCCGCGCATGCGTCGAGGCTCAGCATGTCGGAACTCGCTTGGCGGTCGTAACCGCTCACCGTATCCAAGATCGCCGTGCCTACCAGAGGCTCGGGTACCGGAGCGAAGGCGACTACGCGCGCGAACAACTCGGAATCACCGCGCGAGCGTTCCGAGACCTGGCCCGGTTGGGCCGACGCCTTGAATCCCTGCCCGCGACGAAAGAGGCATTCCTGCAGGGAGCGATCACGAGAACTCAGGCCGAAGTAGTCGGCAGCATCGCCTCCGAACACGATGAGAAGGATTGGCTTGCCCGAGCCCGAGACGGCACGGTGCGCGGGCTGAGGGCCGCGGTGCGCGAGGCGCGAAGTGCGGACGGCACCGACGACTCCCTCCGTCGACCGAGCGACGAGGATGAGCTGGAGCCGGAAGACGATCCTCGCCGCCGAAGAGCGTTCGACACGCCCGGCGGAATGCTCGGCAAGATCGATGCGGTGCTCGAGTTGGCAGGGCGAGTTGCCGGGGCGCCGATGCCATCGGGGACCTTGTGGGAGCTCATCGCCGCGGAGTATCTCTCCGGCGCGCCACATGGCGGCCCCTCCGGCACGCCGTTCCAAACGCTGTTCCAAACGCCGTCCGAAACGCCGTCCCAAACCCCTTCCCCAACCCCTTCCCCAACGCCGGTGCAAGAACCGGCCGAAGATGCGCGCCACGGATTGTCCGAGGCGGGCGGTGACCGCCCTTTTCGGCCACCTGAGGATCCGCGGGGCATTCAAGCTTGGCTCGAACGCGAATCGCGGCGCTGGTGCTACCTGCCATCCGCGCGGGCTTCGCTCCGGTTGCGTGGTGACTGGAGGCAGTTGCGTGACCGGTGTACCGACGACGAGCCGCGGTCCGCATGGGATCTCCATCGCGATTTGACAGCGGCGCTGGGAGCGGAACGCCGTGTCGCATGGCAGCTTGGGCGCCTGCTCGTCACCATCCGCAACCGCCGTCTTTGGCGTTCGATGTTGTTCGCCAGCTTCGGCCACTACGTGCGCGAGCGCCTCGGTATCTCGACCCGCGCTGCGGATCGGCTCATTCGCATCGACCGCCACGGATGGGACTACCCGACGCTGCAACGATCCTGGCAAGCGGGGGAGCTCTCGCCCCTGGTTGCCGAGACACTGGTGCGGGTGCTTCGCCATGTTGGTCCCGATCATCAGACGCAACAGGCCTGGATCGACTACGCCCAGAGCACGACGTTCGAGCAGCTCTGCAGGGTCGTTCGGGCGGCTGAGCGCAGCCGTGCTGCGAGGACACTCGGAGGCCCCTCCCGTCTCGGCCTGCCAACGGAAGTAGAACGCGCCATGGAGACAGGTGCCGCCGCTTCGCCAATGTTCGTCGGCTTCCGAGGTGCCCCGGGAAGCGATGACGGTGCTCCGGAAGGCGATGACGGTGTTTCGGAAGGCGATGACGGTGTCTCGGAAGGCGATGACGGTGTTTCGGAAGGCGATGACGGTGTTTCGGAAGGCGATGACGGTGTCCGGGAGAGCCACGGAGGCGCCCGACCACTGGCGGAGCCGACGGGCGTCGCTCCGCCAACGTTCGTCACCGTTCGATACACCGTGTGGATGACCGACGGTGAGCACGAGGTCCTCAGTCGGGCCATCGACGCCGTTCGTTGCTCACTCGAAAGGGAGGTGGTCGACAAGGAGACGCCCGGAGGTGTCCTTCCGGGGCACATCCCGGACTGGAGGTGCCTCGAGGCGCTGCTCGATCATTTCGCGGGCGAGTACGCCGGCGAGCATGGGCGCCGGATGGCGGAGAAGTACGCGATGTTCGAACGCGACGAATGGCGGTGCAAGGCCCCGGGTTGCAGCTCCTATGGCCCGTTGCACTTGCACCACATCGTGTTCCGGTCGCACGGAGGCACCGATCGGCCGGAGAATCTCGTCACGCTGTGCGACGTCCACCACAAGGCGCTGCACGACGGTTGGATCCGTTGCGTCGGGCGGGCGCCGGATTTCCTCTACTGGGAGCTTGGTGTCGATCGCGGCGTCGATCGTGGAGAAGGTCCGGTCGAGGCGCCCGTCGCGCGGATCGCGGGGCACCGACGCCTCACCGACCACGAGTACTGGGACGGTGTTGACGTACGGCCGATCGAGGGCGACGGCGCCGCATTGCCTGTCGCGCCCCGCGCGGCGTAACGAACAGCCGACGCCTGTTCCCGCCGGAAGGAGGGCCGGCAGCCCGGCGTTGGGAGAACGCTGCAAGGCGCCGAGTCGGCTCGACGACGCGATGACGCGGCTACGACACCCCTCCGGATGCCTTCCTGATGGCCGCCACTGCCGCCACGACGGCGACAACGAGAAGCAAAGCGTCGCAGAGGCCGGCGACGACAAACGCCCCCGCGCGTCGGCCGGGCTCGAGGACGGACTCTCTAGGGTCGCTCGGGTCGTGGTAGACGCGTACCGAGCCGCCGGCCGGATAACGCTCCGCAGTGGTCGAGGCGAACTCCAAGCCCACCGACTCCAGAAACCGCACCCGCGAGCCCGTCAGCTCGGCCCCGCCGACCTCGTATCGGTAGCGAACGTCGGCGAGCCGGGTGCGCCCGGTGTGCCGCACGCCGGAGGAGTCGACCGTACCCGCAACCGCAATCCAGCCCTCGCTCGCGACCGCGAGGCGGAACTCGCCGACGAGGAACACCACGATCGCGATCGATACTGCCGCAACGAGGGCAAACAGCGCCGCCTCACCGACGGGCCGCAGCCCGGTAAACAGGCTTCCTGTGCCGCTGCTCATGGCCTGATTGTCATCGGCCGGGCGCGGTCGGCAAAGCTCTAACCGACCGGGCGCCTGTCCGGCTGCCGGGTGCGCTTTAGAGCTCCCTGGGCTACGCTCGGCGCTAGTCAGCGTTCAGTTCCGGAATCGCCACCGGATCGCAAGGGTCCGCGGGAGGCAGCATGGCAGTTGCACTGAGCTGGAAGGGGTGCGTCGACACCGATCTGGCGTTCGCCGATTTCTTCGACGCCTCGCACACCATCGTGGCGCGATTCATGGCGCAATACCCCGATGCCTACGAGGGGCCGTTCGTCGCCGAGAACGGAACCGGCACGTTCGTCGTGGGAATGGGCGACTACATGAGCGGGCCGGCCGAGGGGTACAAGCTGTACGTAGCGGTGGGCGGCCAGTCTCGCGAGTTCCCCGTCGACTTGAAGGCCGGTCGCTGGTACCAGGTCGCTCTTCGCTGCACGGTCGGCGCCGCCCGCACCTGCAAGCTCTACCTCGACGGCGTGAAGCTCGGGCAGGACCTCGTGCTCGCCGTCGGGGCAGCGGGTTTGCCGGAGGGCACGCTGCGCTTCGGCAAGCGCGGCAACGGCAAGAAAGTCAACGGCCACAACGCGCAGTTCTATGGCTTGCTCGACGATGTCGCCGTTTTCACCAAGGCGCTGAGCGTGGCGGCTATGAACGACCTGCGCAACGTGCCGCACCTGACCGGCAGCGAGGCCAATCTGCTGGCCGGCTACACCTTCAACAGCGGCAGCCTGCCGGCCAAGTTGGCGCGCCCCGTGACCTTTCGAGAAGCGGCCCGCCGCGTCAACACTTCGGCCGATCGAGACAGCGCGAAGGACGCCAAGTTGCTTCCGCTGCCGACCGAACAGCAGGTGATGGACCTGCCGTTTCCGGTCGGAGAGGCGTGGAACGTGCTCCAGGGCGTCGACCATCAGGCCGGGTCGCATCGCGGCTACGCTGCTTTTTGCTGGGACTTCACTCTCGCCGACGAACCGGTGGGTGGCGAATATCCCGACGGATCCGACGGTGCCCCGTTCTATGCATCGGCGCCGGGCAAGGTCATCACGGTACGCGAGATCGCGTCGTCGGGAACCGCCCAGTACTCCAACTACGTAGAGGTCGAGCAGGCGCCGGAAGAGATCTGCGCCTACCTGCATCTGCGCAAGAACAGCTGCGTGGTCAACAAGAACGACAAGGTTACCTACGGGCAGAAGCTGGCCCTCACCGGCGACACCGGCACGGGAGTCGGCAACTTTCATCCTCACGTCGCCGTTGCCGACAAGCCCGACAAGACCACCGGCTTCGTCACCTTTCCCGTGGCCTTCTCGGACTACGAGGTCCGCAGCGGCAGCACGTGGAAGAGCGTCTCGCGGGGCATGCCCCAAACCAAAGAGGTGGTCCGCAACCCGCCGACGCCGACCTTCGGCGCGCGATCGTTGCTGCACACCAGCGCAGTGGCCCGCGGTGGAAGCCGCCTCGACGTCGTTGCCACCGACGTCGCCGGCAGGGCGTGGGTGGCTCGCTGGGCACCCAAGACCTACGCCGGCAACTGGGATCGATGGCGTCCCACGTTGAAGGACATCGGCGTCAACAACATTCCCGTCGGGCTCGTTTCTCGCGACAACAACAAGCTCGACATCTTCATGGCAGGGCACAACGGAAAGACGTACACCGGCGCGTGGGAGGGGAATCGTTCCAACGACCAGTGGCGTGGCTGGTGGAATGTCCTCACCGGGCGGATCCCGTCGGGAGGCACCGTCACCGGCGTTTCTCGGGCGCCCGACAAGCTGGACATTTTCCTCGTCAGCAACGACGGCTACGTGTACACGGCCGCGTGGGATCAGAACGTCGCCAAGGCCAAGTGGCGCGGCTGGTGGCGCGTGGGCGACCTCAAGGCGAAACCCGGCTCGCCCGTGGCCGCCGTGGCACGCGACCCGAACAAGCTCGACATCTTTGTCGCCGGTGCCAACGGCAGGACCTATACGGCCGCGTGGGATCAGAACGTCGCCGAAGGCAAGTGGCGCGGTTGGTGGAATATTCAGACCGGCCGGATACCTGCCGGCGGCACCATCAGCGCTGTATCCCGCGCGCCGAACAAGCTCGATATCTTCCTGGTCAGCACCGACGGTCGCGTGTACACGGCCGCCTGGCAGCACGGCGTCGCCAACGGCAAGTGGCGCGGGTGGTGGCGTATCGGCAATCGCCAGGCCCTTCCCGGCTCGCCGGTCGGCGCCGTTTCCCGCCACCCCGACAAGCTCGACGTCTTCGTGGCCGGCAAGGACGGCAAGACCTACACCGCTGCGTGGGAGCAAAACGTCGCCAACGGCAAGTGGCGCGGCTGGTGGAACATCCTGAGAGGTTCGATCAAGCCCGGCTCGGCCGTCGCTGCCGTATCGCGCCACCCGAACAAGCTCGACGTCTTCATCACCAGCACCGACGGCCGCATCTGGACGGCCGCCTGGGATCACAATGTGGCGAGCGGGAAGTGGCGCGGCTGGTGGCGGATCGGCGCATAGGGCGGAACTACCGAGGCGAGTGCTCTTGTTGCGCCTTCTTGGCGTTCTTGATCGCCTTGGACACGTCCGACGAGATCATCCGTCCTTTTCTGGACGACCATCCCGTAGTCCGGTAGAGGATGAAACCCTCGTGGTCGAGCAAGAAATACGCGGGGATTCCGCTGACGTCGAACATGTTTCCGTTCAGATGGCCGCTCTCCCCCCGCACCTGCGGCCAGGTCATCTCGTTCTCTTCAACGAACTCCTCGAGGACATGCCTGTCTTCGGAGCTGACGCTGATCAAGATGAAGGGGTCCTCTTCCATCTTCTCGCTGAGCTTCCTCAGAGTGGGCAACGCCGCCTCACAAGGTCCACACCAGGTTGCCCAGAAGTCCAGCAAGACCACCTTGCCGTGGAGGTCATCCAACGTCATGTACTCACCGTCGAGCGTGACAAACGAGAAATCGGGCGAATAGACCTCGGTGGCCCGTCGCGGGTTGTCGATGATGGCCAGAGCTTCGTCAGCGTGGGGGCCGTCAGGTTCGATGCCCAGGTACCGTTCCAAGAAGGTGTTTGCCTCTTGGATTCTCTCCAGTCGAATCAAGACGTGTGCGAGATTGAAACGGGCAGCGTTCGCCTCTCCATCGGTCAGGTTGAGAACCGTCCGGAAAGCGAGCTCCGCTTCTTCCAGATCGTCTTCGTCTTCTTTGTTGAGGAGGGCGAGACCTAGCTGGGTGTAGGACTGGGCCTGGGTGCGCAGATCGGGGGCGATTTCAGCTGCCCGACGCGCCTCTCTTGCGGCGTTCTTGTAGGCGCCCATGAAGCTCAGGCTGGTGCAGTAGGCCATCGGCGGCGACACGGCGCGCAGCGCCTTGGCATCCGACCAGCGACCGAGCGTGTTGAACCCGTGGGAACGCAGCAAACGGGTCGCCGCACCTGCCCAGTCGGCCTCGTCGGCGAACGTACCGAGTCCGTC
>CAYSHI010000020.1:0-31433 GCA_964430745.1 uncultured Acidobacteriota bacterium | reverse complement strand
CCAGCCGGTGTTCTCGATACCTGCCGGCCACTCCGAGAAGGTGCCGTCGCCGTTGTTTCGATACAGTCGATCGGCGCCGAGGGCGGTGATGAGCAGGTCGGGGAAGCCGTCGTTGTCCACATCGGCCGAGGTGGCGCCGCTGCCCCAGGTGCGATCCTCGATGCCGCTCGCCGCCGGCGCTCGGGCGAACCCGGCCTCGCCTCGTCGGAAGAGCGCGTGCCCGGTGCCGAGCTCGGGCGCGGCTCCCCAGCTCGGCAGTCCGTTCACCAGCAAGGCATCGAGGCGGCCGTCGACGTCGTAATCCAGCCAGGCGCCGCCCGAGCCGCCGGATTCCGCGACATAGGTGCCGCCGGCACCAAACTGATGGACGAATTCGATCCCGTCGTTGTCCGGGACCGCGGTCCACACGGGCGGCGTGGCGGGCATCGCGGAGGGCGATCCTGACTGAACGCCGCCGGCAATACCCTCAGCGTCGGACCGTTGTCGCCGCGAGAGGGTCGTTCCGGACGTGTGGTTTCGGCCTGCGGAGCCGGGCTGCGCGGTCAGCACGAGTACCGACGCGAGAACGACCAGCACGCAGAGGCGGGCGCGGTGGCGGTCCTTTGCTGGTCTCGGGCGGTTTCGGGCCATAGGTCGATATCAGAGTGGTCGATATCCGTGTCTGAACCCGGCCTCTGCGGTCCTTGCGCGGCCGCGCCGGCGGTCGCCTGGGAGTGGGCGGGCGATCGTCTTCGCGGCGGCCGAGCGGGACGGATCTCGTGGAGAGCGTGTCCGTGGTCGGTTTGCGGAGAGCGGCTAGAAAGTAACATGATTGTTTTCGTGAAAGACCGTCGCACACTCTCCATCCTGATCGCGCTCGCGGTGACCGTTGCCGTGGCTGCGGCGGTCTATCTCGTGCCCCGCGGAGGTTCGCTCGACTTCGCCGCCTTGCGCGGTGAGCGTCCGTTCAACGTCGTCGTCGTCACCCTCGATACGACGCGTGCCGACCGCCTTGGCGCCTACGGGTACGCGCAGGCTTCCACACCGACCCTCGATGCGCTCGCCGCCGAAGGCGTGTTGTTTCGACGTGCCTACTCGGTGACGCCGTTGACGCTGCCGTCGCACACATCGCTGTTTTCCGGCACCTACCCACCGCACCACGGTGTGCGCGACAACGGGGGATTCATTGTTCCCGACGAGCTCACGACGCTGGCGGAAGTGCTCGGAGAAGGCGGCTATGACACGGGCGCCTTCATCGCCGCGTACGTGCTCGATTCGCGCTGGGGACTCGATCAGGGGTTCGATACGTACCACGACGAATTCGACGTGCGTGGCCAGCGCTTCATCTCCATGGGGGCGGTGCAGCGCCCGGCCAACGAGGTCGTCGACGCGGCGCTGGATTGGCTCGACGGCAGGGAGGAGGCGCCGTTTTTCCTCTGGGTCCACCTGTACGATCCGCATGCGCCGTACGAGGCGCCGGAGCCCTATCGAACACGTTTCGCCACGTCGCCGTATCAGGGCGAGATCGCCTTCATGGACAGCGAGGTCGGCCGCCTCCTCGACGCGCTCGAGGCGTCGGGATCAAGAACCGATACCTACGTCGTCGTCGCCGGTGATCACGGCGAGAGCCTCGGCGAGCACGGCGAGGTGCAGCACGGGTTCTTCATCTACGAGGCCGCGACGCACGTTCCGTTGATCGTCTCGACGCCCTTCGAGGAAACCCGCGGTATCGAGCGCGACGAGGCCGTGTCGCTCATCGACGTCATGCCCACGGTTCTGGACATGACCGGATTCGAAACTCCGGCGGCCGTGCAGGGCGAGAGCCTGACGCCGCTGTTCAGCCCCGAAGGGTCGGCCGACTCGAGGTACGTCTACGCCGAGAGTTTCTATGCCCGCTTTCACTACGGCTGGAGCGACCTGACGTCGATCCAGGACGAGCGCTACAAGCTGATCATCTCGCCGGAGCCCGAGCTCTATGATCTCGCCGATGATCCCGGCGAGACCACCAACCTGGTGAACCGGGACGAAGACCTCTACCGAAGGCTCGAAGCCGCTGCCGACGAGTTCGTCACCCGGATCGGCGAGAACAGGGCGGCGACGGAGTTCATGGCGGTCGATGAGGACACGCTCGAGAAGCTCGCCAGCCTCGGTTATCTGGGCAGCTTTTCCTCCAGCGCCGCCGCCGACGAGGTGCTGGCCAGCCCTCGCGGCAAGATCGGCATCTACAACAAGTCGATCCGCGCTCGAGAGCTGATGCAGCGCGAGGATTATGACGACGCCGAGCGGCTTCTGACCGAGATCCTCGATGAAGACCCGCAGGTGCTCGATGCTCACCAGAGCCTGGGGCAGCTCTACACCCTGCAGGGGCGGCTCGACGAGGCCGTCGAGGTCTTCCGGCGCGCGATCCCGCTCAAGCCGGAGGATCCTTCCGGTTACATCAACCTGGCGGATACCCAGCTCAAGCTCGGCCTCGTAGAGGAGGCCGAACAGACGGTGGTCGACTCGTTTTCGTTTACCGAGCCCAACGGCTATCTCCTCTACCTGCTCGGGAATATCAACCTCGGCCAGAAGGACTACGACGAGGCCATCCGGGCGTTCGAGGACTGTCTGTCGGTCAACCCCGAGTCTTCGGCGGCGCAAGCGGGGCTTGCCGCGGCGTACTTCGATCTCGGGCGTATGGACCTGGCCGGACGCAATGCCCGGACGGCGCTGGAGATGAACGACAAGGTTCCGGGCGCGAACTTCACCCTGGCCCGCGTCCACGAGGCCCGGGGTGAGATCCCGCAGGCCGTCGGCGCCTATCAGCGCGAGATCGAGATCTCGCCCGAAGATACGGGGTCGCACTTCAATCTCGCCATGATCTACCGGGTGGCGGGACAATCGGCGAAGGAAGAGGAATATCTGACGCGCACCCTCGAGATCAACCCGGATGCGCCGAGGGCATTGCTGTTCATGGCCCGCATCTACCTGAATCGGGGGCAGGACCTGCAGCGAGCTGTCCAAATGGTCACCACGGCGGTCGATGCGGAGCTCGAGAACCAGGAGCTGGCGTTCGGCTACTTCCTGTTGGCCGACCTGTACAATCGCCTCGGGGACACCGCCAGGGCGCGTGAGTTCGCCCTCAAAGCCCAGGGCCTCGCCGGTCGCTGAACAGCGGCCGCGGCTCCGCGAATCCCCTTCGCCGCGCGAGGCAGGTCTTCGCCGTCCTGACGATCTGTTTTCGTTTCGTTTCGGGCCGGGTGCGGGCCGGTGCGGGACGGCCTCCCGAGATCTTCCGAGCGTACACAGAGTACAGTCGCTCGAAATCGGACTCCTGAGTCGGAGTAAATCCTTGATTACAAAAGATTTAGGGGGAGTGTTGACGATTGTATACAAAATGTCCTATAACCGCGCGAATGAAAGACGCGTGGCCGAGTCTGTCCTCCACGACGCTAACAGACCAGGTGTACAGCGTGCTCCGAGACAAGGTCATCTCGGGAGCTTGGCGAGAGGGTAGCTTTATCCGGGAACAAGAGATCAGCGACAAGCTGGGTGTCAGCAGGACTCCGGTCCGCGAGGCGCTTGCGCGTCTGGCGTCAGAGGGGTTCCTCGAGAGGATTCCGCATCGCGGGTTCCGGCTTCCCGAACAGGCTGCGACGGACCTTCTGGAGCTCTACCCGATCCTGGCCAGCCTGGAAGTGCTGGCGGCGAAACAGTCGTTTCCGCGACTCGACGAGGCCGCCATCGCGGAGCTCCGGGCCATCAACCGGCGGTACGCCGCCGCTTCGGAGCGCGCCGACTCACGCGAGGGCGTGGACCTCAACAATCGCTTCCACCACATGCTTTCTCAGGGTTCGCAAAACCGGCGGCTCATCGAGATGCTCGAGAGCCTGCGTGCCGAGGTGACCCGGCTCGAAGTGTGGGCGTTTTCGCGTGTCTCGCAGTGGGATGTGTCGATTCGCGAGCACGACGAGATTCTCGACGCGGTCGCGGTCGGGGATTTCGACCGTGCGCTGGCCACGCTGGAGCAGAACCGACTCATGACGTTTACCGACTTCTGCGAGCGAATCGGCGACGCTACCGTATCCGGCGCGTCTGACGTCGCCGCGCGAGAAGAGTTGTTCATGACAGCACAAACTCCCCGTCAAAAGGAGAACTGAGCATGATTAGGGGCAAATGGGCGATCGCACTCGTGGCGCTGGCCCTGACTGCATTCTTACCGCTGACCGCGCATGCACAGGCGGCGCGAACCGGCGTTGTCGACGGACAGATCAACGACAGCTCCGGGGTTCCGCTGCCGGGTGCGACGGTCACCCTCAGCTCTCCCACGATGATCGGCGGTGACCGAACAACCAACGCCGGAGCCGATGGACGTTTCAGGTTTCCGGCGTTGCCGCCGGGTACCTACGCACTGGCGGTTACGCTTCAGGGCTTCGACTCGCAGCAGCAGGAGGCCATCACCGTCAACGCGGGCGTCACCCGTACGGTGGTGTTCTCACTCACCATCGGCGCCACCGAGACCGTTACGGTCCAGGCTTCGGAGCCTCTCGTCGATACGCGAAGCGCCGGTGTGGCCAACGTCTCGATCACCGAGCAGTTCGCGCAAGCGCTTCCGTCCGGGCGATCCGCCGCGGGGCTCGTCGACTTCGTTCCGGGCGTCATCGGTGATGAAGGAACGGGCGAAGACGGACGTGGCTCGTCCGCCTTCGGCGGCACGATCCAGGGTACCCAGTACTCGTTCGACGGCGTCACCATGAACAGCCCCGAAGGTGGTGAGGTCGAGGTGAGGGTCGACTTCGACAACGTCGCCGAGGCGACGTTCACCGGCGTCGGTGGGGCGGCGGAAGTCGGCGGCTACAGCAGCGCGGTCTTCAACATCATGACCAAGTCGGGTTCCAACGAACTGCACGGCGCGGCGAACTTCTTTTACCGCGGCGACAGCTGGAACAGCCAGAACTCCGACGATCCCGAGTTCCGTCGCGACGTCGACAACAACCGAAACTGGCACGTCGACCTCGGCGGCCCGCTGGTGCCGGACAGGTTGTGGGCCTACGGCTCGTTCCGTCGCGAAGTGTCCAACGAGGCCACCGAGCTGTCCGGCGGATTCGACGGCTTCGACAAGGACAATCAGTTCCTCGTCAAGCTCACCTACCAGATCAACCCGGACAACAAGCTCTCGGGTAGCTGGAACTGGGAGCAGAACCGCGCACAACAGGCGGCCAACCAGTTCACCGCGCCCGAGGCGACGCTGGATCCGTTCGGCAACTTCAACGTCTTCAACCTCGACTACCTCGGCGTTATCTCGGAGAACACGTTCATTGACGTGAAATTCGGCGGCACCAACAGCAGCTTCGGCGATTTCAGCAACAGCCAGGACGCCGTCGCGGCGCACTTCATCGCCGATCAGGACCTGCTCACGGAGAGCCCGGGGTTCTTCTTCGACGGCTTTCGCAACCGCTACCAGGTCAACGTCGCGCTGTCCCACTACGCCGACGACTTCCTCGCCGGAACGCACGACATCAAGGTCGGCTTCCAGGGTGACTGGGCGCAGCCGCGCACATTCGTCGGCTACACCGGTGAGTGCTGCGGTGGCGCCGCCTACTACTTCGACGAGAGCGAGGGCGAGCCGCTGTACCGGTACGAGTTCCAGAGCCTCGACATCGATCCGTTGGGCCGTACGCTGAGCTTCTTCCTGCAGGACACGTGGACCATCAACGATGGGCGCGTCACCATCATGCCGGGTGTCCGCTTCAACAACTGGAACGGCAACGCCAAGGCACGCGTGGGGGCGATCACCGGCTTCGACGCCAGCGTCCAGGACCTCGGCGATCACTTCAAGCCGTCCAACGGCATCGCGCCTCGCATCGGTGTTGTCGCCGACTTGTTGGGTGACGGCACGACGGCACTGAAGGCGCACTGGGGTCGCTACTACCCGCAGATGATTGCCGGCATGTACGGTGGTTTCCAGAGCTTCTCTGCCGTGGAGTTCCAGTTCTCCGAATGGAACGGGGACGAGTACGAGGTGCTCGAGACCGCCTTTGCGCCCGCCGGATTGCCGATCGACCCGGACATCAAGATGACGAACTTCACCGAGTTCAGCATCGGGGTGGAGCGGCAGATCACGTCGGACGTTTCGTTCGAGGTCAACGCGGTAATCCGTGATACCAACGATTTCATGGACAAGGTGCGCCTCAACGGCGAGTGGGAGCCGATCATCGTCCAGGACGCGGCGGGTGATGACTACCTCGTTTATGACCTGCTGAATCCCGACGAGGCCGTGTTCATCTACACGAACCCGGCGAAGCTCGATCCGGGGCTGATTCCGAACCCACCCGGGCAGGATCCGTTCGAGCAGACACGTGACTACTGGTCACTCGATTTCATTGTCGAGAAGAGGTTCTCCAACAACTGGCAGCTCATGGCGTCGTACGTCTACAGCGAGACGACGGGAACCGACGACACGGATTTCGAGAATGGCCGAGGCTCATCGCTCGGACCGTCGGACTTGTGGTCGGATCCCAACGTCAGATTCTTTGCCGATGGGCCGATGTTCACCGACACGCCGCACCAGATAAAGATCGCCGGATCGGTGATCTTGCCCTACGAAGTCAACTTCGGCTGGTTTATCAACAGCAAGTCGGGTAGATCGTGGACCAAGGTGGTGCAGTTCCGCGATGTCGGGCCGTTCGGGAGTATCTCGAGGTTCACGGAGCCACGAGGCTCGAACCGGCTCGATTGGTACAACAACCTCGACCTGAGGGCGGAGAAGGCCTTCACCTTCAACAACGATATGCGGATCGCGGTGCTCTTCGACATCTTCAACCTCTTCAATGACGACGGGGTCATGGAGGTGAATACCGAAGAGGACGAGTTCAGCGATCTCGGTCCGGGACGCCCGTTGGAGTTGCGAAGGCCACGGCGATATCGGCTCGGCTTCCGGTTCGACTTCTAGGCCGCTTCACGCGCCCGGCAACGCGTAGATTTTCGCCGCATCCCCGCGACGAGAGCTCCTTTGGACCTCGTCGCGGGGGGCGCGCGGAAGTATCGCGGGCACCGTTCGGCTCAGGATCCCCCGTTGAACTCCAGGTCGGGATTGAGCACGAGGCCTTGCCGGATCGACTCCATGACCCGCATCACGTACGGCGGCCAGTTGCCGGGGCTGAGGTCACCGTCGATCCGGTAGGTTTGCCGGACCCGGATGAAACGGATGTTCATGTCGCCGTAGTTGTTGTCGAAGGCGAGATCTTTCCACAGACCCGGGGCGAAGTAGTTCCACAGCGTGTTCTGGTCGTCGGGGTCGATGGTGATGCTGGTGGGCTTCCCGAACATCACCCACACTCGGCCGCGGTCGCTGCGCCAGCCGCGCGGCAGCTCTGTGAAGCGCTCGTTCGCCGCCGCGACGCGGGTGTAGAACTCCAGCAGCGCGGGGATGGCCGGGTCGCGCAGGTCGCTGTCGCGTCGCGCCCAGAACCAGGCGACGAAGCGCTGGCGCTGCTCGTCGTTCTCCAGGCCTTCCCAGATTTCCTCCTCCTCGTCGAGAATGATCAGACTCACCGATCCTTCGGCCCACTTCTCCAGGTCGGCCATGTCGGCCTCCATGGCGGCGCGAGGATCCGTCGGAAACTGAGCCGGCGCGCCGCCGTGCGCGACGGCGGAGGGCGCTGCGAGAAGAGTCGCTGCGGGGGTCGGAACGAGCACCAGTCCCGCGAGCAGCAGACGCGACAGCAGGGAACGCCGTCGCGGGGTGTGCCAGAGTCGCATCATCAGCATCGGATTATCCGCACGGAAAGCCTCGAGACGAGAACTGCGATTAGTTGATGGGGAGTTCATCACGTGAACATGCCTACTAGTGTACGAAAGTCTCAACGCCGAGACACCCGCGGGGGATCGATGAAGAACACGCTCGAGTTTGCTGCTGTCGCCTTACTGTCAGCTCTCGTGCTCGGGGCCGCGCACGGCGGGGCCCGCGTGCAGAAGCCCATTCTTACCGACGAGTTCGACCGCTTCCTGGTGACTCCGGCGACCGTCGTTGGCGAGGAGCTGGGTCGGATCGAGCTCATCTTTCCGAACCCGAAGCCGATCACCTGGAGCCTGGTCCGCCCGGTGCCCGGGGGCGACCGCCGCAACTATCTCCGGGAAGGCCAACTCGACGCCACCGAGATCGTCGAGATCGACGCCCAAAGCGGCGTTCTCACCCTGAAGGCGTCGCCTGATCGATATCCGGCGCACTATTACGCCGAGGTCCGGGCGACGAACGAAGACGGCTTCATGGAGCAGGTGTTGATCATCATCGCGCTCCCCGAGGTGCCGAAGGCGGAGGATGCGCTCGACATCTTCACGCAGCGCATCGAGACGCCGGCGGTGACCTTCTGGGCAACGGAGCGGGTCGACCCGGCCAAGGTCGAGTACGCGGCGAGCGTCGCCAATGCTCTGTTGCTGAAAGACAGAAACGGTACCGGCGTCATCACCGAGCGCGTCAAGCAGCGTGAGGCTGTCATGACGCTGTTCTATACCTTCGAGGAGCGCAACACGGCGATCAGCTACTACATGCACCGCCGGGCGCTCGGCATCCGCAGCCAGGACCTCGAGGATGAAGAGATCATCCCCGACTACCTGCGGCTCGGTGGGCCGGAAGGGATCCGCCGCGACGCCTCCGTCGAAGAGATCACACACCTGATCCACCGCGGCGGCATCACGCCCGCTTATCCGGAAATCCAGCAGCGTCTCGAGCACGCCACCCAGGCGGCGATCGAGCGCGGATTCTATCGGCCGCAGGATGGTCTTCCCGCCGATTCCTACGCCGACGAGTACCTGGCCTACGGCCTCGACATCTTCTACGGCGCCCACCAGCGCGATTCGTACGACGACATGCCGTTGACGCCCGAGAACCTGGAAATCATCGATCCCGAGCTCTTCGAGATCCTCTCGTTTCTCTTCCCCACCCGCGAGGAATTCTTCCGGGAGATGGGATGGGAGGCGGAGCTCGGCGGCCGATTCCCTCGCGGCCAAGACGCGCGGAACATGATCCCCATGCGCGAGCGCGTGCAGATCATGCAGAGGTTCTGGGATTGGAAGAAGGTCAACGTGTTGCCGGCGATCATGCGAGAGCAGGGCGTCGACATGTGGATCGTGCGCAACGACGAGCAGCCCGAGTATCGCCAGACGTCGTACGCGGAAGGGCCCCTGTACACGTCGCTGCTGCCCGCCAACCACGAAGGCATGGTCTTCGCCAGCGAGTACGAGGACATCCTGGAGATCCCCGAGTTCCTGCTCTTCTTCGACAACGGCGGCGAGATCGAGTACGTGCAGCCGCGCGACTACCAACACATCGGTGCTCTCGTCCGCGACCGCGACCCGCAGGTGATCGCCATCGCCGAGACGAACAACGAGGCGATGGTCCAGGCTCTCGGCGAGCATGCCTCCCGCACGGTGAGCTCCTGGACCCTCGGCGTGCGCTGGTTGGAGACCATGGGTCCCGAGCAGATCAGCGTGTATCGCTATGTCCAGGGCGTGGCGAGCGACATCATCGCCGAGGGCTTCTCCAACGCGGCGATCGTTCCCGACGTCACCACGGTCGAAGACCTCAACTGGTGGTTTCGGCACAAGATGCTCGATCTGCACATCGAGAAGGAGAACCACCCGACCATCGGCATCCAGCGAAAGCCGGCCAACATCGCCAAGTACGCGGATGAGGATCCCCCCGAGTTTTTCCGGCGCGGTCGCTCCGAAAACGGCATGAACGCGACCATTCGGCGCGGCGATATCGTCAGCCTCGACTCCGACATCATGCTCCTCGGCCTCGTGACCGACTCGCACCAGCACGCCTACGTCCTCGAGGAGGGAGAAGTCGACGTTCCCGAGGCGTTGAAGGAAGCGTTGCGGAAGGTCAACCGGATGCAGGATCTCTACGCGGGCGAATTTCAGTACGGGCGCACCGGTATCGAGATCGAGCAAGCCGCCGAGCGCCTGCCCCGCGAGGACGGCATCATCGAGTCGGAGTTGGGTTTTCATCCGCCGCCGATGTTCTTGCGCCGCTTTACCGTCAACGGGCTGATGTTCTCCCGTGGAACCTGGGTGGCGGGGATGGGGTCCGGGCCCGGCTACAAGCGGCACCGAATCGTCACCCACGAGCATCGGCTGCACTACGACACCGTGTACGCCTTCGAGCCGCATACTCGCGTCGCGGTGGAGGGGTGGGGCAACGATGGCGTCGAGTTGGGCGTCGGCCAGATCGCCGTGTTCACGGAGGAGGGACTCCGTTACCTGGACCGCGCGCAGCCCGACGATCTCTGGCACGTCATCCGCTGAGATCCGGTCAGCCGCCGAACTCGACCCAGGTTTCGGTCGACCCGTCCGTCGCCACGCGGAACACCGCGCCGGCCTGCGGATCGACGACGAACAGCGAGCCGTCGACGCCCTGTGCGATTCCCTGAGGCGTGACCAGCGGTGCGCCCTGGATCAATGTCGTCACGTCGCCGTCGCCCGAGACGCTGAACAGCGCGTGGGCGTAACCGTCCGTGACGACGAAGCTGCCGTCATCGAGTCGCACCAGGTCGTGGGGAAAGTCCAGCGGGGCGCCACGATGCAGCGTTGCCACACTGCCGTCGCGGCCCAATCGATAGAGAGCCCGGTCGCCGTGTGAAACCACGACGAAGCCGTCGTCACCGTCGGCGACCATGCCCTTGGGGCTGTCGATCTCGGCAAAGACGCTGACCACGCCGTCGAGGGTCACGCGCATGACGGCGCCGATGCCGCCGCGCAGGTCGGCCACGAGCACCGAGCTGTCGTCGAATCTCACCAGGCCCTGAGGGACGTCGAGCTCCGTGGTGATGTTCGACAGCGAACCGTCGGCAGCGACGCGGTAGAGGCCGAAGGTGCCGGGATCGGCGACGATCCAGCCGTCCCCGTCGGGGGCGGCGATCACGGCGCGGGTGCCGTAGAGTGGCGTTCGCGGCAGGCCGTCTCCCCGAACGATCACCGACAGGTTGCGACCCGCGTCGACGCCGATTAGCCCGTGCGCCTTGAAGTCGGCGATCACCAGGCCGTCGTCTTGCGCGATGACGTCGACCGGGTACACGAGGGCCGGTTCCTGGAGGTGGACACCTGTTGCCTCGGAGGCGGCCACCGGCGCGGAGGTCGTGGCGCCGGAGAAGATCGCGATCGCGATCAACGAGGCGATCACCGGAGCGGCAAGGACGGTACGGCGCGTATCGGACATCGTTTTGCTATCGGCCTCCGAGTAGCGGGGGGTTGATGGCCCGGTGGGGGCGCGTAAGGTAGTGGCGCAAGAAATCCAGATGCAGCGGATCGTCGGGGTAACTTTCGGTTCTCGGGTAGGGATACCCGCTCATGCCGTGAAACGGAAGGGGCTCGACGCGATCTCCATAAGCGGTGTTCAGATCCGTGTCCTTGAGCCATCCGTGCAGATAGACGAGGTAGTCGCGGCGCCAGCCTTCTCGGGGCGGGGGCAGCGACGCGTCGAAGCGTATCGCGACCTCGTCGCCGGTGGCGAAGACGATGTAGCGGTCGTCGGCGTCGCCGAGCAGGTCGATAACGTCGCCGAACGCGGTGTAGAGCCCACGGTGCTGCTCCCATGGAGCGGTGCCCACGACCGTCTGGTAATCGAAGGTCTCGTAGCCCTCGGCGGTGCGCCTCATTGCGGAGAACCCCCGTGACTCGAGCGCCGCGGCGCGGGGCGCCAGCACCCGGACTTCGACGGCATCCACGGAAGGCGCGTCCGAGGCCGTCTTCAGCGTCATCGGGCCCGGCCGCGGCACACCGTGGCGTTGTTGCCAGTCTCCAGAGGGTTGCAGCCGGCCGGTGAGGGCGCCGCCGATCGTATATGCGGCGGCGTCCCAGTACAGCCGCATCGTGGTGCGTAGGCGGACGCGCGGATCCGAGGGAACGAGCACCGATCCGACGTCGACGATAAGCGTGGTGTTCTTGGCGATCGGCAGGCCGATGTCGTCGATCGCGGTGCGCCACCCACCGCTGCCGTCCGGGACCTCCAGGGCGACCGGAGTGAAGGCGGTGGTCGGGTTCTGGTCGACCGCCAGGTTGACGCTCCCCATCGACCAGTACACCCACCCGGTCAGGTGGAGGTAGACGGAGTCGCCCGTGGCCTCCGGAAGCTCCAGTGTGAGCGCGTGCTCCGTCGCCAGGCCGTCGTAGGCATCAGCCTCGAAAGGCGCGGCCCAGCGGCCGTCCACGACGGACAACGCTTCGCTCCAATCGCGCCCGTCTTGGTCGTGGGCGCCGACCGGAAGGAGATCCTCGTAGAGGTGTAGCTCGAGGTCCGGGCGTTCGGGACCGCCGAATCCCTCGCGGGGGAGGATTCGCAACGACGCGGGATGGTCCACGGCGAGCAGCCGAACGGCGTCGAGATATACGGTCTCGCGCAGCTCTTCGGTTACGCGGATCTCGAAGGCACCGTCCTGTGGGCGCAGCTTGTCACCGGGCACGAACACGTACTCGTCCGGGTCCGGGTCGTGATAGACGCCCTCGGCCAGCAGCATGCCGAGGGGAGCGGCGCCCAGCACCTCGTTGACGAAATGGAATCCTTCGCCGTCCCAGGTGTACAGGAACGGGCAGGAGCCTTCCAACCGCTCCAGCTCCGTGACCTCGATGACCTCGTTGGTGGCGACGTCGAGGAGGTTCTGGATGATGCCGTTCGGCCAGCGAAGACGAAGTACGTCGACGGTGTCCGCGGCGCCGATCCCGAAATGCAGCGGGCTCGATCGCAGCGGCCGCACCTGATAGGAACCGCCGGTCTTGACCTCCACCGTGGCGCCGATTCCCTGGATGTTGTTCTTGATGCCGGCCGGGCGGATTGCCAACCAGCGGCCGATCGGGTCGGGCTGAACGAATCGCCTCCATTGCCCTGTGCCTTCGAGCAACATGTCGACGGCACCGTCGCCATCGAGGTCGGCGACGTGCAGGCCGCCGTCGGCGTCGGAGGGAGCGTCGTCGGTCGTCAGCGGCTCGAAGGGAGCGAACTCGAAACCACCGGCGTTGGCGAAAAACCGGGGGCCGTCGTCCGACAGCAGGACGAGGTCCAGGTAGCCGTCGTTGTTGAAGTCGGCGGAGGCGAGGGCGCCAACGCCGCTTGCTCCCAGTACGCCCTGGTCGACGGGAAGAAAGGCGCCGTCACCCACGTTGCGCAGCAGCGACACCCCATCGGCCGTCGCCAGCAGCAGATCGATTCGTCCGTCGTTGTCCATGTCCTCGGCCGCCGCCGCACCGACGGGCGCCGACACGGCCGCGCCGACTGCGGGTCCGATCTCGGTGAAGTCGCCGCCACGCTGGTTGGTAAACAGCGTCGTTCCGCCCTCGCCCCAGACGAACAGATCGATGTCGTAATCCCGGTCGACGTCCGCCCACAGGGCCCCGCCACCAAGGCTCAGACCGTCGAGACCGGATTCGGTGGTGGTATCGACGAACTCGCCGTTGCCGAGGTTCTGCAGCAGCAGGGCCGACCCGGCCTCGCCGGCCGTTTCGCGGATGACCAACACGTCCAGGTCGCCGTCGTGCTCGTAGTCGCCCCAGACCACGTCCGTAGCGGGTCGATCGCCAACCGGAAGTGTTGCCGACGTGGGCGCGAACACGACGGTCGTATCGGTGGGCTCGCTGTCCCCCAGAACATTGCGCAGCAGGCGGTGTTCCGTGGCGCCGGCTACGTAGAGGTCGGGCCACCCGTCGCGATCGAAGTCGCCCAGCGCGGCGACCCCATCGGGCGTGCTCAACGGCTGCACGGCGTAGTCGTCGGTGCTCGACAACCAGACGGCGCCGGAAGGGCCGGTCACGACCCAGTCCTGCCGGCCGTCGAGATTGATGTCGCCGATCGCCAGGCCCCCGCCGGCGGGCGTCTGCCGCGCAGCGGGCTCGAGGCGGACCGCTCGAGCAGTGTCGGGGTCGGCCGGCTGCAGACTCGTGTTGGGCACGTGGACGGCCGTCCACCGGCTCTCCTCCAGAGCGGTGGCCGTGCGCGCCGCCGGGGACAGGCGACGGCTGTCCTCAGCGTAGCGCTCGATCAGCGGCTCGGCGTCGTCTCGGCGGCCTTCTCTCAGCAGGCTCTGCAGCGTCTGGTAGACGGCAGACACATAGTGCTGCAGACCGATGTCGAACCCCACGGCGATGACCGATTCGAACTCCCGGAGGCCCAGCGACTGCTCGCCGAGCTGTACGTACACCGCGCCCAAGTTGTAGCGCACGGCGGGGTCTGTCGGGTCGAGAGATCGCGCCCGTTCCAACGCCATCCGCGAGGTCTCCAGGTCGCCCGCGCGACGGGCAACGAGTCCTCGCAAGTAGGAGGCTCCCGGGTGCTCAGCAAGCAGTCCGTCGGCTCCGTCCAGAGCGTCCAGGGCGCCGGCGTCGTTGTTGTTCCGGTAGCGCGCGAGGGCGAGGTTGAGGTGGTCCTGGCCGACCGCGGCAGGGCTGTCGACCACCTGGCCGAAGGCCGTCGCGGCATCCGAGAAGCGTTGCTCCTCGTAGGTGGCCTTCCCCTGGTTGCGAAGGACCTGGACCTCCATTGACTGGGAGGCAAGGCTGCCCGACAGGGCGAAGAGCGCCGCGATACCGGCGGCGAGACCGACCAATGGACGCGCACGGATGATCATCTTCGTGAAGCTCGCTTCGGCGGAATGACTGTTGGGCTCAGCCGGCCATTCTATCCCGGACGTCTCCCGCGGGTCGCGGCCGGCGGTGGCGCGCCCCGATATAGAGGGGATGCCCTGGTAGAATCCCGCAATGCGCTCTGCGGGTCTGATATTGCTGGCGGCCGGTGCCCTCCTTCTGGCGACGGGGCTGCCCAGCCCTGCCGGCCAGGATCGGGCGGCTGTCGATACGGTACAGCTCGATGTCACCGAGACGTTATCGGAGTCCCTCACCAACGACCTGCTGCTGCTTTCCGTTGCCGTGCGCGACAAGGATCGAGCGACGATCGAGCGCTTCTTCGCCGAGACGATGACGGCGACGCCGATACCCTACGCACCGGTCGATCGGCCGGGCGAGCTCGATTGGATCGGGCGGCACGAGTGGCCCACGCTTTCCCCGGGTCGGATGGAGCGGGGCGAGTTTCTCGCCGGACTCGAGCGTCTCGTGGAGCACTTCCCGACGATCGAAGACGTGCGCTTCAAGGTGAAGAGCTCGACCTTCGAGGGCGACGCGGAGGTCGAAGGATCGGCCCGCATCTGGCTCTTCGTCGTCGGACGCGATCAAGAGGGACGTCGAGAGTGGCTGACGGCGTGGGCCGGTATCGTCGCCCGCAGGATCGGCGAACAGGATTGGCGAATTGAGCGCCTGGAGCTCGAGACGGTCGATTCGCTGATCGCTGAACGGGAGATTTTTTCAGAGGTGGCGCTTCCGGCAGGCCTGCGGCAGGAGTTCCCTCCCTTCGGCACGGAGCCGAACGATACGGTGGTTGCCCACGGTGCGGCCGCGGCGGACGTGGACGGCGACGGATTGCTCGACCTCGCCACGACGGGTGTCGTCGAGAATCGTTTGTATTTGAACGAGGGTGACGGCACGTTTCGGGACGCTTCGGACGAGACTTTCGTGTCCCTGGCGCCGGCCGCCTCCGCGCCCCTGTTCGTCGACTTCGACAATGATTCCGACGTGGATCTCTTTCTGTCGACCGTCGGCACGCAGATCCTGCTGGAAAACCGGCTCGTGCCCGACGGCGAGTTGCGCTTTCTCGACCGTTCGTTGGCCGCCGGAGTCGCGGTGCCGGCGAACGGCTTCGGCGCCGCTGCCGCCGACGTCAACGACGACGGCTGGCCGGACATCTATGTCGCGTCCTATAACCGTTACGGGCTCGTGATGCCGAACTCCTGGGACCGCGCGACCAACGGCACGCCGAACTTGCTGTTCCTCAATCGGGGCGACGGGACCTTCGAAGAGGCCGGCGAGCAGTGGCAGGTGCGGGATTCGCGGTGGAGCTACGCGGCCGCGTTCGCCGACATCGACGAGGACGGAGACCAGGATCTCTACGTCGCCAACGATTTCGGCGAGAACGGCCTCTACCTCAATGAGGGAGGGCGGTTTCGCGCGGCTGCCGGCGAGCGCGGCGTCGTCGATCCGGGCAACGGTATGGGCGTGGCGTTCGGCGACTACGACAACGACGGCGACCTGGACCTGCACGTCACCAACATGTCGTCGACGGCGGGAAACCGCATTCTCTCCCGGCTTTCCGGCGACCTCGGCCCGGACGATTCCGTCCTCCGGAAGTTGGCTGCCGGCAACTCGCTCTATGCGAACGATGGAACGGGATCGTTCGACTACGTCACCCCACAGGTGGGCGGCTTGGCAGCGGGCTGGGCGTTCGGCGGCGGCTTCATCGACTTCAACAACGATGGCTGGGAAGATCTCTATGCCCCCAACGGCTTCATTTCCGGCAAGCTCATGGAGGATACGTGAAGCCTGTTCTGGCGCCACGTGGTGGCGACGAGCGCTGAGGTCGAGGATGCCGGCAACGACGAGTATCGCGTCGACCACATGGGGGCCATCTTCCGCGACGGCATGTCGTTCAGCGGATTCGAGCGCAACTACGTCGGCGTGAGCCTTCCCGGGGACGCCGCCGCCGAAGGGTCCTCCGCGCCCGGCGGGCCGATCTACCTCGACATCTCCGGTATTACCGGTGCGGATTCGATCGGTGACGGGCGCGGCGCGGTGTTCGCCGACTTCGACAACGATGGTGACGCCGACATCTTCCAGGTGGACCTGCAGGGAACGGCGCATCACCTCTACCGCAACAACCTGGGGCAAGACGAGGGCTTCGTGCGGGTCGCGCTGCGGGGCACCGATAGTGGAACCGATGCGTTCGGCGCCGTCGTTCGTGTGAAGACTTCCGCGGGCATCCTCACCAAAGTGAAGTCGGGAGGCTCGGGCTTCCTGTCGCAGCACGATCCCCGGCTTTTGTTCGGTCTCGGCGCGGACTCCGGCGCGGAATGGATCGAGGTCGCCTGGCCCGGTGGCGCCCGGCAGCGAATCGTCGATGTGGCTGCCGGCAGCTCGTTGTTGCTGATCGAAGGAGACCCCGACGCCGTGGCCGTTGAAGAGCAGAGCTTCGCGCTTGCCGAACCACTGACGGCCGAAGACGCGTTGTTCGCCCGGCTCACGATCGATCGCGGCGACTCCGTCGCCGGCCTCCGAATCGAAGATGCGGAGAGCGGGGCGGCAACGCTGGCTGACGTCCTGAAGCCCGGGCGACGCACGCTCATCAACATCTGGGCCACCTGGTGTATCCCGTGTCGCAAGGAGATGCCCGAGCTGCAACTTCTCGCTCCGCGACTGGCGGAGGCGGGGATCGACTTGATCGGCTTGAGCGTGGACGTCGAGTCGCGGGACCGTGTGCCGGCCTTTCTCGACGGCCTGGGCATCACCTACCCGTCGTACATCGGCGACGCCGATCAAGTCTCCGGACTCTTCGATGATGGCGTGCTGTTCGTTCCGATGAGCTTGCTCGTCGACGAGCGTGGAGGCGTGTCGAGGGCGTTCAGTGGCTGGTCGCCGCAAACCGCCGCCGCGCTCGAGGGCCTCATCGAGTCGCGTTGAGGCCCCCGCGGGACCGGCGGATGGGGTGCCGACCGGGTGTTAGGCGGGAACCTGGTTGCTAGGCGGGTCGGGTCGGGGCAGCGATGCCCTTAGGCGTGAGGTGCGGGTTCTTGAGCGGCTTCGCCGCGTCTGTGGTTCGCAGTACACGCTACAGGGCATCACTGCCCCGACCCGACCCTCTGCATCGGTCCCTCAAGACGAGGCTCCCTGCCCAAACGCGCCCGGACCGACGATTCTGATGCCCTGAGATGGACGTGCCACCCACCGCCGTCCGCCGAAGGCATCGGCGGGCAGCATAGGCGGCCGAGGGCGAGTGCCTGGCGCCACGCAGCCACTTCTCTGACCCGCTGAACGCCCGCTGCCCACCGACACCTCCGCCCGGCCGAGACAGGCAAGGAGTAACCGCTCGGAGACAGGCAGCGAGACGATGTCGAAACCTCGGCATCCCCCGAAAGCCGGCTCTGCCGTCTTCCGGCTCGGGGGAGAATTCTCCCGTCGAGTCGCCGCCAACGTTCCATGGTTGGCACGGGGAGTCGTCTCGGCCGGGAGGGTGCGGAACGTGGCAGGTGCAACGTGGCGATTCGGATCTGAGGGAGGGGCGAGATCTCGCCCCTCCCGTCGGCCTCCAATGCCCACGCGTACCAAGTGCCGCGTAGCACAACTAGCCGGGGTACGAATCCGTCGCGATGAAGTCCGTCTCGGTTTCGCCGGGCGATTCGTGCGGAAGCTGGCGGCGGATGGCGATCGCCGTTGAGTCGTCGGCGAGTTGCCCGCCCGACGAATCCCGCCGCGATCGCCAGGTCGCGAAGGAAGAAGAGCCAGGGATTGCTCGACTGCTCGATCGGACCCAGCAGCTCCCGCAGCACGAGGCAGGCGAAAAACACGCCGACGGTAACGACGCGACGCTGCGTGAGGGCCGTGTAGCACAGCGGTATCAGGTACAGCGGCCCGAGAGAGATACGCGCGCCGACGGCGAAGTCCGCCGCCGCTGCGGCGGCGATCGAAAGCGCGACAGAGACTGGTTGCATCTCCCTCGCTTGCGCGGCGTCCGCACCGTGGGCCAAGATCCTGGGCCACTCGAGCTTTGAAATGATAGGGCCCGCCACGAATCCGAGAGCCTCATGAATGCACTCCTGCGCGATTGGGGATGGACCCCCGATCGCGATGCGGAGCTGTGCGAGCCGGGTGGCGGCGACCGGGCCCCGGCACGTGTCATCGCGCAGCATCGCGGAGAATACCGACTGATGACGCGGTGGGGAGAGGCCACCGGCGTGGCCCCGGGGCGCATGCGCTACCGTGCCTCCGGCCGCCGCGAGCTGCCCGCCGTGGGTGACTGGGTTCTGATCGAGCCTTCGGTGGACGGGCCGGCGACCATCGTCGAGATCCTGCCGCGCCGCACCCAGTTCGTCCGCCGGCGTGCCGGTGTCGAGGCGGGCGAGCAGGTGATTGCCGCCAACGTCGACGTCGCCTGCATCGTCAGCTCGCTCAACCAGGAGCTCAACCCGCGTCGCATCGAGCGCTACCTCGTGGCCGCGTGGGACAGCGGCGCCATGCCCCTCGTCGTGCTGACGAAGTCCGATCTCTGCGCAGACATCCCGGCGGCCGTCGAGTCAGTCCGTGACGTTGCCTCCGGCGCGCCTGTCGAGGTCGTCAGCAGCGTTACCGGCGATGGGCTCGATGAGCTGCGGAAGTGGCTCGCGCCGGGCAAGACGGTGGTCCTGATGGGCTCGTCCGGCGTCGGCAAGTCGACCCTCGTCAACACGCTCGCCGGCAACGACTTGTTGGACACACAGGAGATCCGCGAGGCCGACGACAAAGGACGTCACACGACGACGCATCGAGAGATCTTTCGTTTGCCCGATGGATCGCTGTTGCTCGATACGCCCGGGATGCGGGAGCTTGGCCTGATAGAAGCCGAGGAAGGGCTCGGGGAGACATTCGACGACGTCGCCGAGCTGGCCTCACGGTGTCGTTTTCGTGACTGCCGACACGACGCCGAACCCGGCTGCGCCGTCCGCGCCGCCATCGAGGACGGTTCCCTCCGACCCGAGCGATGGATGAGCTACGAGAAGTTGCAGAAAGAAGCCGCCTTCGAGGTGCGCCGGCGGGATTCGAGCGCCGACCTTGCCGAGAAGCGACGCTGGAAGCAGATCCACAAGGACATGCGCAAGGCACCGAAAAAGGCCTGAAACGCAACATGCGTCGGCGGGGCGCACTGCGGTGTGGTGATGATTGCCTCCGAATGGGAAGAACTTCCGCTAGCCCGGCGGCGACGTCGGCCCCAGAAACGTTCGGCCGCCGGCTACGCGGGTGGTATCAGCGGACGTAGCAGGTCAGGGATGTCCTGCTGTTGCACGTGGATCTCGTCGGGGCGCAGATAGGTCGGGTGGCCGATGCCCACGAGCACGGAGGTCACGATCAGCAGCGCTACGAAGGCGATCCCGAGCGCCCGGGCGCGGCCGCCGGTATCGACGGAACGTAGGAGCCAGAAAGCCGTGGGTATGCAGGCCGCGTGCAGCGCGATGAGCACGTGCCAGCCCTGCACCGGAACCGGGGAGAGCGTGCCGGCTGCGGCCAGCGCCACGAGCATCACGAGCGTGTAGCCCTGCAGCCAGGTGTCGAGAATCTCCGGGGCTCCAGGGTCGGACGGATCCCGGGGTGGCATGGAGTCTTCCCTGCGCAGGTAGCGCCAGTTGGCGTACACCGCGATCACGACCGACACCACGGAGAGAAGCACGACGGCGCTCACGAGCAGCGACGGCAGTGCCACCGGGGCCTCGGTACCGGCGGGAGGGGGGTCGAGCCAGGCGGGTTGCCCAAGACGCCCCCCGATGTCGGCCGAACCCATGCGGAACCAATACGAGATCGCCTTGCCGGCGTTGCTGATCACCAGCAGCGGGAGCGCTACGCGGTCGTCGATGTTGGGCGCGATTCGGGGCAGATCGCCGGCGGCGAAAGTGATCGCCGTGGGCACAAGCGTCAGGCCTCCGGCGACGACGCCCGCGGCCAGGCCGGTCAGTCGCGGCCGGATCAGTCGTCGCCACATCAGGATCGCGCTGGCCAGGGCGAGCACGAGGAACGAGGCGTGTACCTGGAGCGTGGCGAGGAGCGTGGCGCCGAGTCCGAAGCTGGCCGCCATTGCCATGGCCGGGGATGTAGCCGGAGTGTCCGGTTCCTGGTCACCCGCGGGATGCCGCAGCAGCCAGCAGCATCCCAGATGTAGCGCCGCCGGCAGCAGGAGAAATCCCGGCTCCCACAGGAAGCCCGCGTGGTAGAGGCGCCACGGAGACAGCCAGTAGACGGCCGCGAATGCCGGGGCGAAACGTCGCCCGTGGGCGGAGGCGCCGACCCACAACAGAATCCCCAAAGCCGCAACCTGGCTCAGCCCCATCGCCAATGCCGGGGCACGGAAGTCGCTCCAGAGACGGAGCGGTGCGGCGATGACGAGCTGCAGCAGGGTTCCGGGAATGCGACCCCCTCCGCTCATCGACTTGCTGAAAGGCGCCAGTTCGCCGCTTGCGAGGTACTCGACCGCGGGCGTCAGCAGCGCGTACTGATCGCCGTAGATCCACTGCCTCGACCACAGAAACATCTGCAGGGCGAAACCGAGGCCGACAACGGCGACGGTCGATACATAGAGCGTCGAAGGGCGAGTCATCATGGCCCATGAGGTTCGTTGAGCCGGCTGGATTGTGCAAGCAGACTGCAGACCTTCGACCTGCGCGGAGGCGGGAGGGCGGGCTTACTCAGCCGTCGTCAGCTTCCGATCGACCGCCGTCATCCCCCGAGAGGCGGCCGTCATCCTCCGAGCAGCAGCCGTCGCGTGCGACCGACCGCCGCAGCTCGTCCACGACGGAGCGCAATTCCCCGAGCAACGCCGCCGCGTCTCCGCCCGGTTCTTCGGCCGCAAAAGCCGCCACCAGTGATTCGTAGTACCAGACGGTGTCGTCGGGTCCTGCGCTGAAGCGGTCGAAAACGGAGACGCCGTGGCGATTGAAGTCGCGCAGGATCGAGCTCGAGTTGTGCAGCTTGTCGGACATGGAGACGAGCAGACTGTCTTTGTGCGCCGCCGGGATATGGGCGAGGTACGCGAGCTTGCGCTCTTTCCAGGGAGGTTTCGGCAGCACCTCGGCGTCGGTGCAGTCGTCGACCATACCGGTGACGCGCTCTCCGAACTTCTCGCGGATCCGGGTTCGCATGCCGTCGCCGCCTTGATCCTCGATGGCGTCATGCAGCAGCGCGGCGATCGCCTGATCCTCGTCCCCGCCGTGTTCGAGCACGATGGCGGTCACGGCGAGAAGGTGTGCGACGTAGGGCGTGTCGGTACCCTTGCGCCCCTGGCCCTCGTGGGCCGTGGTGGCGAAACGGAGAGCCTCGATAAAGCGCGGTGACAAGGGGCGGGATCGCATCGCCGCGGCGCTCAGTCGCCGTCGGCTGAAGCGTGCTTGACCATCGTCACGCGGGCGCCGTTGCTGCTGAATCTCACCTCGTCCATGAACGTCTTCATCAGCATGACGCCGCGGCCGCCGACGGCGAGAAGATTGGCGGAGTCGGTCGGATCCGGGAGCGTTGTGGCGTCGAAGCCCTGCCCTTCGTCGCTGATCGTGTACTCGACCCGTAGCGGCGACTCATTGGCCGAGCAGCGCACGCGGCGGGAGGCATACGGCTCGATCGCCCGGCGCTCGCCGACCTGTATGTCGAAGGCGTCACGATCGGTGCGACGCAACTCGGCGTCGATCTCGAGGTTGCCGTGGAGCATGGCGTTGGCCAGGGCTTCCATGAGCGAAATACCCACCTGCGAACGGACGGACTTGGTGGCGAAGCCGAGACGTTCGAGATTGTCTTCGACGTAGGCAACAAGCGGAATGATCAGCTCCGGATCGTTGACCAGCTCGAACCTCGTCTCGAAGTGGTCGAGAAAGCTGAGCACCTTCGTGCGCGAGCGCCGCGCTTCGGCAACCATGAGGATCTGATCGACGGTGTCGGCCAAGTTGTCGGCCAGGTCGCGCTTGGGCACGTAGCTGGCGGCTCCCGCTGTCAATGCCCGTACCGCGATCTGCTCGTTTCCCTGGGAGGTCATGAGGATGACGGGAATGAGCGGGTGCTCCTCCGCCAGCCGCTCGACCAGCTCGAGCCCGCCCAGGCCCGGCATTCGAAGGTCCGTGATGATCAGGTCGGGGGGGGTGTCCTCCAGGGTCGTCAGAGCTTCATGCCCATCACTCGCGAAGACAACCTCCAGATCCTCGATCGCCGGGAGGCATCGTCTCGCCTGATCGCGATCGACGCCGTCGTCGTCAACTATGAGAATTCTGGTCACACCGCAATTCTCTCGGGCCAGGTGAAGCGAATGGTCGTGCCGCGGTCGCCGGACTCGAGCCGAACCTCGCCGCCGACACGCTCGACGAGGCGACTCACCAGCGCGAGACCCATTCCGGCGCCTCGGTGCCCCTCCGTCGGGCCGGACCAGAGCATTTCGAAAGCTCTCTCGCGGTCCGCGGCGGCGATGCCGGGTCCGTCATCACGGACGCTGAACTCCCAGAACCCGTCGAGCTCGCGAGCGGCTATGCGCACCGTCCCCGAGTCGCGATCGTGGTGAGAGATCGAATTGTTGATGAGGTTTCGTAATACCTGCTCGAGGGCGGACCGGGTGGTCTCGAACACCGGAAGGCCCGGTTCGGCAACGATCTCGAAGCCCGGGGGCGGTCCGAGCAGCTCGGTGATCGCGGCAACAAGCGCGGCCGTATCGGTTTCTTCGATCTTCTCGGTGTCTCGTCCTACGCGTGCATAGGCGAGGAGGTCGCCGACGAGCTGCGACATGAGGTCGACGCGTTGACGCAGCTTGGTGAAGTTGTCGCTTACTTCCTCGGGCAAGTCGTCCGGGAGCCCCTCTTCGATCCAGTCGGCGAGGACCCGAACCGCGCGCAGCGGCGCCCGCAGATCGTGAGAGGCAACGGCGGCAAACTGCTCGAGGTCGGCATTGGAGCGCGCAAGGTCAGCCGCCTGTTGCCTGGACAGTGCTTGGAGTCGCTTGTGCTCGGTGACGTCGCGAGCCACCGCAAACGCGAGGCCTTCCTCCGGAACCGAGGTCGATCGCCACGCCAGCCAGTGCCACGCGCCGTCCGCCGCCCGGTACCGGTTCTCGAAGTCGACGACGTCGATTCCTTGGGACAGTTGCTCCAGCGCCTGGATCGTCGCCGCCTGGTCGTCCGGATGAACGAACTCGAGGAAGGTCTTGCTCACCAGATCCGCCCGGCTGTAGCCGAGAGCGCGCGTGAATGCCGGATTGACGTGTGTGAAATATCCGTCGAGGCTGGCGATGCAAAGGAAGTCCAGCGACAGGCTGAACAGACGGTTCAGGTCTGCTTTATCAGGTGCGCTGTTCTTTGCGGGCGAATTCGCTGCGGCCTGATCCGCCGAACCGCCGACCGAGTCTTCCATGGATACGCGGGGGCTCCTGGCTTCCTGACTGTGCCACAAGGGTAGCGTGTACCGGACCACGCGGTCCGGCGGCTACCAAGTGCTAACGCAATGAGCCGCCGCTGACAAGGGCACCTTGCCGATCCAGCATAATGGGCTCATTAGCAGGGCGACAGCGGTGGTTCGTAGTCGACGGCTGCGCCGATGAAACCCGGGTACCGATAATCTCGTCTTCTACCCAACGCGAATCTCCACCATCTGGGCCGCTCCGGAGGTTGCGAGATGACGTTCCGGCGAGTCGCTTTGGTCGCGCTGTCGGGTGTGGTGGCATTCGCCTCGGTGGCGGCGGCGCAGCCGCAGACTCCGGCACCCAGCCCCTTTTCCTCCGACGCCCAGGCTTTGGCGTTTCTTCGGCATGCCGAGATCCTTTCGATGGAGAGGATCCCGACCGGTGTGACCGAACCGCGCAAGGTCTTGCTCGAGAAGGACGGCATCCGCGCATACGCCGTCTTTCGCGACGTCGACCTGATCAGTGAGCAGGTCTGGATGCGCGACGGGACGTTCTACCGGGAGCTGCACGACTCGGCGATGTTCGAGGTGGCCGCGTACCGGCTGGCGACCTGGCTGGGTTTCGACAACGTTCCGCCCACCGTGGTGCGTTCGATCGGCGCGCGGACGGGTTCGTTGCAGCTCTGGATCGAGGGCGCCATGACGGAGACGCATCGCCGCAGAGCCGGTCTCAGGCCGCCCGATTATCGGGGTTGGCTGGCGCAAATGAGGATGATGACGCTGTTCGATTGCCTCATCGGGAACATCGACCGCCACGGGGGGAACTACCTGCTCGATGGGTCCGGAAAGCTGTGGATGATCGACCACACGCGTGCCTTCCAGAAGTTCGTGCGCGATTGGACGCCCGGAAAGATCGCCATGTGCGAATGGCAGGTTTGGAATCGCCTGCAGCGGCTCGACCGGGAGACCCTCGACGAAATGCTCTCGGACGTATTGACGTCGTTCGAGATCAAGCATCTGGAGGAGCGGCTCGAGGGCGTGGTCGCGCACCTCCGCACCCAGATCGCGCTGCGTGGGGAACACGAAGTGATCATCGACCGCCCCCTCGGCTAGTGACCCGTATCCTTCGCCGGACCGCTCTCGCCACGCTGGTGCCGGCGTTGCGCGCCAGCCGCGTCGATCCTATGGTGGCCCTGAGTGCCGAGTGACGCGAACGGGCCGGCAACGGCCCAAGGCAATGCCGCGTGGGGGAAGGAAATCGGATGCCCGACGACGTGGTCTTTTTCGCTACCCCGGCCGATTTTCGCGCCTGGCTCGCTCGGCACCACGACACCGACGACGAACAGTGGGTCGGTTTTTACAAGGTAGGCAGCGGCAGACCGAGCATCACCTGGCAGGAATCGGTCGACGAGGCGCTTTGCTTCGGCTGGATCGACGGGCTGCGCAAGACGGTCGATGAGCAGGCGTACAAGATCCGTTTCACGCCGCGCCGTTCCGACAGCAAGTGGAGCACGAAGAACATTGCCAGCGTGGAGGAGCTGATCGCCGCCGGCCGCATGGCGCCGGCCGGCTTGCGGGTTTACGAGAACCGACGCGCAGACAAATCCGGCACCTACTCGTACGAGCAGCGAAACGAAGCCGAACTGGGGCCGCAATACGAGGAGATGCTGCGCGAAAACCGCGTCGCCTGGGACTTCTTCCGGCAACAAGCCCCCGGGTACCGGCGCACCGCGGCGTTCTGGGTGATCAGCGCGAAGAAGGAGGAGACGCGGCTGCGCCGCCTGCGAACGCTGATTGCCGATTCGGCTGCCGGACGGACGATCGCGCCGTTGACGCGCAAGAAGGGCTGATCAACGACAATCCCTCCGGCGTCACGCGGGCGACCCTCTCAGGGCATCCATGCCAGCGCCACGAGCCGCACGTCGATGTCCGTCTTCCGCGGCTTCAGAGCCACGGTGTCGAGGACCTCCGTCATCGGGTCGAGGCGGGCTCGTACTTCCTCCCCGGCGCCCTGGAACTCGGCGTCCATGTCCTCGAGCTGTTGACGATAGGCCTCGAGCTTTTCCATCGCTCGATCGACGTCGCGCGCCTGGCGCGAGGCCCTTCCAACGCCCCGGGCCGCGGTCGTCGCCTTGCCGACGGTGGTCGAGCTGAGGGGGCTGCGGCCGAGCACTGCCGACAGCAGCGTCGCGCCGAAAGAGATCGCCGTCTGCATCTTGGCGCCGCTGGCCTGATCGCTTTCGCGCTGTACCGTCGCCTCGGCGTTGCGGATCCGGTCGCGCAGCGTGCGGAACTTCGAGGCGTACTTCAGACGCAGCTTCTCCAGTTGTCGGTCGCGCTCCTGTCGCGCGCGGTCGGAAAGACGGATGCGAAAATCGCGCTCGCTTTCGCCGGGCTTGGAGATCTCCCGCAACGTCGCGCTCTTCATGAGCTCGTACCGACGATTCCTGTAGATCCAGTCGGCGAACGATTTGCGCCAACGCGCGTAGCTCTTCACGTCGGCGGCGCGGTCAGGTAGGTCGTCGAAGCTGGCGTTGTCTCCCGGCCCATCCGCAAACACGTCGTCGCGAATATCGGACAGGTGCGCCTCGGACCAGTCGACCGGGAGCGGCCCGTCCTCGATCGTCGCCAGAAGCGTGATCTCCTCGGCGGCTTCGAGACCCTTGCGGGTGTCGACGAAGGTGACGTTCGCCATGCCGAGCAGCCGCGGCCGATAGGCGATCGACCGGTCGGCTCGATCGGCGTCGGGAGGTAGGAACACCTCGGGTACGTCGGGAGGCACAACGGGTCGTCGCTTCGATGCGAGGGGAGACGCTGCGGCCGACGATTCGGCGGCCGCGGCAGCGGGCCGCGGCGCCGGATCCGGCGAGGCCGGAACCGCGACAGGAGCAGATGGAGACGAAGCCTCCGCGGCGCTCGACGTGGCCGACGCTCTCGCCGGCCCGGCAGAACCCGACCGCGGCGCGAGTACCTTGATCTGTGCTCGGGTCAGAGGGCCGCGCAGGTACGACATGGCCCAGCGGGTCTGGAACACCACCGGGCCGGACTCGTGCACGTTGTGCATCAGAAACACACGCTTGCCGAGGCTGGACAACGTCGCCTCCATGGCTCCCCGGTCGAACTCTCCGCCGCCGGCCGCGACCCCGGCGAGTCCGTCGAGCACACGGTCCTTGTCGCGCTCCGTCTGCAACCTGCCGATAAACCAGGTGCCGCAGTTGGACAGCCCCTTGTAGTCGAGATCGACGGGGTTTTGCGTCGCCAGCACGACACCGACCCCATAGGCGCGGGCCTGCTTGAGGAGCGTCAACAAGGGCCGCTTCGATGGCGGCTCGGCGACGGGCGGCATGAAGCCGAAGATCTCGTCCATGTATACGAGCGCCCGCAGGCTGGTGGTGCCGGCGCGGGTGCGCATCCAGCCGACGACCTCGTTGAGCAGCATGGAAACGAAGAACATGCGCTCGGCTTCGGAGAGGTGCGCGATCGAGAAGATCGAGACGCGCGGTTTGCCCTCGGGGGTGTACAGCATCGAGTCGACGTCGAGGGGGTCGCCGCTCATCCAGGTGGCGAACCCGGGCGCGGCCAGGAGGTTGTTGAGAGCGATGGCGAGCTCGAACCTTTCCTTGGCGGGAAAGAAGGAGTCCAGGTCCAGCACGCCGATGCGCTTCACCGGCGGGTCCTGGATGAGCTGGATGAGGGCGCCGAGATCGAGCGATTGCCCCTGGCCCCAGGCGCCGTCGAGCAACGTGCACAACAGGATGTGCTCGCGCGAGCGAATGGGATCCGCATCGACGCCGAGCAGGCCGAGGAGGCTGGTGGCGGTACCGCGAACGCGGTCCTGGTAGAGGTCCGGGTCGTCGGCCAGCTCCGGGGGAGGCGCGGCGAACGTCGACAGCACCGATACCGGGATTCCGGCCTCGCTTCCGGGGGTGAAGACGGAGAACTCGGCGGCGTCGCGCAGCCGGCGAATGCGCTCGCCGTCCTGATCCCAGGAGGCCAACCCTTCTTTCCACAGCTTTGCCTGATCTGCCGCATACTGCGCCGTGGTCATTCCCTTGCGCCGGGCGTCGTCCTCGTTTATCCACGGCGCGAAATCGGACGGTGCAAGGTCGGGGAACGTGAGCAGGAGGTTGGACAGGTCTCCCTTGGGGTCGATGACCAGTGCCGGGACGCCGTCGATCGCGGCTTCCTCGAGCAGGTCGACACACAGCCCGGTTTTGCCGCTGCCGGTCATTCCAACGCACACCGCGTGCGTGGTCAGGTCCTTGGAGTCGTACAGGACGAGGTCGTCCTGGAGCTCCGAGCGACCGAGATCGTACTCACGGCCGAGGTAGAAAACGCCGAGCTTTTCGTAGATCGCCGCCAGAGAGCTCAAGGGCATCGTGCCTTTCGTATCTACAATTGATCATCGAGAGGAAACGAATCCGGCGATGTTGCTGCGTTTCCGCGGACGGTTCAGAATCTCCCACGGATGCCCAAATGGCAAGTGTTCGCGACGGTGCTCGCCGGATCGAGCGATTGCCGGGCGCCACGGAGGACGCGTCGGCCGAAGCGGGTCCGCGTACCCGGTAAGAACTACCGACGTCTCTGTAGAAGTTGCAGGCAATGCGACCAGAATGCCCCCTACAAAGGCCCCACGTGTGTTCCCAGGCGTTTCTCCGAACGGCACGAGGCTTGCAAACACTTCCCGTAACGGTGGACCTCCCGGATAACTGACATTCACGGTCCCCCGGCCTCACACGGCAACGGTCGCCGAATACGCCCCACGTTAAGGTGTGACCGTTGCCGTGGGGGCCTCTTTTTTTTGTCGGCGAAGGCTTGTCATCTCGGGGATCTCTCGCTTCGTCGCACCGGAGCCGGCGCGCGCGGCGAGACGAGGCGAGGGATAGAATGATCCCCGGGTCGCGGCGGCGGTGCTCCCGCCTGCCAAGGGGTCGATTATCGAGCTCTGGGGCGACCTCGGCTCACTCGTCATCGGAGAATCAAGGGCATGCAGACGAACTCCAAGAAGGGCGTTATCGGGATCCTCACCGGCGGCGGCGACGTGCCGGGCCTCAACCCGGCCATCCGGGCCGTGACCTTACGGGCGATTCGCGAAGGTTACGGGGTGGTCGGCATCCGGAGAGGTTGGGCGGGGATCACGGAGATCGTCCGCGACGAAGATGCGGACAACAGCCGCTGCTACTCCAATCTCGACCAGGGATTGGTGAGTCGCGCCGGCCGCACCGGTGGAACCTTCCTGCACAGCTCCAGGACCCGCCCGTCGCACGTCGCGCGCGGAGATGTGCCCGTGCACTTGCGTGACAAGTACGGCGACGACATGAATGACCTCACGCCCGAGGTGCTCGCCAACCTGGAGTGGCTGGGTATCGACTACCTCGTCCCGATAGGCGGCGACGACACGCTCAGCTACGGAGTCCGCTTGCACGAGGAGGGCGTCAAGGTCGTCGGCATCCCCAAGACCATGGACAACGATGTCCCGGGAACCGACTACTGCCTCGGGTTTTCAACCTGTGTGACGCGCACCATCGATCTCACCAATGCCCTGCGTACCTCGGCCGGCTCCCATGAGCGCTTTCTCGTGATCGAGGTTTTCGGGCGCTACGCCGGCTTCACGGCGCTGGTGCCGAGCATCGCCGGAGCCGCCGATCGCTGTGTGATTCCGGAGCACGAGTTCGATATCGAATGGTTGGCGGAGTTGCTGAGCCAGGACCGCGCCAAAAACCCCAGCAAGTACTCCGTGGTGCTCGTCTCGGAAGGTGCGACGTTCAAGGGCAGCGAAATGACGTTCCAGAGCGACGAGCGTGACGCATACGGACATGCCAAGCTCGGCGGGATCGGTGATCGCGTCGCCCTCAAGCTCAAGGAGCTGTCGCCTCAATTCAATGATGGCATCACCGTCGCGACCATCAACCAGCGTCTCAGCTATCTGGTGCGCTGCGGCAACCCCGACGCCCTCGATTCGGTCGTTCCCATCGCCTACGGCAACCTGGCGCTCGACCTTCTTCTCGAAGGGATAACCGGTCGGCTCGTGGTGCTCCGGAACGGCCGCTACGACAACATCGCTATCGACGTGGTCACGAGCAGGAAAAAGGTCGTCGACGTCGAAAGGAACTACAACGCCGAGCGCCTGCGCCCGCGCTATCGACGCTTTCAGGACCAGCCGATGTTCATCGTGGTGGACGCCTGATTCGAGGCGCCCCGAGGCGCCTTCCCGCGAGGTGAGCGGTGCCTACCTCGGCGCGAGCTCGGCGCTTGTCTCCACGTCGCGGACGATGGCGCGGTTGGGGTTCTCCGGCACGCCACACACGGGCCGCGAACCGGCGTAGACCTCGCCCGAGTGGCCGTGTATCGAGATCACGTCACCGGCGCGGAGCACCTGACGAGGTCGCCCGTCGTCGTCGCAAAGCAGGACCTGACGCTTGCCTGCCTTGACCCGCAGTCCGGCGGCCGATAGCACGGCGCAATACGGCTTGTCCTCGATCGAATGGATGGCGACCGCGGCGTGCGAGGTCGAGCCGCCGGTGGCGGTGACGAGCGCGTCCGCCGACAGGATCAGCGGGATCTCCGCCGGCGTCGGGTTCTCGAGCACCAGCAGGACGCCGTCGACGTCCGTTCGGCCCGCTTCACGTCGGCGCGCGAGCTCGGCTTTCATGGCCTCGATGTCGCGCCCGCTGAAGGCAACGAGCCCCCGGAATGCGCCGCCGCGGATGCCGATACCCCGCAGGTCGGGGTCGCCCGTTGCCTCGAACTTGCTCGTGTCTTCCCGCGGACCGACGTGTGCCATACGCGTCTGCAACACGCTCAGCCGGCCGCGATCGACGGTGAACTCGATCTCCGGATCCGTTCCACGGAACCGTCGCACCTTGGCGTCGATGTGGTTGAGGCGACGTTCCAGCATGGGCATGAACGCCTTGAGCTCGTCGACCGGGCGCAATGATCTCGCCTCGGTCAGCCCACCCACCAGGTCGTCGCCGCTGGCGGAGAACTTGACGTCCCCGGTGAAGGTGCGGAAACCGAGCTTTGTCATTCGCGTCTGCATGATGACGCCGGTGAGCGAGGCGCCGGTCTCGTCCATGCCGTTTTGAATGCCGGCGTTCTTTCGGTTGCCGGAGGCCATCTGCTGAACAATAGCGGCGGTCTGCCAGGTATCGCTGATGCCCTTGATCTCGCGGTAACGGCGGGTACTCTCGCGGTCCCAGGAGTTGAAGACCGCGTGGATGGAGCCGAGGAGCTGTCGCTCGGGGTCTGCCAGGATCTCGTCGAGGTCGGCGCCGAAGCCATGTTCGCGGATGATCCGCTTGGAGTCCTCGGTGACTTCACGCAGCGCCTCGGCCGGGAGGTCCTCCTTGAAGCGAACGTCGTGTCGACGCTTGGTTTTCTCGACGAGGTTGTAGTCCTCGAGGTTCAGATCCCAGACGGCGCCGGCGTAGGAGGCCAGGAAGCGACGGTAGGCGTCGTAGGCGTACCAGGCGTCTTCCTGTGCCAGCGCCGCGGCGATT
>CAYSHI010000019.1:0-3851 GCA_964430745.1 uncultured Acidobacteriota bacterium | reverse complement strand
GCGGTACGACCAGTGCAGCTCGTCGGCCGGCATCGTGTGCCACGTGCCGGCGGCGTCGACGACCTCCAGACGCGCGACGACATCGGCCATTTGCCCGCCCCAGCAACCGGCGTTGCCGGCCGCGGCGCCGCCGACGGTGCCCGGCAGGCCGGTGGCCCATACGAGCCCGCCGAGACCGACCCGGAGCGCGGATTTGAGGGTCTCGGCGATCGTCAGGCCCGCCGGAAGCGATGCGGTGGGCGCCTCCAGAACCGTGCCGTCGGTCAGTGCCGTGAGATTCAACACCGGCTCGTCGACGCCGCGGTCGGCTACCAGAACGTTGGTTCCGCCGCCCAGCACCCGCCAGCTGAGGCCGCGTTGTGCGCACCACGCCAGCACGGTGCCCACGGCCTGCGGGTGACGGGGCCAGAGCATCAACGGTGTCGGGCCGCCGACGCCCATCGAGGTGTACCGGGCCAGCGGCTCGTCGCGCGCCGCCCGGCAGCCCTCCGCCGTGCACAGAGTTTCGAGGTCGCCGACGGCGGCGCGATCCCAGGCCGTGCTCCCGCCTGTGGTCGTGTGGTCGGTGCGCGCGCCGCTCATCGTCGTCCTATCCTCCGTTGCCGCCGGCGGCCGAATCCGCGCCGTCGGTGTCCGCGTCGGCAGGCTTCGCGCCCAGTCGCACGGCAAGATCGCGAGCCACCTTCCACACGTCACCGGCGCCGAGCGTGAGAACGAGGTCGCCCGGTTGCACGCGCGACGCCAGCGTATCGACGGCGTTGTCGAGGTCGTCGACGGTTTCGACGTGCTTGTGGCCGTGTTCGACGATCGAGGCGGCGAGGCCGGCGCCGGTAACCCCCGGGATGGGCTTCTCGCCGGCGGCGTAGATCGGCAAAACGAGCACCTCGTCGGCCTGGTAGAAGGCGCGCCCGAAGTCCTCCTTCAGAAGCTCGGACCGCGAGTAGCGGTGGGGCTGAAAGCACACGATCGTGCGCCGGTCCCAGGCGTCGCGCGCCGTCGACAGCACGGCGCGGATCTCCGTCGGGTGGTGTCCGTAGTCGTCGATCACCAGGATGTCGTTGACCGCGGCGATGCGCTGCATGCGCCGGTCGGTGCCGCCGAACTCCGCCAGCGCCCCGATGATGGTGTCGAATTCCACGCCGAGCTCGCGTGCCACCGTGATCGCGGCCAGCGCGTTGAGGGCGTTGTGCCGGCCGTGCAACCGCAGTCGCACCTTGCCCAGCAGCTCACCGTCGGCAAAGCAGGCGAATGAGGTGCCCTCGGGTTGAACGACGACGTCGGCGGCGCGGATGTCGGCCTGCGAGCTGAACCCGTAGGTGAGCAGCTTGCGTGTGATTTGCGGGATGAGCTCCTGGATCGTCGGGTCGTCGAGACAGACGATGCTGGCGCCGTAAAACGGCACGCTGTTGAGAAACGTCAGGAACGAACCGCGAAGCTCGTCGAAGTCGCGGTAATGATCCATGTGCTCGGCGTCGATATTGGTGACGATGGCGAAGGTGGGGGAGAGGCGCAGAAAGGAGCCGTCCGATTCGTCGGCTTCGGCCACGAGATAGTCGCCGCGACCGAGCCGCGCGTTCGTTCCCCACGCCTCGAGACGCCCTCCGATGACGACCGTCGGGTCGATCCCCGCGCCTTCGAGAACGGTGCCGAGTATCGAGGTCGTGGTGGTCTTGCCGTGAGAACCGGCGACGGCGATGCCGTGCTTCACGCGCATGAGCTCGGCAAGCATCTCGGCCCGGGGAATCACCGGGATGCCGTGCCGGGCGGCCTCGAGCACCTCGGGGTTGTCCTTGTCCACGGCTGAGGAGGTGATGACCACGTGCGCGCCCTCGGTATGGCCGGCGGCGTGGCCGATGTAGATCTTGCCGCCGAGTTGCTCGAGGCGTCGGGTGATCGGCGAGGCCTGCAGGTCGGAGCCGGAGACGTCGTAACCGAGGTTGATGAGAAGCTCGGCGATACCGCTCATGCCGATGCCGCCGATGCCGACGAAGTGCAGATGACGGATCTTCTGGAGCATTCAGTTCCTCAGGAGTGTTGGGAAATGTTCAACAGCACGCCGATCGCGCCGCAGGTCGCCACCAGCGACGATCCTCCGTAACTGATCAAGGGTAGGGTGATGCCGGTGGTGGGCACGAGGTTCACCACCACGCTCATGTTCAGCAACGCCTGCATGAGCAGTCCCGCGGTCAGGCCGACGCCCAGGTAGAAGCCGAACTTGTCCGGCGCCGTCATCGCGGCGCGCACGCCGCGCCAGAGAATGATCGAGAATCCGGCCACCACCAGCACCGAGCCGATCATGCCGAGCTCTTCGCCGATGACCGCGTAGATGAAGTCGGTGTGGGGCTCGGGGAGGAACGCGAGCTTCTGCTTGCCTTCCGCCAGCCCTTGCCCGGTGATGCCGCCGGTACCCACGGCGATGAGTGACTGCACGGTCTGAAAGCCGACGTCCTGCGGGTCTGCCCAGGGATTGCGGTAGGCGACGATGCGGCGGGTCTGGTACCCGGTCATCATGATTTGCGTCGCCACCGCGACTGTCCCGAGCGAGCCGAAGCCGACGATGTAACGCCAGCCGAGCCCCCCCACCATGAGCATGATGCCGGCCACCAGCACCACCGCCATGGCCGTGCCGAGATCGGGTTCGCGCACGATCAGAAGTGCGTACACGCCGATCACCGAGAGCGCCGGAAACAGGCCTTGCCACCAGTCGTCGAGCTGGTCGTCCTTGCGCGTCAGGTAGCTGGCGAGGAACACGACGATCGAGAACTTGGCGATTTCGGAAGGCTGCAAACGGAACGGCCCGAGCGTGAGCCACCGTCTCGTTCCGGAACCCGAGCCGACGAACAGCACCAGCACCAGCAGGGCCACCGTGACCGCCACGGCGGTCAGCACGACCGGGCGTTCCTGATAGTGGCGGTAATCGATGCGTAGAGCGATGAGCATCACCGCCAGACCGACGACGGCGGCGGCGGCCTGGCGGAACAGAAAGTGCGTGCCGTTGCCGAACACCTTCTGCGACTCGGGGTAGGAAGACGAGTAGACCATCAACAAGCCGAGGCTGATCATCGCCACGGTGGTGGCGAACAGCGGCTTGTCGACGGCGAGCCAACGACTTGCCATCAGGGGATCTCCGGGTCGGGGTCAACGACGCCCTCGGAGCCGGCGGCACGTGCGGCCACCAGCGCCTTGAAGTGGCGCCCTCGCGCTTCGAAATCAGGGTACTGGTCGAACGATGTGCAGGCGGGCGAGAGCAGCAGTGTGTCGCCGGGTGAGGCGACGGCGAGGGCGTGCTCGACGGCATGCTCCATCGTCCCGCAGGCGAGCAACTCGAGGTCGGCGCCGATCGATGCTTCGATGGCGCCCGAGGCCTCCCCGATCAGCAGGGTCCCCGACACGCGGGCGTCGAGAACCGGCAGCAGCTCGCGGAAGTCGGCGCCCTTGTCGCGTCCGCCGAGAATCAGCCAGACGCCGCGCCCGAAACCCGCCAGGGCGGCCAGGGTGGCGTCGATGTTGGTTGCCTTGGAGTCGTTGATGCACGAGACGCCGGCGACGGTGCCGCAGGGCTCCATGCGGTGCTCGAGAGCGTGATAGCCGGCGAGACCGGCGGCGATGGATGCGGCGTCGATTCCCGCCAGCTTGCCCAGAGCCGCCGCCGCGCAGGCGTTCGTCTGATTGTGAGGGCCGATGACGCCGAGGTCTTCTACGTCGAGCAATGAGGTCGGCTCGCCGTCGACGGGCCACCACCAGATGCGCCCGTCGCCGATCCAGCCCGCCGGCGGCTCGGGCGCTTCGGAGCTCTGCGTGAACGGCACCAGACCCGCCTCGGAGCTCGACAGGCGAGCGGCGAGCTCGGC
>CAYSHI010000018.1:0-6774 GCA_964430745.1 uncultured Acidobacteriota bacterium | reverse complement strand
ACCACGTGGTCGCCTTCGTTGCGCAGCCACGAGCTGGCCAGGTCGACGAAGCTCTGCGACATCGGTAGAACCTGCTCCCAGGGGGGCGCCTCTTCCTTCATCGCCTCCCACGCGGTGCGCAGGTCGCCACTGGGATGGATCTTCTTCGCCAACTCCACCATCGCCGCGCGGGTCTCGACGGCGTCTTCTTCGGCCACCCGGAGCATCTCGTCGACGGGATACTCGTCGAGCATCTCCTTGCCGATCTGATAGGCGCTGATCTGCTCGGGCGTCCAGGTCGGCGGGCGTGTCGAGCGCGGCAGCAGGTCGGTCTCGAGCCAGCGCTCGTAGTCCTCGACCGCCTCCAGGGCGACGATCGCGGCGGCTTCGAGCTCGCGCTTCAAGGCCGCGTCGGGGATCCACGCCTCCGGCACGTAGTCGGTGAGCAGCAGCTTGGCGTAGTAGGCCTGATAGAGCGCGTTCTCCGTCCACGTACGGGCCGGATTGGTGAGGTTGCGCTTGGCTTCCTCGAAGCGATCGCCGATGCGCCGTAGCTCCGCGATAGCGGCGCGAGCGCCGGCGTCGGTGTTTGCCTCCGGGCGCAGGAAGAGTCGATTGGTTGCGCCCAGCGAGATGTACGAGCCCGGGTTGACCTTGAACGACTGCACGTCCTCGTATTCGAAGATGCGGGTCTTCATGTAGGCCTCGAGCAGGTCGTGATCGACCTGATCGTCGAGGCCGAGGCGTGCGTAGTCGATCTCGGCCAGCTCCTCGAGCAGCTCGCGGTATTCGCCGGCTGTGGCCAGGTATCCGGCCTCGTCGCGAGAGGCGACGGACACGGCGAGACCCCTATCGACGAGGTCAGACAGGCGTTCCGACATCGCCCCCTGGCTCCACGCGCCCGGCATGGGGAAGGTCCGCGCTGCAGGTAGCTCGATTCCGGAGACGGAGGATCCGTCTGCGGGCACGGGTCCTGCGGCGCGATGCGCATCCGAGATGCCGGCCGTTCCCGTGATCAGGGTCGCGGCCAGGAGTGCGACGGACAACCGGCGAAAGCGGAGGGCGGGAGCGGTGGTCATGGTCTTTCTCCTCGTTCCAGGGACATAGTCAAAGGTGTCGACCCGACGTCTTCGAACCAGCATACGCCCTCATTGACGAGGTCGAGCTTCAAAGTGTAGGTGCCGGGATCTCGTGGCATTCGGATCTTGATCCGCATCGTGAGCGTGGCGCCCGGCGGCACGTCGGAGGGCAAGCTGAATCTCTGATAATCGCGATCGATGCGGCGACGGTCCTCGGTGAGGAGCTGACAGCCGAGCGTGACGTACCCACCCTGCGGGTGCGGCTCGCTCAGCCACAGCGTGTCGCCCGTGTTGTGCAACGTCACGAGTGGCCGCATTTCTCCGTCCGGTCCTCGAGAGTCCTGGTCCGCACTCACCTCGATCTCGGCTCGCAGGACGCCCGGGCGACTCGAGTCGCGCGGCGGCTCACCGGGCTTCTGCAGGTAGAAGACCGAGTAGCTGTCGAGGTAGCGCTTCGCCGCCTGCTCGGCGGAAAACGCGACGTTGCGCAGCAACGAGTTGGACGTCAGCTCGTCGAAGGGCGTCTGGCTGTAAGGCTTCAGAACGAGCCGCTCGAAACCGATGTCCAGCGCGTTGTGCTCGAAGCTCGCCGGATCGATATCACGCTCCAGAACTCCGTAGGCCTCGACCTCCGATTGCGCCGCGAGGGTGGCTGCGTGTTGCAGCAACGGCTCGTTGAACACCACGCGCCCGCCCGGGGCGGTGACGCGGAACATCTCCCGCAGGATCTCCTCCTGGTTCGGGACGTGGTGGAACGCCGCGAAGGAGACGATACCGTCGAAGCGATCGTCCTCGAAGGGGAAGTGCCGGCCGTCGTAGGTATGGAACTCGGGCGCCGGCTCGGTGTGCTGTCGGGCGTCGAGGGCAAAGCTCTTGCGGCCGATCTCGAGCGCGGTGGCGGAGATGTCGAGAGCCACCGTCTTGAGTCCCATGCGGTTGAGAAAAGCCGATGTCCAGCAGGTGCCGGCGCCGAAGTCGAGCACCTCGTACCGGGGGCCGGCGTCGAGCGCCGCGAGCACGAGGCCGAGGCGATACAGATCAACCGAAGTGGCGCCGAGATCCGAGAACGGCATGTTCAGGGCGGAGGCGTCGTCGGCGAGCTGGCGGTAACGCTCTTCCTCCGCCTCGGCGGAATCCTCTCGCTGCGCGGCAAACGACGAATCGGCCGCCACCCGCGATCGCGAGAGTCGCAGGAACTTGGCCAGCACTCTTGCCGCGGCGTTGACCGACCTCGTCATCGCCGCCGGGGAAGAACTCGGTCGTTCAGCGGTCGGACCCTCCCGCCAGCGGATCGTTGCCGTCCAACAGGACGTCCATCCACCAGTCGTGGATGCCCTTGCTGTAGTGGGCACGCTGGCTTGCCTGAACGCCGTGGCGACTGTCGGGATAGAGGAACATCTCGAAGTCCTTGTTGTTCTCCATCAGCCAGTCGATCACCTGGATGGAGTTCTGCGCGTGCACGTTGTCGTCGATCAATCCGTGCGTGATGCGCAGGCCGCCGTCGTAACGATCGATCCAGGTGAGCACGGCGCCGCCGCTGTAACCCTCGGGGTTTTCTTGCGGCGTGTCCATGTAGCGCTCGGTGTAGACGGTGTCGTAGAGCTTCCAGTCGGTTACCGCGGCCCCGGCCTGGCCGTAGTCGAAGTGCTCGGCGGCGTAGGTGAGGGCCATCATGGTGGCGTAGCCGCCGTAACTGCTTCCGGTGATGGCGATCTTCTCGGGGTTCACGAACGGCTGCGCGCGCAGCCACTTCGACGCGGCGATGTAGTCGACCATCTCCCAGTAGCCCAGTCGGCGGTGCATCAAGGACACGCCCGCCTTGCCGAAGTGCCCGCTGGCCCGGTGGTCGACCACCATGGTTATGACGCCGCGCTGCGCCCAGTAGTGCGCCTGCGTGCTTTGCCAGCGGTTGGAAACGCTGCCCGAGTTGGGGCCGCCGTAGATGCTTATGAGCACCGGGTACTGCTTCGATTCGTCGAAGTCGGGCGGCAGCACCCACACGGCAGGCAGGTCGAACTGGCCGTCTTCGGAGGGGATCGTGAACAGTTCTACCGTGCCCCAGTTGTAGTCGTCCATGGCATCGGTGCGGGCATTGCCGAGCTCGCGAACCGGCGATCCGTCGCCCCGTCGCAGGGTGACGCTCGTGGGCGTGTGGATGTTGCTCACCGAGTCGATGAAGTACTTGCCGCCGGGGGAGACGCGCGCCGAGTGCACGCCCTCGCCCTCGGTGAGTTGCTCCATCCCCGTGCCGTCGAACCGAACCCGCATGAGCTGAGCGTTCCAGCTCTTGTCCGGGCGGCCGGTGAAGTAGATCCAGCCGCCGGCTTCGTCGATCGCCCCGATCGAGTTGACCCGCCACTCGCCCGACGTCACCTGTCGCGCGTTGTGGTCGTTGTCGTAGACATAGATGTGGTTCCAGCCGCTCCGGTCCGAGAGCACCACGTAACCGGAGCCGTCGTCGAGGTAGTAGATGTTGTTGAACCAGTCGACCCAGCTATCCTGCTGCTCCTCGAAGACCTGTGTCTTCTCGCCGGTGGTCGGGTCGCAGTCGAAGAAGCGCAGTGTGTCCTGCCCGCGGTTCATCCATTGCACGCGCAGCGTCTTGCTGTCGGGCGACCACGAGGGCCAGGCGATGTAGTGGTCGGCCTTGTCTTCGAAATCCATCCACACCACCTCGCCACCCTCGGCCAAAACCACGCCCATCTTCACCCAGGGGTTGGGATCGCCGGACTTGGGGTAGCGCTGCACCTCGAGCTCCCCGTGGTGGCCGTCGGCGTGATAGATCGGAAACTCCGGCACGGGCGTGTCGTCGAAGCGCATGAAGGCGAGCCGGCTGCCGTCGGGTGACCACCAGAAGGCCGAGTAGCGGCTGCCGCGGCCGAGAATTTCCTCGTAGTACACCCAGGAGGCCCAGCCGTTGTAGACGACGTCGGACCCGTCGGTGGTGTACTGATGCTCCACCGAACCCTCGAGGTCGTAGGCGTAGAGGTTGCGGTCGCGGGTGTAAGCGACCCAGGTCCCGTCCGGTGAGAAGCGCGGGTTGTTCTCTGTCGAAGGTGTCGCGGTGAGTCGGCGGAAGCGCTCCGTCGCCGCATCGTAGTGAAAGAGGTCGCCGTCGTTGTCGAAGACGAAGCCGGTGAGGTCGTCGGTGGTCGCCGCCGCTTGATTGGCGTTGAAACCGGTCGGGAGGTTCGCCTGGACGTCGCTGAAGTCACGATAGACCTCGGCGCTACCGTCCTGAGCGTTGACCGCGTAGACCTGGCGGCCGCCCGAACCGGTGCGCACCTCGAGGTAGTGATCGTCGTCGGCCCAACCTGTGATCTGGGGTGTGCGACCGAGGATCGCTCCGCCGCCACGCCCGCCGCCGTACGCCTGCGCGTAGGTGAAGTCTTGCTTGGCGTTTTGCTGGGCCGGTGCTTCGACGACGACGCCGCACACGAGTGCGACGGTGACGACGAAGGCGACGAATGAGGCAAGACGAATCGGTGGGCGCATGGATTCGCTCCGGATGACGGGTAAGAGTCGGTTCTCGGAGCCGCGCCGCCGGGGCGACCGGCAAGCCGAGGGCTGAACTGGGCTGTGTGTGCTTGAGCATATTCGGTCCCCATGACGCCTACAAACAGGCCCGCCGGATTTCGGTTTGACGGTCGTGCGCCGCCGGTCGTGGTCGCATGGAAGGCGCCGGATCGTCGCCGGCCGCGGCGTGGGCGCCTCCGTGTCTCGTCGTCGGGCGGCGGCAGGTTGTGTAGACTCCTCCGAATGTTCCAGCGACAGACAACCGGATCCGTCGTTTGCCCGAGCTGCGGCCGGCTCGTCGGTGTCAACGACGCGAAGTGCTTCACCTGCGGGCGCAGCAATCCCGGTCTCTGGGGTTTCGCTCCGTTGCTTCAGAAGGTCGGTCTGGACTTCGGCTTCACGCAGATCGTCTTCTCCGGCTGTGTCGCCATGTTCGCGGTTTCTCTGCTGAGCGATTGGCAGAACATCGGTGGCGGTGGGCTCCTTTTTCTCTCGCCGAGCACTCGGTCGCTGTTCCTGTTCGGGGCCAGCGGGGCATTCCCCGTCTTCGGCGTGGGGCGGTGGTGGACGGTGCTGTCTGCGGCATGGCTGCACGGCGGGCTGCTGCACATCTTCTTCAATCTGTACTGGATGCGGCAGATCATGCCGCTTGTCAACGAGTTCTACGGCGCCGGCCGGCTGATCATCATCTACACGGTCTCTTCGGCAACGGGGTTCGCCGCCACCTCGTTCATGGGCTTGGTCGGCTTGCCGGGTCCTCTCGGCGGCGCCACCCTGAGCGTGGGCGCTTCGGCGCCGCTGTTCGGGCTCTTTGGCGCCCTGATCGTCTACGGCAACCGAACGGGGCAGACGGCTCAGAGCCGTCAAGTGTGGCGATGGGTAGGCATGTTCGTCGTCATCGGGTTGATCATCCCGATCATCGACAACTGGGGCCATCTCGGTGGCCTCGCGGGCGGCCTCGCCGCGTCGCGTATCCTGGACCCGCTGCGTCCGGACAGCCCCAACCACATGCTGATCGCGATTGTCTGCCTGCTTCTCACGGTTGCCTCCATCGTTGCCTCGGTGGTTTTCGGCCTGCCCTTCTTCCTGGGCCCCGAGGCCTAGAGCGCCGGCGTTCACGCGGCGAATCCCACGCTTTGAGGTCGGCGGCGAAGCCACGCGTGAATCCCGTCTTCGCGGGCTCTCTGCCCGGTCTTTTCGGCCACCAAAACGGGAAGCAAGAAGCCCTCCTGTGAATTAAGATAGAGAGGTCCGAAAAACCTCTGTCGACCGGGCCTTGCGAGGGGCCGAAACCAATGATTCAAGGCACGATGGTGATCAGTGTGCGCGGGCTCGTGGCCCTCTTCGCTCTGGCAACGGTTGTTGGCTGGAGCTCACCCGCTGTGGCGAACACGGCAACCGCCGAGCCGCCCGACGCTGAGGTGCAGTCGGCGCCGTTCGACCCTCCTGTCGTCGCCGCGCGATCGGCAACCGATCCGCCCGAAGCCGTCGATGCGACGACGACGCGACCGGCGACCGATCCGCCCGAAGCCGCCGATGCGACGCCTCCGGGACCGGCGGATGATGGAAAAGCACCGGCGCAGGACGAGGCCGACGAGGAGCCCACCATTCGCTGGGATCCCTACGGCTACATCAAGCTCGATGCTTCGGTCGACAGCGCCGCCATCGAGACGGGCAACTTCGCCCGCTGGGTAGCCAATCCCGCGCTCGAGAATCGCCATACCCACTTCAACATCACCGCGCGCCAGACGCGCCTCGGGCTGTGGATACTTGGTCCCGAGGAGAAGTTGTTCCAGGTCCGCGGCCGCGTCGAGATCGACTTCTACGGCGGCGGCGGCGAGAACAAGAACGGTGTTCAGCTACGCCACGCGTATGTGCAGGTGGATTGGCAGGAACGCGACCTGAGGCTCATCGCCGGACAGACCGCCGACATCATCTCCCCGCTCGTGCCCCGCACGGTCAACTACACCGTTGCATGGTGGAGCGGCAACATCGGTTACCGGCGGCCCCTGGTCAGCCTCACCAAGAACCTGGACTTCGGCGACGGCGCGGGCCGGCTGGCCTTCACCGGCGGCGTCTCGCGCACCATCGGCGACGACTTCAAACCGACGGAGCCGGGCGACGCCGGGGCCGACTCCGGCCTCCCCACCGTGCAGGGGCGGGCCGCCTACTCCTGGGATATCGGCGGCAGGTCGGCGGC
>CAYSHI010000017.1:0-4506 GCA_964430745.1 uncultured Acidobacteriota bacterium | reverse complement strand
CGCGGGTCGAGCAGCACAACGGCGACATCAACGCCGTGGTCACGCTCAACGAGAGCGCCGTCGACGAGGCGCGCCGGCTCGATGAGCGCATCGGGGCCGGTGAGGCGCCCGGCGTGCTCGCCGGCATTCCCGTGGGCATCAAGGACGTCACCCAGACCGCGGGCATGCGAACGACGTTCGGCTCGCCCCTGTTCCGCGACCATGTTCCCGACGTCGACGCCCTGGTGGTGCAGCGACTCCGCGCCGCCGACGCCATCATCCTCGGCAAGACCAACGCGCCGGAGTTCGCCACCGGAGGCAACACCTACAACGAGGTCTTCGGCGCCACCCGCAACCCCTGGGACACGCAGTTGAGCGCGGGTGGCTCCACGGGCGGTGGGGCCGCGGCGCTGGCTTCGGGCATGATCGCGCTGGCGGAGGGTACCGATCTGGGCGGTTCGTTGCGGATCCCGGCGTCGTTTTGCGGCGTTGTCGGATTGCGCCCCTCGCCCGGATTGGTGCCGACCGCGCCTTCGGAGTTCCTCTGGGACGACATGCAGGTGACGGGCGGTATGGGCCGCACCGCCGGGGACATCGCACTGATGCTCGCGGCGGTGGCCGGGCCCAGCCGTCAGGCGCCTCTGCGCCAACCCACGGCGGGACGTGATTTCGTTGCCGTTGTGGAGCGCGGAATGCCGCAGGGCACGCGGCTGGCGTTTTGCCCGGATGTCGCCGGCATCGGCGTAGATGCCGAGATCCAGCGCATCTGTCGAGATGCCACGTTCGACCTGCGCCAACGCGGCGCGTCCGTCGAAGAGCTCCACCTCGACCTGTCCTACGGCTGGGACGCTTTCCTTGCCCTGCGAGGGTTATGGATGGTGGCGCAGCAGTTCCCTCGCCTGCATCGTGTCGACGAGCTCGGCCCCAACCTCGCGGCCAACGTCCGCGCGGGTCTGGAGATGAACACCGAGCGATTGGCCGCCGCGCAGCAGACACGGGGCAGGCTTTGGGTGCAGCTTGCCGACCTTTTCGAACGGTTCGACTTCGTCGTGACGCCCTGCATGGCGGTGCCGCCGTTTCCGGTGGACGAGAGCTATCCTCGCACCATCGTCGGCCGTGAGATGGCGACGCACATCGACTGGGTGGCGCCGACGTTCATTCCCAGCCTCACGGGATTGCCGATCGCGTCGGTGCCCGCTGGTCTCGACGCCGCCGGATTGCCCGTGGGGCTGCAGATCATCGGTGGCCCGCAAAGCGAGGAACACGTGCTGGCTATCGCGCGGGATCTGCAGGAGGTACGGCCGATCGGCGCGCCTCCACTCGATTGATCGCATGGCGCGCTTCGCCGGTGCCGTTGGGCGCCGAAACGGTTCGCGCTGGGACCCAAACGAGATCGAGCCGGCCTCGGGGTGAGGCCGGCTCGGCTACGGATCGGTACGGTTCAGACGGGTACGAGCGTCGGGTACGCCGGTTCCCAGACGAGCTCATCGACGAGCTCTTCGACTGACTTCTCCGGATCTTCCTCGGCAAGCCCTTCCTCGATCGCCTGGCGTGCCACCGCGTGGGCGATGCTGCGCGTAATCTTGCGCATATCGGCCAATGGTGGATAGAGCTTTCCGGCGTCCAGGTCTTCCTCGGAAACCTGCTCGGCGAGGTCCCGCGCCGCGGCGGTGAACATCGAATCGGTCACCTTGGTCGCGCGCACCGCGAGGGCGCCCAGGCCGACGCCGGGGAAGATGTAGACGTTGTTGCCCTGGCTGATGTGGATCGTCCGGCCCTCGTAGTCGACCGGGTCGAATGGGCTGCCGGTGGCGATCAGGCAACGGCCCTCCGTCCACTCGACAACGTCGGCCGCATGGGCCTCGCTGTTCTTGGTCGGGTTCGACAACGGAAAGACGACCGGCCGCTCCACGTGCTTGGCCATCTCACGGATGATCGATTCGGTGAACGTGCCCGGGACGCCGCTGGTTCCGACGAGCATCGTCGGCTTCGTCGCCGGAATCATCTCGTCGAGGCCAATCTCTTTCGCCGGGTCGAGTCCGTACTCGGCCACCAGGCCCTGCGGCCAGGCGAAAGTCTTCTTGTGTTCGTCGAGCCCGTCCCGTCCGTCGTGGATGAGGCCGCGGGAATCGAGCACGGCGATGGCGCGGGCCGTCTCCTCCGCGGACTTACCCTGGCGTTCGAACGCACCACGAAGCTGGTGGGCGATGCCGACGCCCGCGGCGCCGCCGCCGAGAATGGCGATGCGCTGCTCGGTGAGGCGCTCGCCTTTGGCGCGACAGGCGGCCACGAGACCGGCGATGGTCACGGCCGCCGTTCCCTGGATATCGTCGTTGAATGACAGCAGCCGTTCCTGGTAGCGATCCAGGATGTTGAAGGCGTTGACCTTCTTGAAGTCTTCCCACTGCAGCAGAGCGTCGGGGAAGCACTCGATCACGGCTTCAACGAACTCCTCGAGGAGCGAGTCGTACTCCGGGCCACGCAAGCGCTTGTGCCGATATCCCAAGTACAGCGGATCGTTCAACAGATCCTGATTGTCGGTGCCGACGTCGAAACTGATTGGCAGCGTCAGCGATGGGTGCAAGCCGGCGCAGGCCGAATACAGCGCCAGCTTACCGATGGGGATGACGATGCCGCCGGCGCCCTGGTCGCCAAGGCCGAGGATGCGCTCGTTGTCTGTCACCACGATGAGGCGAGTGCGGACCTTCTTGAGCTTCGTCAACAGCTCCTTCACGCGGCCGCGGTGGTTGGGCGTGATCCAGACCCCCCGCCCGCGGCGGAAGATGTGGCTGTAGTGCAAGCTGGCCTCGCCGACCGTCGGCGTGTAGACGATCGGCATGAACCGCTCGAGGTGGTCGGTGAGCAGCTTGTAGTACAGGGTCTCGTTGCGATCCTGCAGGGCGACCAGGCCGATGTACTGCTCGAGCGGATCATCCTTTCGGGTGATCGCCTCGAACGTGCGCTCCGCCTGTTGCTCGATGGTATTGACCACCGCCGGGAGTAATCCCATGAGGCCGAAAGCGTCACGCTCGTTGTCGGGGAAGGCGGTTCCCTTGTTGAGAGCGGCGTTCCACATCACTTCCTTGCCGCGCTTGGCGACCTCCACCTTTAGCGTTCCGTCTGGCTGGCGTTCGAATACGTGCGGCATACAAAACTCGATTCAATGAGAAGGGGGAGGGGGGGCGCTCTGAGCGCGGGTGACTGTGGAGAATTGTAGCCCGTTTCATCGCCGCGCGTAGCAGCGTGCGAGGGTATCCGTCGCGCTAGAATCCGGGCGCATCGGGGCACGAATAGAAGGAGAGAGGGCGATGTCGAGGATGCGGAACAGTACTTACCGACCACATATCTGGGGGTTGGCTCTGGCGGTCGTGCTGGGCAGTGTCGCCGGGGGCTGTGCGTCCGCGGCGGAAGCTCCCGTGGTCGACCCCGGTGACGTTGCGCCGACGGGTGGTGGCGGCGACGTGGGCCTGGAGAATCTCAACGCCGTTCTTTGGGTGCAGACCGCGGTCGAATATCGTGCCAACTCGTTGCAGGCCTTCCAGCTTGCCCGGCGCCTCTTGGACGACGCCCTCGCCGACCCGTCGTGGACGGCCGCTCTGGAGCAGGTCGGAAATTTCGGCGCGCTGCCGCCGGCGATCATTCTCGACGTCGACGAAACCGTCCTCGACAACTCGTTCTTCGAAGCGCGACTCACGCTCGACAACGAGGTCTATTCGGAACCCCTCTGGGACGCATGGGTACTCGAAGAGGCGGCGATCCCGATTCCCGGCGCCCTGGAGTTCATCCAATACGCCACGGGCAGGGGGGTGACCGTCTTCTACGTAACCAACCGTCGCGCGCACCTCGAAGACGCGACGCGCGCGAATTTGGAAGCTACCGGCTTCGAGCTTCCCGACGACCTCGACGTACTGCTGATGCGCGGCGAGCGTCCCGAATGGGACGCATCGGACAAGACGCCACGAAGGCGGGAGGTGGCATCCGGCTACCGTGTCCTGCTGATGTTCGGCGACAACATGGGCGATTTCACCGCGGCGTCGGCCGGCACCGTCGCGGAACGCCTCGAGTTTGCCGACAGCCACCGGGACTACTGGGGAAGCCGCTGGATCATGCTGGCAAACCCGACCTACGGCTCGTTCATCGGCGCCGTGCTCGACAACAACTACGGTTTGTCGTGGGCGCAGCAGCTTGCGACGAAGAAACAAGCCCTCGATCCACGCCGCCGCTAGACGTTGCCGACACGGTGGGCATTGGAGGTAAACGGGAGGGCGGGGAGATCGATACTGCCCTTCGCGTGAGGTGCGGGTATTCGAGCGGCTTCGCCGCGCTTGCGGATCGCAGTACACGCGAGAGGGCAGCATCGAGATCTCGCCACTCCCTCAGATCTGATGCGCCGGGTTGGACCTGCCACGTCCGGCCGCCGCCCAACAAGACGACTCCCCGTGCCAACCATGGAACGGTGGCGGCGACTCGAAGGGAGAATTCTCCGGCGCCCGTAGGCGGCCGAGCGCGAGTGCATGAAGCAAGGCA
>CAYSHI010000016.1:0-4420 GCA_964430745.1 uncultured Acidobacteriota bacterium | reverse complement strand
TACATGGGTGAGATCGACGGTCAGTTTCGCGCCTGGGGCTTGCCGCGGGGCGGCATGGGAAGTGTGGCGGAGTCGATCGCAGGCGCGGCGCGCTCCTTCGGTGCGGAGATCCGCACGGAGGCGCCCATTGAACGCGTTCTCATCGAGCGAGGCCGCGCCGGAGGCGTGGTCATCGAGGGGGGCGAGGAGATTCGAGCCGACGTCGTGGTGTCCAGCCTGGACCCGAAACGGACGTTCCTCGACCTGGTCGGCACGAGGAACCTGGACGCGGAGTTCGTCGCCGGCATCGAGCGGTACAAGATTCGCGGCTCGTCCGGAAAGGTCAACCTGGCGCTCGACGCTCTGCCTCAACCGACCTGCCTGGAGGGCATCGAGAGCCGGACGGGCTACCCGCACGATTCGTATCTGCGCGGGTCTCTGTCAATCTCTCCCAGCGTGAGCTATCTCGAGCGCGCCTACCAGGACGCCAAGTACGGGCGCTTCTCCCGGCGTCCGTACATGGACATCGTCATTCCCACGCTCGCCGATCCGTCGATGGCGCCGCCGGGCAAGCATGTCATGTCGATCTTCGTGCAGTACGCGCCCTACGAGCTCGCCGAGGGGAGCTGGCCGGAGCAGCGCGAGGCTTTCGGCGATGCGGTCATCGAAACATTGACCGAGTACATTCCCAATTTGCCGGACATCATCCTTCACCGTCAGGTGGTTACGCCGTGGGACATCGAGCAGACGATGGGGCTGACCCAGGGCAACATCTTTCACGGTGAGCTGTCGCTCGAGCAGCTCTTCTTTCTGCGACCCGTCGCGGGTTGGGCCGACTACCGCACGCCCATCAAGGGGCTCTTTCAATGCGGCTCCGGGACTCATCCGGGCGGCGGCGTGATGGGCGCGCCCGGGCGACTGGCGGCGCAGAAGATCTTGGCGGTCGGCCGATGACCGGGCGCTACGACATCATCGTCGTGGGAGGGGGCCACAACGGTCTCGCGGCCGCGGCATATCTGGCGCGTGCGAGCCGCAGGGTGCTGGTCGTGGAACGGGCGTCGACCGTCGGCGGCACCGCGCAGACGCTCGAGTTCGCACCGGGATTTCGCGCGTCGCCGGGCTTCCAGAGCGCCGAGACATTGAGCCGCGCCGTGATCAAGGAGCTCAAGCTCTCGTCCCATGGCCTCACGCTGCTGCCTGCCGGCGGCGTGTCCGTGGCCCATCCGGACGGCTGGTTGCGATTCGACGGCAAGGGAAAGCTCGCCGCGGGCGGGCGCAAGGGTGGCCCTCGAGGCGCGAGCCTCTCGAGCGAGGACAAGCGATCGTTGCGCGAGTTCGAGCGTTTCGTCGGCCGCCTCGTCGGTGTGATGGCTCCGTTGTACGAGGCCCCGTTGCCCGATGTCGATGAGCTCGGAACCCGCGCCAAGCTCGACCTGTTGCGCGTCGGCTGGCGACTGCGTCGTCTCGGCCGTCGCGATATGCAGGCGGCGATGCGGTTTCTGCCCATGTCGATGCGCGATGTCGTGGAAGAGCGATTCGAAAGCGGTTTGCTCCGAGCTCTGGTGGCCGGCCTCGGGTTGCAGGGCGGATGGCTCGGCCCCTTTGCGGCCGGGACGGCGTTCCGTGCTTTGCACGATCAGATGCCGCATCCCCGCCCGCTCATGTCCGGGCCGGTGTTCGTTCGTGGCGGCATGGGGGCGTTGTCGGCGGCGCTCGAAGCGTGCGCCCGCGCGATGGGCGCGGAGATCCGTACGGAGTCCGAGGTTGCGCGGATCGAAACCGAGCGCGGAGCCGTCCGCGGGGTGACGCTGACCTCCGGCGAGCACATCGAGGCCGGCGCGGTTGTCTCGGACGCCGATCCACGCCGCACGTTTCTGAGCCTGCTCGACCCCGCGGCGCTCACGCCGGAGTTCGTCACCGCGGCCCGAGGCATCAGGGCCCGAGCCGGCGTCGCCATGGTCACGTTTGCCGTCAATGGGCTTCCGCCGGCTCCGGAGGATTCGGGCGACGTGGCGGCTGCACTCGCGGGCCGTGTGCAGATCGGTGCGTCGGTCGCCGAGCTCGAACAGGCGTTCGACGCCGCGCCCGCGGGGGCGCTGCCCGATCGACCGGCACTTCAGCTCTTCGTTCCGACACTCTCCGACCCCGACCTGGCGCCCGCCGGCCAACACGTGGTCACGGCCTGGGCGCAGGCGGTCCCTCGGTCTCTCGGCGAGGAGGGCGACGATGATGAAGGGTGGGGCGAAGGTCGCGATCGGCTCGCGGACTCGGTGACGGCGATGATCGAGGAGGTTCTGCCGGGGTTCGGGGAGCGCGTCGTCGATCGGGCGGTGGTCGCGCCGCCGGATCTGGAGAAGCACTTCGCGGCTACCGGTGGATGCCTGTTTGATGCCGACCTCGGCCTCGACCAGGCCCTATATCTTCGACCGCTGCCCGGTTGGTACGGCTATCGCGCCCCCGTCGAGGGCGTTTATCTCTGTGGCTCCGGCACGCACGGCGGCGGCGGTATCACCGGTCTGGCCGGGCGCAACGCCGCGGCGCGGGTTCTCGAAGACCTCGAGGCCAAGGCAAAGCGGAGGGCAGGCTGATGTCGACCGGAACGCCCTTTCATCCGCGCACGGCGCCGCTCAACAAGCAGCTCAACTGGCGGCACTGGTCCGGCTATTTCGCCGCCGGTTGCTACGACGACTTCGTGCAGCCGGAGTATTCCGCGATTCGTAACAAGGCGGCGATGATCGATGTCTCGCCGCTGTACAAGTATCGGGTTGCCGGCGCGGGGGCGACGGCGTTGATTCAGCGTGTCTTCACGCGCGATATCCACAAGTGCGACGTCATGCAGGCGGTGTACTCACCGTGGTGTGACTCCCGCGGCAAGGTAATGCAGGAAGGCACGGTGTTTCGCCACGCCGAGGAGGTTTACCAGGTAAACGCCGCGGAGCCGGCGATGCGTTGGCTGCAGATCAACGCCGCCGGCCTCGATGTAGAGATATCCGACTACACCGACATGGTAGCGGCCCTCGCGCTCCAGGGCCCAACCTCACGTGATGTCCTGACCGCGTGCTACGAGGGTGAGGTCGCGGAATTGGGGTTCTTTCGCATTTCCGAGGGCGCCATCGCCGGCGTTCCGGTGACCGTCTCGCGCACCGGCTACACCGGAGACTTGGGCTACGAGCTGTGGATGCCCGCCGACCAGGCCGTCGAGGTGTGGGACGAGCTCATGGCCTCAGGCTCCCCATGGGGGATCACACCGTGCGGCATCCTGGCCATGGACATTGCTCGCGTCGAGGCGGGGTTCGTGCTGTTCGACGTCGATTACATCGGCGCCGAGCACGCGCTGATCCCGGAACACGCGGTCACTCCCTACGAGCTGGGGATGGGATGGGCGGTCAAGCTCGACAAGGGGCCGTTCGCCGGTCGCGAGGCCCTGCTCGAGGAGTTCGAGCGCGGGGCGGCACGTAGTCTCGTCGGTCTCCAGGTCGATTGGGAGCCGCTCGAGCGCGCCCATGCACGGGACAAACTGATGCCGGACCTGCCGTTGATCGCCTGCCGCGAGCCGGTACCCCTGTACGCGGGCGGTGAGCAGGTCGGCAGGGTGACAACGCGATGCTGGTCGACTCTACTGAAGAAGTACACCGGCATCGCCACGGTCGACACCCGCTACGCCGAGCCCGGCGCAACGGTGGAGATGGAGATCACGGTGAATTTCCGCCGCCGCCGTGTCGAGGCCCGAGTGAGCGCATTACCTCACTTCCGTCCGGAGCGAATGCGCACCTGACCGACGGGCCTAATGCTGGAATGCTCGGGCGGCGTGGGCGAAAAGGTGGGCCCTTCGCCGCGGCACACTAGCCCGAAAAACTCAACGCCGATAAGAAAAAGCTGCCCGCTGCTGGTATAAGTACTTTGCCAAGAAGAACTTAGAACCAGCAGACGGAGCAGCTTTATGGTTACAGACTGTAGTCGGCAGCAGCTGGAGTTACAAGGGTTCGGGAAGGGTCGCCGGCAGGTGGCGGTGAACTTCGAAGGCGGCACGCTGAGCTCGGATGGAGGCCTGGTTCTTCTGGCGGAGACGGAGCGGCAGCGCCAGATCATCGAGCGGTTCGCAGAGTGCTTCATCGACCACCGGAACCCGGAAGCGCTTGAGCACTCGGTAGCTGATCTGGTGGGGCAGCGGATCTACGGGCTGGCGCTGGGGCACGAGGACGTCAACGATCACGACGAGCTGCGGTTGGACCCGCTGCTGGCGACGGTGGTGGGGAAAGCGGACCCGACCGGAACGGCGCGTCGATGTGAGCGGGATCGAGGCAAGGCGCTGGCGGGCAAGAGCACGCTGAACCGACTGGAGGGAGGGGTCGGCACCGACCCGGCACAAGATACGTACAAGCGAGTGGGGCTGGATGAGGCAGCGGTAGAGGGGCTGTTCGTGGAGCTGTTCTTGGAGGCG
>CAYSHI010000015.1:0-22521 GCA_964430745.1 uncultured Acidobacteriota bacterium | reverse complement strand
CTCCCACATGTCGATCATCTTGCTGAACGGCCTCGGCGTGGGCATCGGCACGGACAGCGATCGATCCGGGTCTTCCCAGAGTGGGTCGTCGACGCGAAAGTAGGGCGGGTCGGCGGCGCCGACGGGCAGGGACTGCGCGAGCAGAACGAAGATCGCGACACCGACCATCGCCGCGAACCGGATCTTCGTTGGAGCAGGGACTCGAACCTCATGTGACATCGGACCGACCTCCCCGGGGCCGGCCGTCCGAGCGACGGCCCCGACTTCCCTCCGGGCCGCCATCAGAACGACGGTCCGAAGTTGAACTGCAGATAGGTGCCTTCGCGGCCGCTGCCGACGTCGATACGGAAGACGACGCGGCGCCCGTTCTTGAATCTGATGCCGCCACCCCAGTTGTCCTCGAGGTTCTTGAAGTTGCGATCGGCGTGGTAGTAGAAAACCTTGCCGGCACCGTAAAAGGCCGCGATCTCGAACCCCGGGGAGGCCTCCCAGCGGTACTCACCGGTGATGAAGATCAGGTTGCGATCACGAAAGCGCTCGTCGGCGAAACCGCGCAGCGCGAAGGGGCCGCCGAGCGATTTCATCATGTAGAAGGGCACCTCGGCGTCGTTGTCCGGATAGTCGCTGGAGGTGTAGAGACGGGCCGCGAGCACCCGTTGACGGGACCCCAGCGGCAGGTAGCCACGAGCGTCCAACGAGGCTCGCAGAAAGTCGAACCGGTCGCCTTTGGCGTCGTTGAAGCGAGCAAAGCGCACGCCCAGAGCCGCGGCCGGATCGTTCGGATCGCCCAGCCAGGTGAGATAGGCGCTGGCGTCGAGGCGCCAGTAGTCAGGCTGGAAATCGACGCCGGGCACCTGGACATCATCGAAGCGCACCGCCGCGTCCATGAAGGTGTCGTCATTGGGTGGGCCGACGTTGGTGTTGATCCAGCCGGCGCGCGCCTGCACCGCGAACCAGCGCCTGATCTGGTAACCGCCGACGCCGTCGACGGAAAACTCCTCCAGACGGTAGTGCACCAGGTCGTCGATGCTGGAATCGGCACCGACTCCGTAGAACGACTCCCCCGGGAAGTTGCGGTAACGGGTATCGACGTAGAGATAGCGGTCCGTCGGTTGCCCGGAGCGCTGGTCGAACTCGAAGGGGGCGCCGAGGAAGCCGCTACCGAGAAAGTCGTACGGGGCGGGCTGCTTGAAGTGCCCGAAACGCATGCCGTACACCTGATAGCCGCGGAACGACACGCCGCCCACCGCCTGGAACGTCCACGGTGACGCGATGACGCGTCGGCGCTCGTACCGAGCCCCTGGCGCCAGGCCGGACATGCTGCTGACCTGCCCGATGCCGACGTAGAAGTGCCCGAACTGCGCGGTGGTCGCCTGATCGAAGCCGCGGCTCTCGAAGCGGGCCAGAATCGACCCCACCTTGCTGGGCTTGGCGGGCTCGACCTCCGCGAGTTGCTTGCGGCGCTCTTCGAGGAGCTCCTCTTCGCGGCTGGGAGGCTCCGCCTCGCCCTGGTTCTGGGTGGGTGGATCGGTAGAGCCCGGCGGATCGCCTTGCGTGGGCGGGACGGCCTGGGTTGGCGGTTGGACCTGGGTAGGCGGATCGACCGGGGCGGCCCACAGCGGTTGCGCCAGCCCGATCAGGAAAACGGCGGCCGGCAGCATCAGAAAGCGCCGGCCGGGTGAGGGAAGCATCATCAACCCCCTCTCGGCCAAAGGTTAAGAAACCTTGTCTCACGCCCGGTCGGGCGGGACGGATTGAGGCCTTCTTAGGATGCGGACAATAGAAGTTACGTCAATATTTATACTCGGCACTCCGATTTTTCAACGGAAAATCTCGCCCGCCCGCTGTTTGCCGGCGCCGAGGGCGCCGTCAACGGGAAACCTCGACCGCCCGCTATTTGCCGGCGCCGCGGGCGTTCGCGCGCACCGCGGGCGACGCCGGCCTCGGCGACGGTCGCCTGCTGCTCGGGCAATGGTGCGTGGTCGGCCGAACGCGGCTACCGGGTCGCGGCGCGCGCCTGGACGCCCCTCACAGACCCTTCGATCAGGTTGTACGCCGCCTGGAGCGAGACGCCGTCGGGGTCTCTCGGCCCCCAGGGGGTCGAGGCAATGCCGAGTGCCGCCACCTTCGGGTACTTGAACATCTCGGTGAGGGCGCCGGCGAGCTCTTCGCTCGTGGGGCCATCGGCGACGGTGAGGGGGTGCCCCGGTACCTCCGCGGGGTCGAGCACATCCATGTCGATGTGGATGTAGATGACGTCGGATATCGCCGACAGACGATCCATCTGGGCGTGTAGGTTCGCGGATACCTGGCGGAAGTCGTCGGTACTCATGTGCTCGACGTCCGTGCTGTCGATGAGCTCGCGTTCGAGGGGGTCGAGGTCGCGCGCCGCGCCAAGGACGATGCGCTCGGTGGGCAGAGCGGGGTCGAGGCCCGTCTCCAGACGGAGGTTCCGCAGGCAGAGGCCGGCTGAGACCGCCACCGGCATACCGCCGAGCATCCCTGAAAGCGTCGTCTCGGGGGTGTTGAAGTCGCCGTGGGAATCGATGAACACCATCGCGACCTTACGCGGGCCGGCCTCTCCGGAGGCCTGCAGACCCGAGAGGGTGCCCAGAAGCGAGGTGCAATTGGACAGCAGGCCGACCGTCAGGAACCCGTTGCGCTCGTTGTCCGCGACGAGTTCGCCGTAGTTTCGCGACGCCATACCCATGCGGTGCCACTCGCCGTAGTCGTCGTCTTGCTCGACGGTCAGCGCGACGTTGGCGGTTTCCCGCAGGGTCACGTCCATGCCCTCGAGAAGGTCGATCAGCCCGCCTTGTTCGAGGGACTCGGGCCCTCCGGACAGCTCGGCAACGTTGCGACCGCCGGAGTAGGGCATCTTCACCAGCGCCACGCGGGTGCGGCCCTGGTCGTCGAAGTAGCGATCAGCCGGCGGGGTTTCGATCGCGGCGACTTCGACGGGGGCGCCGGCCTGGGGGGCCGACTCGACGGCCTGCACGGCGTCGGGTGCGTCGGATGCCTGCTGCGGCGCGCAGCCGGCGATCAGGATCAACAGTGCGGCGATCAAACAGCTTCCCCTCATCGGACGCTCCTTTGAGCAGTTTCCCGGAAGGGCAGACGATCGGGTCTCCGCGCCCGATTCCGCAGTGCCTTCTCGGGCTCGGCCCAGGCTAACATGGTCGCGTGCAAATACTCCCTTCATGGCTCGGCCTCCATCCCGAAACCTGGGAGAAGCTCCTGTGGAGCCTCCTGCTGGGTCTCGTCGCGATCATCTTCAACATCCTGATGCGGCGGCTCGTCCAGCGGCAAGCGCGGGCCACGTCGCGGCGGTATGCCATCAACAAAGGGGCGAACTACGCCGCGGGGTTTCTTGTCGTCTTCTTCCTGGTGGCGATATGGACCCGCGGCGGAGCGGGGTTGGCGGCCTACCTGGGGATCGTTTCGGCTGGTCTGGCGATCGCGCTGCAAGACCCCCTCACAAACCTCGCCGGGTGGGTTTTCATCGTTGTCCGGCGGCCGTTTGCTGTCGGTGATCGGGTAGAGATCGGTCGCCATCGTGGAGACGTGATCGACGTACGGCTGTTTCTTTTTTCCTTGATCGAAATCGGCAACTGGGTCGACGCCGATCAAAGCACCGGCCGCATCATCCACATGCCGAACAGCCTGGTATTTCGCGAGACGGTCGCCAACTACACGCAGGGTTTCAACTTCATTTGGGACGAGATTCCGGTGACCGTCACCTTCGAAAGCGACTGGAGCCGCGCCAAGGAGATCCTCGCCGAGATCGCCCGGCGACACTCGGCGATTGCTTCCGACCTTGCAGCGGACGAGGTGCGCAAAGCCTCGCAGACCTATCTCATTCACTACGAGCACCTGACGCCGATCGTTTGGATCACCGTCGCCGACATCGGCGTCACGCTGACACTTCGGTATCTTTGCGAGCCGCGGCGGCGCCGCTCGACCGCCAACGACATCTGGCAGTCGATCCTCGAGGCTTTCGCCGCCTCCGACCACATCGACTTCGCCTACCCGACGACGCGTTTCTACGACAACCGCCTCGAAGGCAAGCCGGCGGCGGCGCAGCACGCCGATCCGACTCGGCCACCCGAGTAGAAGCCGTGCTCGGTTGCCGTGAATCCTAGCGGCCGCCGGCGGTGGTGATCTCTCGCTTCTGCGCCTCCACCATGTCGGCGACTTCTTCCATGATCTGCTTGGCGTCGTAGACGATGCCGTCCTTGATCGTCCAGCGCACACCGCCTACCCGGCCGACAACGCCGGTCTCATCATCGAGCCTCACGGCGCCGTTGCCGTTCAGCACTTTGAAGTTCTCCAGCGGGTTGGCGTCGACGATCAACATGTCGGCGAGCAGGCCGTTACGAACCACGCCGAACTCGATGGGGATGCCCTTGGGCTCGTGCAGCGTCAGGGCGCCGTTCATGGTCGCCGCCATCACCACCTCGAGCGGATGGAAGCCGGCTTCCTGCAGCATCTCCAGCTCATTGACGTAGCCGAAGCCGTAGGTCTGGTAGATGAAGCCGGAATCCGAGCCCGTGGTGATGCGGCCGCCGATCTTCTTGTAGTCGTTGATCAGCTGCATCCAGCGGATGTAAAAGTTGCGCCAGGCCACCTCGTCGTGGGTCGTCCAGTAGAACCAGTACGAGCCGTGGCTGCCGCGGCTGGGTTGGAAGAAGTCCGTCAACGAGGGCAGGGTGTACTGGTCGTGGTGGTCGGCGTCACGGAAGCGCGCCACGTCTCGGCCGGCGGAGTAGATCGTCATGGTCGGGTCCATGACGGTGCCGAGCTCCTTGAGCTCCTCGAGGTACGCCCACCACTCGTCGGAGCCGGGCTCGTGGATCTGGTCCCACAGCCGGGCGACCTGGCCGAAGCGATGCGCCTCGTCGTTGTAGTTCATGTCTACCGGCCAGGGCTGGACGACGTAGTCTTTCAGCAGCGCCTCGAAATGGCCGTAGTAGTGCGTGACCGTGCCCAGACCGAGGCGGGCGGCGTCCATCGCATCCATCTGTGCCACGCCGGTCTGCGCCAGGTGCGCGGTCGAGCCGAGGTTTACCGTCTTGGCCTCGTCCAGCAGCGCCCCCATGATCTCGGGCCGGTAGGAGCCCATCTTCATGCCGTCGATGCCCTCGATCGCGGCTTCCTGAACCCATGCACGGGCCTCGTCGACCGTGTTTACGTTGGGGCGCTGGTAGTCGAAGATGCGCGGGGCCATGATCTCGTTGCGGGCGCTGCGTTCCTTTTCCCGTTGCGTCCAGGCGCGGCCGCCCAGCGATACCCCACGGACCGTGGTGACGCCGTGTGCCAACCACAGCTTGTAGGCGTACTCCGGCGGGTTCTTGGCGCCACCGCCGGCGTGAACGTGCATGTCGACCATGCCCGGCATCAGATACATGCCGTCGGCCTCGACGACGTGCTCGACGTCGGCCGGTATGTTGCCGCCGACGCGGGCAATACGGTTGCCCTCGACGATGACGTTTACCGGCCCGCGGGGCGGGCCGCCGGTGCCGTCGATGACGGTGACTCCGCGGATGGCCATGGTCCCGAAGGGCCCGACACCCTGGTCGGCGGTGCGCTCCGGCGTCGGTTGCGGGCCGGGACCCTGAGGCGCCGTCGCCGCGGGCGACAGGTTGGCGAGGCCCAGAAGCATGACGAGGCCGAGAACGAGAGCGGCGGGGATGAGGCGGGAATTACGCATGTACCCTCCCGGTGGGAGTTGATGGAAAGCCCGGGCAACTGTACTCCCGAGCCCCGTGATGAACAACGTGGAGGAGCCGCAGCGCCCGCTCGGAAGAAACACGGCCGCTGCGCGTCAGCGGTTGTCGAATGCCTCCTGGACCCAGGTCTGCACTGTCGGCTCCGAGCGCCAGTCGACCATGCGGGAGCCGCTCTCCTGCGCCTGTGTAGCATCCCAGCGAAAGAGCCACGAGGTGCCCGCGGGCCCGGCGTAGCGATCGGCCGACGAATACGCCGGGTCTTCGATCGCCTCCTCGAGGGTGACGAACCGGTAGCCGCGCGACCCGGTCAGGGCGACGAAACGATCGAACGTGTCGGCGTTGAGCTCGTTTGCATGCAGCAGGTACACGTGTGCGATCGGCCGGTCGAACAGCCGCTCCGCGGCGCGCTCGTAGAACGCGTAGATCTGTTCGGTGAAGGCCAGGTAGGCGCCGGCGATTCGTTCCATCGTCTCGGTGTCGCCGCGGGTCTTGGCGGCCGTATACAGGGCCGAGTAGATGTAGTCGGCGTTATCCATGGTCACGGGAGCGACGACGTAGCCCCGCTCGGCGATGAACCGGTCGATGCTCTCCTTGTCCTCGAGCGTCAGCCCTCGGCGTAGGAATGGGTGCCGGAAATAGCGCAACTCACCGTCGTGCTCAGCCATCAGCGCGAGCGTGAAAGGCTCGCCGCGAATGACGTCGTCGAAGTAATCAGGCAGGGGGACGTGGTGGGGCGACGGGTGCGAGTAGGTATGGTTGCCGAGCTCCAGCCCGGCCTCGGCCCACGTCCTCAGGATCGCGAGCCGCTCGTCGATCTCGCCCTCGATGTCGATCTTGTTCTCGTTGACGAAGCCGACGGCGGGGACGTCAGCCGCGACGATCGAGCCCACCAGTCGATCGGTCATCGCCCGCATGCGCTCGAGGTCGAATTGAGGTCCGCCCAGCGGCAGGTCGTCAAACGTGATCGCGACGCGGAGCGCCTGGGCGAGCTTCGGCCCTCTCCCGACTGCCGGCGTTGCTGTCAGGGGCGAGCCGCCGTTGGTCGCAGCGGCGCCCACGTGCTTTCCCGGTGTGCTTGATGCCGGGACAGAGCCGGACGACAGTGCCAGCGCTGCGACGAGAATCGTGAACATCGTCGTGACCTCGAGCAAGCGCCGAGACGCCGCGCGATGAGATGCGGCACGACGAAACGACAAGGACTTCGACCTCATGCGTCGGGAACCGGAGGCGGTTCGATGTGACCGAGCTGCACGAGGATGTCGAGGTTGTCCCAGGTCACCCACAACTCTGGCGGTCTCCTTCCGAGGGTCTGCACGACGCCCGATACGGTACACTAGCCGCGCTTTCCGTCTGGGTGCACACCCCTCGTGATCCGCGTTCGAAGACCCACAGCCGAGGGCCACCAATCTCGACGCCGCGTCGCAGGTTAGCGGCTTTCGCGGCAAAGAAGTTGATGAGTGGATCCAACAACGAGGCGAGGTTTCGCACATGCAAAAGCACATCCAGCTTCTCGGCGTCGTCTACATCGTCTATCACGCGATCGGCCTCGCCTTCGCCTGGCTCATCTGGGGGATCCTGTCGGGAGTCGGCATGATGTCGGGCGACCCCCAGGCGGCGGGCATCCTGACGCTCGTCGGTACCGCGGTCGCCATGCTGCTGTTCTTTCTCTCCGCGCCCGGTGTGATCGCCGGTATCGGCATCCTCAAGGGATGGTGGTGGGCTCGGTACCTCGGGCTGGTCCTGGGGTTTTTCAACCTCATCCACATTCCGTTGGGCACGATTCTGGGTGTCTACACCTTCTGGGTGCTGATGCAGGACGAGTCGATCGCCTTCTTCGAAGCGGACCGCATTTCACGTGAGATAGCCGACACCGGAGCCTGACGGGCGCTCTTCAGGTCGAATCCCGGTGTCGTTTGCAATATCATTTGCATACCGGGCGTATCGCGACCGCGCCCTCCGTTTCGAGGAGATGCGGCGCCTGCAACATCGGCTGGAGCCCCGGTTCCGCGCTGTACCCGAATTCGACCTCAATACGTTTCACCGCAGGAGCACCATCATGGAAGCTGTCAGCACCGCACTGCACGCCTTTGACGCCGCGGCCGAGACCGATCGTGTCCCCTACAAGGTCGCCGACCTCAGCCTGGCCGATTTCGGGCGCAAGGAGATCCGCCTCGCCGAGCACGAAATGCCCGGTTTGATGGAGACCCGCCGGCGCTACAGCGAGTCGAAGCCGCTCGCCGGAGCCAAGGTGATGGGCAGCCTGCACATGACCATCCAGACCGCGGTCTTGATCGAAACTCTGGTCGATCTCGGCGCCGACGTCCGCTGGGTTTCCTGCAACATCTTCTCTACCCAGGATCACGCGGCTTCCGCCGCTGTCGTGGGCCCGCCGGAGGGCGGCGGCACCGTCGACAATCCCCGCGGTGTCCCGGTCTTCGCGTGGAAGGGCGAGACGCTCGAGGAGTATTGGTGGTGCACCAACGAGGCGCTGCTGTGGCCTGACGGCAGCGGCCCGGATTTGATCGTCGACGACGGTGGCGACGCCACGTTGGTGATCCACAAGGGTGCCGAGTTCGAAAAGGCCGGCGCCGTACCGGAATTCGATGCCGACAACGAACCCGAGGAGTGGGGCGCGATCCTCGAGCTGCTGCGCCAGGAGCTGGCCAAGGATCCGCAGCGCTGGACAAAGACCGCGGCCGCCATCAAAGGCGTCTCGGAGGAAACCACGACCGGAGTCAACCGCCTCATCCAGATGGCGAAAGCGGGCGAGTTGCTGTTTCCGGCCATCAACGTCAACGACTCGGTCACCAAGTCGAAGTTCGACAACATCTACGGTTGCCGGCACTCGGTCGTCGATGGTCTCAATCGCGCCACCGACGTCATGATCGGCGGCAAGATGGCGGTCGTTTGCGGCTTCGGCGAGGTAGGGAAGGGCTGTGCGCAGGCTCTGCGCGGCCAGGGCGCACGCGTCGTCATTACCGAGATCGATCCGATCTGCGCGCTGCAGGCGGCGATCGAGGGCTATGCCGTCAAGCACCTCGATTCGGTGCTCGCCGAGGCCGACATCTTCGTCACCACGACGGGCAACTTCAACATCATCACCGCCGCGCACATGGCCAAGATGAAGGACAAGGCGATCGTCTCCAACATCGGCCATTTCGACAACGAGATCGACATGGCCGGACTCGCCAAGACGCCGGGTATCGAGAAGGTCAACATCAAGCCCCAGTATGACGAGTGGGTCTTCGAGGACGGGCACAGCATCCTCGTGTTGGCCGAGGGGCGCCTGATGAACCTCGGCTGCGCCACGGGCCACCCCAGCTTCGTGATGTCCGCCTCGTTCACCAACCAGGTGCTGGCGCAGATCGAGCTTCAGCAGAACACCGACGACTACGACAATCAGGTCTACGTGCTTCCCAAGAAGCTCGACGAGGAAGTGGCCCGCCTGCACCTCGAGCACCTCGGCGTCGAGCTCACTGAGCTCACGAAGGAGCAAGCCGACTACATCGACGTGCCGGTTGAGGGTCCCTACAAGCCCGACCACTACCGCTACTAAGGGGGGACGATAACCGTACGTCTGCGGCGTTGCGCTTGTTCGGGCTCCCTGCGGCGTACGGGTGTACGCCTTCGGTTTCCCTCTCTGCGCGCGCCTTGCATCCGCACGATTCTCGTCCCCCCTTGGGGGGGGCGGGTTTAGCGGCGAGAACTCAGTGTTGACCCCGTCTCAGGGGTGGCGAGACCCCGTTCGGTAACCCCGTTTCAGGGGCGTCGAGAAGTGCGTGGATGCAAGGCGCGCGAGGGAAGGACGGCCGGAGGCGTACACCCGTACGTCGTAGGTCGGCCGAGCGAGCGCAACGCAGCAGACACGCGCTTATCGACGCCCCCTATCTAACCCGTGAAAAGGTCGAAGATATTGCCCATCATGCTGCTATCCGCGTGGAAGAATTCCGTGTAGCGGCAGCGGGAGCAGATGATGGCGGTGTAGCGCTGGCCCTGCACGTCGAAGATCTTCGACCAGAAGCCACCGGCACCACGCATCTCGCGGGTCTCGTGCTGATCATGGTTACACTTGGGACATCGATAGCTGATCCCGGCCACGTTTCTTTCTCCGTCGGGGTTGGTCGCTGCCCGTACTGTGCTGCGGGCGGCTGTTTTGTTGCAACGGTTTCGGACAAATGAACAAGGCATTCACCAAAGAGTCGGACTACGACGAGCTTGCCGAAGCCGTCGTCAAGCCCGTGGATCCCCTGCCTCCCGGCGTACCAAACTACGTCACGCCGGCGGGGGAACGTCGTGTTCGCGAGGAGTTGCGACGACTGATCGACGAGGAACGGCCGGCGCTCGAGGTTCAGGCAGGGGTTCACCAGGAAGCCGACGGGGCGCGCGACAGCGAAGCGAAGACGGCGGCCCGACGGCGACTCCAGGAAGTGATCGCGCGCATCGGTTTCCTCGAGGATCATGTCGCTCGCTTCCAGGTTGTCGATCCGACGCAGAGCGACGGCGACAGCGTGCGCTTCGGCGCCCGCGTGACGGTGTTGGACGGCGACGGTGACGAGCGTACGTACCTGATCTGTGGTGTGGACGAAGCGGAGCCCGAATCGGGTTCAGTGAGCTGGATCTCTCCGATAGCGAAGGCGCTGCTCGGCCACCGGGTCGGCGACGAAGTCACGCCGCAACTCCCGCGAGGCGTCCAGCAGCTCGAGATCGTCGAAATCGAGTACTTGGACGCGTGATCCCGGCTTCCGGTGTGGGCGGGGCGAAACTTCTGGCACTTCCCGCTAGCGTCTCGTGGTTTCTTATGTGTATCTTCCTGTTCGAGACTCCGTCGTGCCCTCGCAAGCGCGGCGGCGGTTCGGGCCGAGCTTGGGCGGCTCCCTGGACCGGGTAGGTGGGGACCTGCCGCAGGCGACGCGCCCAAGAAGGGGGTGATCCAGTGTTATCTGACTGTACGAGCTTAGTGGAGGTGGCGTACCCCTAGGGGAGCCTCCAGAGCGTCCGTGGCGCTCGCTGGGTCATGCCCTTCAGGGGAGAACCCAACGCCACCGACCACAAAGTTGGCCCCGATCCCCCGCAGGGGATCGGGGCCATTCTTATTTCCGATCGATCGTTCCGGAAGACGCCGGTAGCGGCGGCGCGCGTGATGCTCAGTCCTCGATCTGCGCGAGCCCCATCTTGGTCAGTACCGTCGCCAGCCGCCGCCGGTTGTCCGGCGCCATGGGAACCAGCGGCAGCCTGTAGTGCTCGCCGATGACGCCCATCATCGCGAGAGCGGCCTTTACCGGTATGGGGTTCGTTTCGATGAAGTTGGCCTTCATCAGCTCGAGCAGGCGGTAGTGGGCGGAGCGGGCCTCATCGAGATCCCCGGCGAGGGCCAGGCGAACCATATCGCTCATCGCATCCGGGACCTCGTTGGAGACCACCGAGATGACCCCGCTCGCACCCAGGCAGATCATCGCCAAGGTCAGGTCGTCTTCCCCGGAGAGAACGTCGAAGCCGGTGGGTTTCCCCGCGAGAATCGCCATCACCTGGCCGAGGTCGCCGGAGGCTTCCTTGATGGCGACGATGTTGGGATGCTCGGCGAGCTGCAGGACGGTCTCCGGAAGGATGTTGGAGCTCGTCCGGCCCGGCACGTTATACAGGACCATGGGTGTCGGCACGGCATCCGCGATCGCCGTGAAGTGCGCGAGCATGCCGCGTTGCGTGGGCTTGTTGTAGTACGGAGCCACGGCCAGGATGCCGTCCGCTCCTGCCGTCGCGGCGCGTCGCCCGAGGTTGATGACGTTACGGGTGTCGTTTCCGCCGACGCCCGCGAGGATCACAGCCCGGCCGGCCGCGGCCTCGATAACCGCCTCGACAACGCCGAGATGCTCCTCGTTGGTGAGCGTGGCGGCCTCGCCGGTGGTGCCACACGGCAGGAGCCCTTCAACCCCTCCGCCGATCTGCATGCCGATGGTGCGGTGCAACCCCTCCACGTCGACGGAACCATCCGCGTTGAAGGGTGTCACCAGGGCCGTGAAGGTGCCGCGCCAGAGTGGCTTCGCCGGATGCATCTCAGAGATAATTCAAGGGCTCGACGCCCTCTATGTCCGCGTCGGCCAGCTCGACGATGCGCTCTTCGACGCCGGGTGCGGCCAGACTCAGGCTCTCCGGGTCCGCGGGTTCTGTTCCGTCCGCTTCCCGGACGATCACTACCTGTGGCAAATCCGGCGTGTGCGGATTGCTGGCGAAGGCCACCGCCAATCGGCCGCTCTCGAGTCGCAGGAGGGTGCCGGGGGGATAGTAGCCGGCCATTGCCTTGAACCCGGCGAACAGGGAGGGCTCGAACTTGGTGCCGGCGTCTTCTTCCATCATGCGCATGACCTCGTCCGGTGGAATGGCGCCGCGGTAGGGGCGGATCGAGCGCAATGCGTCATAGACGTCGGCGATGCTGACGAGCTGGGAGACGAGGTGCGGCTCCCAGTCGTCCTCGCGGAGGTCGGCGTGGTACGCAAGGTGATGCTCGTAGGCGACGAGCGGAGCCAGATCTCCAATGCCGTCGGCGTCCGACAGCATCCGCGCGCCCTCGAGTCCGTGGGTGTTCATGATCGCCCACTCGTCCGCCGTCAACTTGCCCGGTTTGTTCAGAATCTCGGTAGGGATGCGCTCCTTGCCGATGTCGTGCAGCAATGCGGCGATCGCGATCTCGCGCAAATCCTCGGGCTCGAACGGGAGGTTCTGGGCCAACGCCAGCGTCAGCATGGCGACGTTCAGTGAATGAGTGAAGGAGTAGTCGTCGTGCTGCATGAGGGAATGGGCGGCCAGCAGCGGACGTGTTTCCTGCAGCGCCAGAGCTGTTAGGTCGAACGCCAGCTCGCGCACGTTGTCCATGTTGCGGAGGCTGCCGGACTCCCGCGCTACGGACTTGAGGCCGCGAATGATCTTGAGGCCCGCGCTGTAGGATTCCCACGCGCGAAACAGGCTGTCGAGCTCGGGAAGATCCCCCGATTCGACGGTGATGACACCCACCTCGATGTGCTCGAGAGGGTGGAGGCTCACAACCTCGGCGAGTCCGCCGACTTCGGCGATGTCGTCCGGCGAGTTGTCGAAGATCGCGAGCAACTCGTGTACCTCTTCGGGCGTCACACCCGGCTCGAAAAGGAGCTTTTCGATCCCGAGCGATTCGAGCAAGGCGCCGAACTCGCGGAGCATTTCGCCGGTCGCCGGGATCTGTGTGTTGTCGAGCACGAACTCCTGGTCGGCGTAGGCGATGCGCAGGGATTCGTCCTCCAGCAGGTCCCGAAGCTCCTCGTACAGCTCATCGATTGCCTGCTTCATCCGCGGGTGCTTGTCCGGGTACATCTGCCGGCATTGCCTCGCCGATTGCAGTCGGGCGGCCAGCTTTTGCAGGCGATCTCGAACGTTCTCGCGAGACATCGCTACGGGCCCTTGCTCCGCAACCGACCAGGGCCGGTGCCGGGTCTCAGCTCGACGAACGCGCCGATATCCGGAGCGTTGCGCGAGGGCCCGCCGTCGAGGGCTTCGAGCGCCCATGCGGCGGCATCCTGCGCCGCCGTCCGCCGAGAGCGAAAGAGCCGCGGCTGCCGCGCCAGTTGCGTTAATCGGCCACGGCTTTCTTTGTCTCGGAGTCTGCCGAGCGCGATTGCCGTCACTTTGATCAGGTGTGTGTTCTGGCCGTAAAAGTTCGGCGATTTCAGCAGCTTGCGCAGGCGTCGCGTCGCCTCGTCGCCGCCGTGGTAGCCGAGGCCGTGGATGGCCATCACATAAGTGGTTCGGTCGTCGTCGGCGAGAGCACCGAGGAGAAGCTTTCCCGCTCCGTCGCCACCCAACTTGATGGTCGAAGCGATGGCCTCCTGGCGCACGCGCGCATCGGAGTGATCGAATAACGGTTCCAGGTGCTTGGCGAGCGACGGCTCTCCCACCTCGCCGAGAACCATCGCCAGATTGCGCAGCACGAACCAGCGGTCGTCATCGAAGCGCTCGACGACAAGACTTCCGACCGCGTCACCCAGATCCGGGAGCAGGCGGAGAAGGCGCTGCCGGACGCGACGTTCCTCCTCGACGGCGAGGATATCGAGCAGCAAGGGAACCACCTGCACCCCTCGCATGCGGATGCTGCTCATGATGATGTCGACTTCTTCGCGGGAGCGACCGATCGAAGCGCTGACCAGGAAATGCACCATCTCCGCCGTATACAGTCGCTCGACGATGCCGCCGGCGATCTCCCTACGGGTTTGCGGCCGCTCTTCGTCTTGCGAAACGTCGATGAGCTCCTTCAGCAGCTTCTGGAACGTGCGGAACTGGTGCTCCTGGACGAGCCTTTCAAGCGCGCTCTCGAGCTCGAGGGCCAGTCGCTTGTAGTCGTCGTCGCCGATCTCGTGATTCAGAAGTCGGCCCACCATCAGCGACTTGCGCAGCGTGATGAACGACGGGCTCATTTCCGACAGGCGAGGCGTTACCTCTTCGATGGGCCAGGCGTTCTCGAGGCGCAACGGTGTAAGCAGCTTTTGCAGCCCGGCGTCGTACTCGGCCGTCAGGAAGCGTCGCGGGGCTTCGCCGTTGAGCACCTCGACCAGGCGCGGCCAGTTGGCGAGGAAGTCGGACGATGCCTCGCCGCGGGCGACCTCGTCCTCGAGCGACTGCTCGACGTTATCCGCTATTTCTTCCCGTTCGTCACGGTTGTGCGTCAGCCGCTCGAACAGGCCGTATAGTCGTGGACTCGACTGCTGCTGGGTCCGGAGGGCGTGCAGGATGAGGGTTTCGGCCTGGTCGGGTTCGAGCCCACCGGCGATGTAGTTGCCGATATCGATGGTTCTGCGTTCCCCGCCGGCCGTTGCGGTCGACAGGTATTCGCTGACGTCGAACTCGCCAACCAGGTTGGCGTTGCCCTCTCCGACCTCGACTTCCAGCGGGTCGGCGAGCAGCTCGACCAGCACCTCGGGATCGAAATCGTCGAAGGCCTGGCGAACGGCCAGGACGAGAAAGTTGACGTGCTCGGAAGTCAACGACGCCGAGATGCTTCCCAGCCGGTCCATCGTGAACCGCATGACGTCGATGTTCTCGTAGCCGGTGCGTTCGGCGACCGCGTCGAGGTTCGTCGCCAGCCAGCTGATGAAGTCCTGCAGCCGATCGACGCTGCGCACCAGCGCGTCCCAGTCGATGTTGGGGTCGACATCCTCGTTGGCCTGCTGGTAACCCTTGAGAATCGCCTCCCAGACGTTCTCGGTCTCCTCTCCTTCATTGTCGGCGAAAAGGCGCTCGAGCTCGAGGAACTCGGGGGTCACACCGGTGAGTTGTCGATCCGCGACGACTCCTTCGATACCGCCCTCGCCCTCGATATCCCTGGGATCGGTGGCGAGTATCTCGGAAAGGGCTTGCAGCGATTCCGGCCGGAGGCGGCCGTCGAGGTGCAATCGTGCGAGGCCGCGTCCGTGCATGCGGCGAGCGAGATCCTCCACGATCGGCGCGTCGCCTCCGAGCTCATGGGATCCGACCCGAATCGATGCGGGTGTGATCTCCAACCGCAGGGGCTCGACCGCGAGCAGCGGCGCGAAGGAACGGTACGATCGCTCGATCGCTCCTTCGACCACCGGCGACTTCGATGGGTAGAGTTGTAGCGACTTCACGGCGAAGCCGAGGTCGCGCAGGGCGACCTCGAGGCTTGCCAGTGAACCGTCGGGTACAGGTTTTGGCACGGATTGACCGGGTGTCACACCAAGGTCCCTTGCTGGCGGGTCGAGGGCTGGGCCCGCAGCAGCTACCGCACAATAGCCTAACCGGTCGGCAGTTTACAGCGAACCTAAATCAGCGTGTTAGAGCAAACCAGACCACATAGATCCACGATAGAAGCCCGTCGATGATGGCCCAGAATATAGAACCGTGCTCTGACCAACCAATGACCATCGCCAGCGCGCTCCCAAACCCCCAGAAGCCGATGCCGGCCTTGGCCGAGTGGCTTTCTTTCATGTCCCCCTCATTCCTCTCCGCTACCCTGGGCACGACGATAGCATCGTTCTCGCCGGGAAGTCCGAAATGACAGCCTCATCGACACAACACCCTGATCTTCAGGATCTCGTCAACCTCGCCCGGGAGCAGTTGGGGCGAAAGAAGACCGAGCGCATCCTCGCCCATTGCAAGGAGTGCCCGGAGTGTGCCGACAAGCTTCTCGCCGCCGTTCGCGAGCAGCCGATCGAGGCCGGACGGATCAAGCTGACCATTTGGAACTGGCTCTCCATCATTGCCATGGTGCTGGCGATTATCGCGGTTATCGTGGCTATGTGGTGGCTTCTGGGCGATATTTCGGGTTCCGGACGCCGGGATCTGGACCCGGATGTCGTGAGCGAATTTGCCGAGGTCGTTCACGCGGAGGATCCCGAAGGCTGGTTCGAAGACGCGTTCACCCACGCGATGGTGTCGGACGATGGCCGCACGATGTTGCGGGTCGACAGTCTCGGCGTGAGTCTGCTGGACCTGGCGTCGGGCCGAGCGCTGCGCGACGAGCTGTTCCTGGACCTCGACCAGGTCATGGGGGCCCGCTTCGACGGAAACGGCCGGATCGCTCGGTTCGGCAACCGTAGGCGTGACCTGGGCTGGTTTCTGGAGCGCGAAGACCAGCTGCGATTGCTCTCGATCCCGCCGGACGCCCTTCCCGCTTGGGCGCCGGGCAATGAGGGGGTGATATGGGCGCGCCCGCCGGGAACCAGCGTTTTTCTGGGCGACCCGCCGGATCACCGGGCTCACGACGCGGGAGGCCACGTTCTTGGTGTCGCCTGGTCCCCGCTGTCGGATGCCGCGTACGCGCTGACGATGGCGGGGGATGGCTCCGCCCTGTTGATCCGGCTGGGCCCGATATCGGGCGAGATCGACACCGTTCGCGGCGAGCTCGACGCCTCGGCCTTACCCAACGGGCTGGCCGTCTCGCAGGATGGGAGCACCTTGTTTGTGGCGCTGGCGTCCGCCGGAGCTCCACGCCCCGAGACGCGGCACCAGCCGGACGCGGATCGTGACCTCGACATCTACGCGGTCGATGCGCGCAGTGGGGCGCTCCGGCGCATCGTCGCCGGCCCGGGCGATGATTTCTGGCCGTGGGTCGCGGGCGACCATCTGTACTGGACAAGCAACGAATGGCGGGCGTCGGTCGTGCTCGTATCGATGGGGGAAGTGGAACGCGGTGAGACCGTCGTGCTGGCGGGTGCGCTGCTGGGCGAAGCCGACGCTCAGTTGCCCCGATGGGGTCCCGAGGGACGTTTGCTTGCCTTCACTCGCGGCGCGTGGCGCCTGGCGGATTGGGGCCTGAACCTCGACACCTTCGCGTTGCCGGTGGATGCGGACGGCGCAGCGACCGGCCCGGCCGAACGCCTGGTGGTCGGCTACCACGAGGATCGAACGCCGGCCTGGAGCCCCGACGGCAGTTGGCTCGCCTACCGGTCGAGGCGCTCGACCACGCCGGTTCCCTACTATGCCGGGCCCGGCGTTCTCGACGACATCTTCGCCCGCCGCGTTGCCGCGGCCCCCGTCTCGGGCAGCACCGAGGCGCTCGCCGCCGCTCCCGTCTCCGCCGGCGGCGAGGTGCGGCTTACCGACTTCGGCTGGGAGGCGGGTAGGCCGGATTGGTCACGCGATGGGCGCAGACTCGTCTTCGATTCATGGGACCGGGGGGGTGTGCCCCGCGTATCCCGCCCGTGGATCGGGACGTTCGACGCCGTCGCGGGAACGCTGGTCGACGTCGCACCGCTGACCCTCCCGGACGATATCTCCGGATCGGTTTCGGCTGTTTGGTCGCCCGTTTCCGATGAGCTACTGCTGATCGAGCGTGTGAGCCCTCGGAGTCAGTCGCTCTGGATCATGCCGGTGGACGGGTCTCGGGCCGGCAAGGTCGTCGAGTTCAACTCGAGCACACACAGTGGAGCCGACTGGACCCCCGACGGAAGAAGTCTCGTTTACTCCGCGCTCGCCGACGGGCACATGCAGTTGTTCTCCATCTCCCGAGAGGGAGGGGAACCGCGCCGCCTGACGGATGAGTCCGCCAGTATGTTGCATCCGAGCGTATCGCCGGACGGTCGGTGGGTGGCCGCTACTCGGTTGGAACAGCGGAAGGAGGTCCGCCGGCTCCCACTCGGGGAGATCCGCTAGCCGGCAGATGAAGCTGCCACCACGAACGAGCCTCGGCGATCGTCCACTCCGTATCCTGGGTGCACGACCGTAGGCGTTCGGCGAGCTCGGCAGCTGTCTGCGGCCGTCGTGCAGGGTCCTTCTCGAGGCACGCGAGGATGATGGCGTCGAGGTCTGCCGGAACGGGAAGCTCGGTACGTCGCGACGGGGCGATCGGGGGCGTGCGGACGTGATCGACGATCATCTTCATGGCGTTGTCATTGTCGAAGACGAGCTTGCCCGTCAGCAGCCAGTAGCCAACGCAGCCGAGCGCGTAGATATCGGCTCGGTGGTCGATCCCACCGATTCCTTCGGCTGTCTCGGGAGCCATGTAGCCGGGAGTTCCCGCGGCCAGGCCGTCCGCCGTCAACCGGCTGGCGTCGACCTGCGCCATCGACCGCTTGACGAGACCGAAGTCGAGGACCTTGACGACATCCACGGCGGTTCCCAGCCGGCAAATGTAGATGTTGGCCGGCTTGATATCGCGATGGACGAGGCCGCATTCATGGGCCTCCGCGAGCGATTCGCACGCCTGGATCAGCCAGTGCACGACGCGCGCGGGACCGGCTGCCCCGAAGCGATGCACGAAGGTCTCGAGATCGACGCCGTCGAGCAGCTCCATCACATAGTAGAAGCGGCCGTCGTCCGTGACACCGAAGTCATAGAGCTCGACGGTGTGCGGAGAACGCAGCATCGCGGTGGCGGTCGCCTCGCGCTCGAACCGCCGTCGTATCTCCGATGAGCCCGTGTGAGGCTCGATGCTCTCGGTGCGGATCAGCTTGATGGCCGCAGGCCGGGCAAGCATCCGGTGCTCCGCCCGCCACACGTCGCCCATACCACCGTGGCCGAGTCGCTCTACAAGGCGATAACTGCCCATTTCGCGGGCTTCGCGAATGTCCTTGCCGAGGCCGTGGATGTAGCGAGCGGTGATGAACGCGATGGAGGCGGCGCCGTAGCAAGCCACCATCATTCCCGCCCAGGCGATCGTCGGCACCGATTCCGTAGCACCGAAGGCCAGCGAGAACAGCAATGCCAGCGGCGGCATGCTCGCCGACGTGAACGACGAAAGCAGTGTCTTGCCCGGGGTGTTCGGCACGAGCACCGGGAACGTGAGGATCCAAAGGCAAACCCAGGAGATGCCGAACCACGGTTTCTCGCCGGCATCCATGAGCGACGTGTGCCCGTCGAAGCTCACGTTCCAGACCTCCGCCATGGCGATGCCGAAGCTCGCGACGACCTGATAGATCAGGCCGAAATCCAGCAGCTTGGAGGGTGCGACCGACACGAAGCGCGTCGCCAAGAAAATCGCCAGCGAGGCGCCGATCGAGATACCGGCGACAGAGATCTCGATGATCGGGGTGTATTCGGGTGCGCCGGGGGCGGGCGCTCGCATGAAGTACCCGGGGATGAACGCGGCGGTATAGGTGACGGCGTACAGCAGGCTGACGATGCCGAGCCGGGAAGATGCTTGCTCCAGCAGGTCGGTGGGAAGAGCGCTGGCGCCTGTGCTGCCCGCCAAGGCGATCTCACGAGCTCCGTATTGCTGACCCATATTTGCTCGGGTTGGCACCGGCGGCGACGCAGTCCGTCGGCGAGTTTCGTTCCCGTTGGCTCACTCTATCGTCGCCGTGCGCCGACCGCACGGAAGAGCGCGACGACGTGATTGTACGCGCCGGATGGAATAACCTTTGCTGGCTTCCAGTAGCCGGGGCGGTCGACGCAACCGCGGGTCGCCCGGCCTCCCGTTCAACGAGTCGGAACTCTCCATGCCGAACACTCGCTTCTTCATCGCCGTGATCGTGCTTCTGACAGTCGCCGGCTGTTCGAGCCGCAACCCGGCGGTTGCGTTCGATCCGCGGTTCGATTTCGCGGGATCCCTCACCTACGACTGGGCCTCCAAAGCCCCGGAGGCCGGCGCTGAGATCGCCTACGAAGACGTCGACGCGGCCGTCAAGCGGACGGTGGATGAGCACATGTCTAAGGTAGGGTACACGCGCTCCGGCGAAAACCCCTCGTTCTTGCTGAACTATTGGGTGGGTTCCGAGGAAGTTGCGCAGATTACCGACGCCGCCTACTACGGCCCCGGGTGGGGAGCGTACTGGGCCTTCGGCTGGTACGGACCCGACGGTGTCAACGTTTCGCAATACGCGCCCGGGAGTATCACCATCGACGTTGTCTCGACCGATCCGAGCGTCGGCCTGGTATGGCGAGGAATCGCCGCGGCGCAAGTAGATGTAGAGTCGTCGCCGCGGCGCATCGAACGATCGATCGAGGGCACGGTGCGTGAGATCCTCAAGGACTTCCCGCCGGAGCTCGACTAGCTCACGTGCGGGTTGGCACGGATCCAGAAGCGCAACGGCTCGTGCTCCCACTCTTGCGCATAGCCGATACCGACGCGTGGGCCCGTTGCGATTCGCGCCTGCGGTAGCGAGCGCTGCCGCAGGCGCTCGATGGTCACGGGGTTTCCGTCGACCAGATCCTCGCCGTCGAGCGCTCGCGTGATGCCGAGGGCCTGGCAGAGCTTTCCGGGGCCCGAGCACAGGTCGGTCTCGCGACGGGCGCGTTGGCGGCGCTCGAACATGGTGGCGATCCCTTCGTCGGGCTGGAGTGCGCGCAACAGGACCGCCAGCGGGTCGCCGGGCTCGCCGGCGACGACGTTGGCGCAGTGGTGCATGCCGTAGACGAAGTACACGTAGAGATGGCCGCCGTCGCCAAACATGGTTTCCGTGCGCGCCGTGCGCCGGTTTCCGTAGCTATGCGCGGCCTTGTCGACGGCGCCCAGGTACGCTTCCGTCTCGACGATGATTCCCGAGGTGCGCCGTCCGTCAAGGCACGTGACGAGGCGCTGGCCGAGCAAGCCGCGGGCGACCGAGGTGGCTTCACGACGATAGAAGAGGCGCGGCATCCGTATCCGCTGATCTGTCAGGTGAGCGTCGCTCATGGTCGCGCGAGAGTATACTTGCGCACTCGGAACCCCGGCGGAGAGCGTCGGCGGCTCGCGACCCGCGACAGCCGGCGCCGAAGCGCTGGTTACATGAGGCGACGACGTCGCACGGCGTTCGCTCGACAGAGGTCCTCAATGACGAAGAAGTCAGCGTCCGAATTCGAAAACGCACCGCTCCTCGCCGGCAAGAAGGGCCTGATTGTCGGCGTTGCCAACGATCGCTCGATCGCATGGGGCATCGCCCGACGCGCGTGGGCTGCCGGCGCGGAGCTCGGCTTCAGTTACCAGGGCGACGCCCTCTACAAGCGTGTCAAGCCTCTCGCCGCCTCGGTCGGCAGCAAGATGCTCGTTCCCATGGACGTGACGGATGATGATCAAGTACACGCCACGTTCGAGAACGTCCGTGAAGAGTTCGGCCGGCTCGACTTCCTGGTGCACTCCATTGCTTTCGCGGACCGTAACGATCTGCGAGGGCGCACCGTGGACACGTCGCACCAAGGGTTCATGACGGCGATGGAGATCAGCGTCTACTCGTTCATCGAATTGGCGCGCGAGGCGGAGGCGCTGATGGATGACGGCGGCAGCATTCTCACGATGAGCTATTACGGCGCCGAGAAGGTAGTTCCCAACTACAACATCATGGGCGTCGCGAAGGCGGCGCTGGAAGCCAGCGTGCGGTACGTCGCCGCCGACCTCGGCGAGAAGAACATCCGCGTGAACGCCATCTCGGCCGGCCCCATCAAGACGTTGGCGGCCTCGGGAGTGTCCGGGCTGCGCTCCAAGCTGCCGGAGCTCAGCGAGCGGACGTTGCTGCGCCGCCCGATCGATATCGACGATGTCGGCGGTGCTGGCGTCTACCTGCTTTCGGACCTCGCGAAGGGTGTCACCGGCGAGATTCACTACGTCGACGCGGGCTTCAACGTCACCGCGATGTAGCCTGCATCGGCTCGGTGCTCGGTGCTCTGCCGCGGAGGTTTCGAGGCATCGAAATCGCAGGGTCGAAAGAGTGTCTGAGTAGCCGAAATCGGCTCGCCAAACCGCGCCTGGTGGGGCACCATAAGGGGACATCGACGTAGCTAATTCCGTAGCTACGCATCCCTGTCTCAGGGGCTTGTTGTTTCGACATGCGAACCCGCCAATCACCGGTTGACGGCGCTTCGCCTGTAGTCCGTCAAGACCCCGCAGCCAATCGAAACGCAGTAGCGTTTTCCGTGTGAACCACCGCCGCGCGCCCGACCTTACGGTGCGTGGCTCCGAGGAGGACCTCAATGTCATTTCTCAATGACATCATGGCCGACGTAAAGGCCAAGAACCCCGCCGAACCAGAGTTTCACCAGGCCGTGCACGAAGTCGTTGAGTCGCTCGAGCTCGTACTCGAGCGTCGCCCCGAGTACGTGAACGCGAGGGTCGTCGAACGCATCATCGAGCCCGAGCGCGTCATCATGTTCCGGGTTCCCTGGCTCGACGACGACGGCAACGTGCAGGTCAATCGCGGGTTCCGTATCGAGATGAACAGCGCCATCGGTCCCTACAAGGGCGGCCTGCGCTTCCATCCGTCGGTCAACCTCGGCATCTTGAAGTTCCTCGCCTTCGAGCAGGTCTTCAAGAACTCGCTCACGACGCTGCCCATGGGCGGCGGCAAGGGCGGCTCCGACTTCGATCCCAAGGGCAAGAGCGACAACGAAGTCATGCGCTTCTGCC
>CAYSHI010000014.1:0-14785 GCA_964430745.1 uncultured Acidobacteriota bacterium | reverse complement strand
CGGTGCCCTGGACCTGCAATCCGCTATAGCAGGACCGAATTCCACCCCGAGGGGTGTAGCACTCGTGGTCGGGTCGCCGAGGGAACAAACGACGCCGGGCCCTGTGCGGTGCAGACCTGCGAACCCCGTCAGGCCCGGGAGGGAGCAGCGGTAAGTAGGCACCTGCAGGTGCCGCAGGCCAACCCGGTGGGCGTCCTGAGGTAGATCCTCCCGAGAGCTCACTTCGACGGGTGGTGCACGGCCGCTTTTCTTAATTCTGTTACTTGTTGCCGGGATCTCTCATGGCCGATCGAAGCTACCAGGTTCTTGCGCGGACGTGGCGACCGCAGAAGTTCGACCAGGTAGTGGGGCAATCGGCGATCGTTCGCACGCTCAGCAACGCCCTGGAACAGGGCCGAGTGGCGCATGCTTATTGTTTCTCCGGCATCCGTGGGGTCGGCAAGACGACCATCGCGCGGCTGCTCGCCAAGGGGCTGAACTGCCGCAACGTGGAGTCGCCGACGGCGAGCCCGTGCGGCGAATGCGAAGCCTGCGTCGAGATCGAGGAATCGCGGAGCCTCGACGTCATCGAGATGGAAGCCGCTTCGCAGACCGGCGTCGACGACATCCGGCAACTCAACGAGTTCGCTCGCTACACACCCTCACGGGACCGCTACCGGGTGTTCATCATCGATGAGGCGCACATGCTGTCGGCAAACGCCTTCAACGCGTTGCTCAAGACGCTGGAGGAGCCGCCGCCGCACGTCATCTTCATGCTCGCCACCACCGAGCCCCACAAGATTCTCCAGACGGTCCTGTCGCGTTGTCAACATTATCCACTCGGCCGGATCAGCCAGGCCGAGACCACAGCTCGACTCCGCGAGATTGTCGAGGCCGAGAAGGTCAACTTGTCGAGCGACGGTATCGCCATGGTAGCGATCGCTGCCGATGGCTCGCTGCGCGATGCGCAGAGCCTGCTCGACAAGCTCATCGCTTTCGGTGGCGACGACATCGACGACGAGACCGTCGTCAGCCTTCTCGGAATGGTCGACCGTGAGCTCCTGTTCACCGTCACCGACCTCATCGGCAACCAGGACCTCGCCGGCGTGTTCGAGCTCGTCAATCGCATGGTCGAGCAGGGTGTGGACCTGCATCAGTTCACGCTGGATCTTCTAGGCCATCTGCGTGCCCTGGTGGTGGTGGCGACGGTCGACGAGGCTTCCGAGATTCTGCACCTGCCCGATGGCGACCTCGAGCGGCTGCAACGACAGGTCGCGCTCTTCAATACCGACGATCTTGACCGCGCGTTCGCACTTCTTTCGGCCAGTGAGTACCGCATCAAGCAGTCGGAAGTTCCGCGATATCAGCTCGAGATGGTGCTTGCGCGCCTCGCCCGGATGCCTCGCCTGGAGCCCATCGAGTCGCTCATCGCCCAGCTCCGCACAGGGTCCGGTGGTGGCGCCGGTGGAAGCGGTGGCGCCGGGCCGGAACCGCGTGGCCGTGGTGGGGCCGGCGGTAACGCCGGAGTCGGTGGCGGCAAGAAATCGGCCGCACCCGCGACCTCCTCCGGACACCCATCCGAATCGCCACCCGAATCGCCACCCGAACCACCACCCGAACCACCGCCGGAACTCGTGGCCGAATCGCCACGCGAGTCGCCACCCGAACCACCACCCGAGCTCCCGGCCGGACCGCGACGCGAGCCGCCACCCGAACCACCACCCGGACTCCCGGCCGGACCCATGGACGGGCCCGCACCGATTGCCGACGGCACCCGTAGCCTCGCACCTTCGGCGAGCGGGCCGAACGGAAGCGACAACGGCGCGCCCGGGCCCACACCGCCGGACACCGCCTCACGGGCAGCGGGAGGGAGCCTGGGAATCATCATCGATCGCCTGCGTCAGGACCGACCTCTCATCGCCAAGATCGTCGAGCGCGCCGACTCCGGCGAGATGCGCGACGACACGCTGTTTTTGACCTTTCAGGAGGCAGGTGGCATTTTTCAGGCTCGGCTGCGCGACCGGGCGGCGCTCGCGGCGATCGAGGAGGCTGCCGAGAGCGTGCTGAACCGCAAGATCAAGGTCGTCGCCGGCTTCGGCACGGACGGCCCCTCCGATGGGCCGGCGCCGACCGGTCCGGATTCGGAAGCGGCAATGGCGCCCGAGCCCGATGGGGCGGCGCAGTCGCAACGTGACGAGCTCTGGCAGCGCGCCGAAGGCGAGCCGCTGGTACGACGATTCGTCGACGTATTGCGTGGCAACCTCACCGATGTCGACGAGATGTGACGAGGAACGACAATGATCAATAAGAAGATGAAGAAGATGCTCGAAGAGGCACAGCGCATGCAGGACAAGCTGCAGAGCGACCTCACGGATCTGCGGATCTCGGCCACGGCCGGAGGCGGTGTGGTGACCGCCACGGTGAACGGCCAGAAGGAGCTCCTGGAGCTCAAGATCGATCCCGGCGCCGTGGATCCCGAGGACGTCGACATGTTGCAGGATCTCGTGGTGGCGGCCGTCAACGAGGCCGCGCGACGGGTCGACGAGGAGGTCCAGCAGAAGCTGGGCGGCATGATGGGCGGCATGGGCCTGCCCGGGATGATGGGTTGAGGGCCGGTGGCGCTTGACGACGTCGGACCGGTAGCGGTTCTCATCGAGGAGCTCTCGCGTTTACCCAGTATCGGGCGTAAGACCGCACAGCGAGTAGCGTTCTACCTGCTCAAGGTCCCCGAGGAGCAGGCGAATCGCCTCTCCGACGCTATCCGGGCGGTGCGTTCGGGCGTCAAGCCCTGCAGCCGGTGCAACATCCTCACCCACGAAGATCCTTGTTCGGTGTGCGCCGACGAGCGCCGCCAGGCCGATCTGCTGTGCGTCGTCGAGGAAAGCCTCGACGTCCAGGCCATCGAGCGAACCTCCAGGTTCCCGGGCCGCTATCACGTGCTCGGCGGCGCCCTTTCTCCTCTCGATGGCATCGGCCCCGACGAGCTCAACCTTGCGCACCTGCTGAACCGCGTCAAGGACGGCGATGTCCGCGAGGTCATCGTCGCCACCAACCCCACGGTCGAAGGCGAAGCCACCGCCGCCTACATCGCCCGCCTCATCAAACCTCTCGGCATCACCGTCTCCCGCATCGCCTCCGGAATCCCCGTAGGGGGCGACCTCGAATACGCCGACGAAGTCACGATGGCCCGGTCGCTGGAAGGCCGCCGCGAACTCTAGCCGGTGCGGTGGCGCGGTGTCTCCGGCGTTGCGCTTGTTCGCCCGACCTCCGACGTACGGATGTACGCCTCCGGGCGTGCTCTCGGCGCGCGCCTTGGATACACCGCGCCTCCGCGCCGGCTCAAGAGGTTGAGAGCGGTTGGATGCTTTGCTACCTTCACACTGGTGGCACGTAACGCCAAAGCGTGTCGTTTGTACCGTTCGGGTTCCTGAGTAGCTCAATTGGCAGAGCATCCGGCTGTTAACCGGAGGGTTGCTGGTTCGAGTCCAGCCTCAGGAGCCTTTTCTTGTGCTGCGAAAGGACGTGCCGATGGGCAGGCGCCGACACTGGCAGCAAGTCTATGCCGACAAGTCTCCGTTGGAGGTGAGCTGGTATCGGCCCCATCTCGAGACCTCGCTCGAGCTCATCACAGCCACCGGTGTCGCAACGGACGATCGCATCATCGACGTGGGTGGCGGTGCTTCGACCCTCGTGGACGACCTTCTCGAGGCCGGCTACAACGCGATCACCGTGCTCGACATTTCGGATGCAGCGCTCGACGCGTCGCGACGCCGCCTCGGCAGCCACGCTGCCGACGTTACCTGGCTCGAAGGCGACGTAACCAAGGTCGATCTCGGAGCCGGCGATTTCGAGCTCTGGCACGATCGGGCCGCCCTTCACTTCCTCGTCGACGAGGACGATCGCCGCAGCTACGCGGCAACACTGAAGCAGTCTCTCGTTCCCGGGGGACATGCCGTCCTCGCCACCTTCGCGCCCGACGGCCCGCCCCGGTGCAGCGGGCTGCGAGTGCGACGACACGATGCCTCGATGCTGGCGGCCTTGCTGGGCGACGAATTCGTCGAGCGCGCGACGCGGCAAGACACTCACCGGACGCCCTCCGGAAACGAGCAGCTCTTCACATACTGCTGGTTCCAGAAGCTACCCAGCGCCGCCTGAGCCGAACGGACGGCATGGGCGCAGACAGCCGAAGAGGCATGGTTCCGGCACTCCGCCGGGATCGGCTGAGACTTTCCGGCCGCGCCGCATTTCTGGTCTTTCGTTGATCGTTGTAGCTAAGTACGCTTAATAGATCATAGCTTCGATCACTTTTGGGGTTTTCAGGTCAGCGATGAGCAAGGGACGAAAAGGCCCGGAGACCGCACAGGGGTTGGTCGGCGACGCCATGAAGAACATCGCGGGTGAGGCCGCTGCGGCGGCCGCGGCCCGGGAGCGCGAAGCCGAGCGCCTTGAGATGCGTGCGCGCCGCATGAGAGTCGCGGCGGGCATTCTCTTGCCCGCTTGCCTTGCGCTGACCGTGCTCAACCTGTCCGGTTTCGGGCCCTCCGCGGCGGGCGCGAGCCAACTGTCGTCTGCCGACGTCAGCATATCGGCGTTGTTGCTGTTGAGCGACGCTGTCGAAGAGCTCGAGTTTTCCCGCGAGGAGAGCGGCCGCTACCCCCAGGAGCCCGGGTTCTTCGGACCGGACGGACCGGGCGGCGAAGACGAGCCGTTCTCGTACGAGCTCCTCGGGGCCGACCGCTACTTGCTCTCGGTGACCCTCGCCGATGAGACGTTCAGCTTCGATTCCCGTGAGGATCCCGACACCGCCTTCCGCGAGGTGAGAGATGTCCCTTAGCAGGGTGCTGAAGAACTCCCGGGGGTGCCGCTCATGGGGCTTACGGGGCAGAGGCAAGGAACGAGGAGGATGGCGATACGTGATGTATCGTCGACGACGAGAGACGCAGCATTTGCCCCATAACCCCCATGCGCCCAAAGGGTTACGGGCAGCGCGGGGTGTTTTTCAGCACACTAGAAGCGAGCAGGGCGTCAGCCTCGTCGAGGTGTTGGTCGTGGTAGCCATTGTCGGCATCATCGCCAACATCGCCGTACCGGCTTTGATGGACGCGATGGTGAGCGCCGACGCGGGAAGGGTGCTGGCGGACGTGGACATGATCCACGATGCCGTGCTCGCGTACCGTATGGAGCAGGGCTCGTATCCGCGCAGCGCGGGCTGGGGGCGAGTGCCGAACGGTCTGGCGCCGTATCTTCCGGACGGTTTTTCGTTTACCTACAAGGACCTCCGCTACCGCTATCAACTGCAAGCCCGTGCCAAGCGACTCGGCATCGACGGCGGAGGCAAGCAATCCGCCGGCAGGGCGATCGTCCAGAAGGTCGGAGAGATGTACCAGGGCCGAAAGACGGTGGCCAAGCGCCGCGTGTGGTTGTGGCTCCCTTCTCCGGGCGGCAAGCTGGAGGGATGATGGGAGAGCTTTCGCTGGAAGGTCGCTCGTGACCCATCACACCCGGGCCGCACACTGGATCATCCAGCTCGCGCTGGAGTCCGCTGGACGAGCAGACGAGGAATCCGACGTCGATCGCAACCTACCGATCGCCGAGCTGTGGGCCGAGGCGCAGCGACTCGCCGGCATCAGCGAGACCGACCTGGCGTGCCTGGTAGCAAGCCGCTTCTCCCTCGAAGTGGCCGATTTCGATCACGCCGAGGCCCAGGCGACTCGTTTCGTTCCCGAGCGCCTGGCACGGAGCTGTATGGCGTTCCCGTTACGCCTCGACGATCAGGAGCTCATCGTCGCAACGTGCGACCCGATGGACCTGGCGAACGAGGAACAGCTGCGCTTCGCCTCCGGCCGGCGACCGAGCTTCGAGATCGCTTCGCCTTCCGTGCTCGAGAAAATGATCGAGGCCCACTACCGGCCGGAGTCGGCCGCGGCGAGCCTGCTCGAAGACATCGGTGCGGACGTCGACGGGGTCCACCTGGTCGAGGACCGGGGCCCGAAGCCGCTCGAGGAGGAGGAGGCCGAGGGCGAACCCGTGGTCCGGCTCAGCAACCTGATCCTGCGTGAGGCCGTCAATCAGAGAGCCAGCGACATCCACCTGGCGCCGGGACGATCGGTCGGAACGGTCCACCTGCGGGTCGACGGCGTCCTCCAGCTCCGCATGCGTATTCCGATGCCCGTGCTTCATCGGGTCATCTCGCGCGTGAAGATCCTCGGCGATATGGACATCGCTGACCGGCTGCGCCCCCAGGACGGCGGGGCGCGCATCCGCATCGACGACGAGTATTACGACCTACGTATCTCCACGGTACCGACCCGAGACGCTGAAAAGGCCGTGATCCGCGTGTTGTACTCCGATACCGCTCCGGGGATCGAAGATCTTCACATGCCCGGCAACGACTTGGAGCGCCTGCGGTCGATGTTGGCTCACCGTGACAGCATCGTTCTCGTAACCGGCCCCACCGGCAGCGGCAAGACGACGACCCTCTACGCCGCGCTGCAGGAGCTCAACACCGGTGTCGTCAACATCATGACCGTCGAGGACCCGGTCGAGTACGAGCTCGTGGGCGTGACCCAGATTCAGGTCGAGACGAAGCGCAATGTCACCTTTGCGTCGGCGCTCCGCGCCATCCTTCGGCAGGATCCCGACATCATTCTTCTGGGCGAGATCCGCGACCGGGAGACCGCCGAGATCGCCGTTCAGGCGGCTCAGACCGGCCACCTCGTGCTGGCCACCCTTCACACCAACGAAGCTCTCGGCGTCGTATCGCGCTTGCAGGACCTGGGTCTGCCCGCGGCCTCGATCAGCGACGCGGTGTGCGGCATGGTCGCCCAGAGATTGGTGAGGAAGTTGTGTCCCGATTGCGCGGTGCCGGTCGATGGAGACCTCACCGACGTGGAGCAGCAACTCTTCGAGCGCTATGGAGTCAGGCCCGCGATGCGGGCGGTCGGCTGCGCCGTGTGCGACGACATCGGTTACCGGGGACGGCGACCGGTCATCGAGACCGTCATTCCTTCGGTCGCGCTGCGGCAGCTCATCATCGACGGCGCCGGTATCGACACGCTGCGCGAGCAGGCGATCAAAGATGGTACGCAGTCGTTGCAGGAAGCCGCCCTGGAGTTCGTCCGTGAGGGGGTCACGTCGCTCGAAGAAGTTGACCGGACGCTCGGCGAGAGCTCACGGGCGGTGACCACTTCGGCGGACGCGCCCACGGAGTCGCCCTCGGGTTCGGACGTCGACCCCGTGGGTGCCGGCGCGGCGGACGCCGAAGCCGATACGCCTGCACGCTCATCGACCAATCCCGACCTGGTGCGCGCCCTGGCGACACCTTCGGCGCGCTCGGGCGCGGACGAGGCCGAGGCCCGACCTCCGGGAGATACGATTCGGGTGTTGCTGGCGGACGACGATCCCGTGATCCGACAGGTTGCCGGGACCCTGCTGTCGAAGGCGGGGTTCGAGGTCACCGAAGCGGAGGATGGCGTGGCGGCGCTCGAGCGGATCAACTCGGACCACCCGGACGATCATATCGATCTGATGGTGTCGGATCTCGACATGCCGCGTCTCAACGGCTACGACCTGCTTCGGCTGGCTCGGAGCGGAGCACGCACCGCGGCGTTGCCGATTGTCGTGCTGACGGGCGAGGAAGATCCCGAAACCGAGGCCAAGCTGATCGAGCAAGGGGCCGACGACTACATCCGCAAGCCGATCGATCCCGTGCGCTTCGTCGCTCGAGTCAAGGCCGTGCTGCGCCGGGCCGGCGGCTGAGATCGGCGGTATCGACGCACGCGCACCTCGGGCGCGTCGGGTTGGTTACGCTCGGAATTCCGCGACTCAGCCGGCGACGAGTTTCTTCTTGCGATCCAGTTCCTCGACGAGTTGCGCGACCGTGAGGGTGCGCAGTGCATCGAGAGCCTGGTCCCTGAACGCTTTCCAGGTCTCGTGCATCGGGCACGGCGTCTCGTCGCTGCAGTCGTCGATCCCGAGGACGCACTCTTCCTCGAGCCGGCGTGGATCCTCGACGGCGGAGACGACCTCGATCAAGGTGATCTCCTCGGCCGGTCGACTGAGGTAGAAACCGCCACCGCGCCCTCGCGCCGACTTGAGGAGCCCGGCTCGTCCGAGGTCCTGCAAGACCTTGGCGAGATAGAACGGGGGTATTTGCTCCGACTCCGCAACGCCGGCGGCGGAGAAGGGTTTCCCGTTGCCGTTGTTGACGGCGAGGCAGACCATCGCGCGTATCGCGTACTTCGCTGAACCGGTATAGATCATGGAATCAGCCTGGCCACGGTGATGCTGAGTCCCTGGAACGGGTGTGGTCCCATCGTAAATAGAATTTCAGACCTTTTTATCGTAATATGGAGCTTGACGCAAGGGGTTCATTCGACCAACCCCGGATGTAGCGATGTTCAACGGGCTCCGCGCTGACGCTCAACGCAGTTCGATAGACCGAGGAGGTGCGCCGTGATCAGACGAATCCTCTGCCCCGTCGATTTCTCCGAGGCCACGCGATTCGCTCTGACTCCAGCCCTCTCCATGGCGACTGAGTTCGGAGCCGAGCTGGTCCTCTTGCACGTTCTCGACTATCCGTACCCACACGTCGGTCCGGTCGTCCAGGGTTTCGATATCGAGGACTACTACGTCGCCATGGAGCAAAAGGCCGTCGAGCAACTCGAGTCTCTGGTCGACGAGGAGGCACGTGAGTACGCTTCCGCTCGACCGCTGGTACGCCGTGGCAGCGCCTTCCGCGAGATCGTCCGCCTCGCCGAAGAGGAGAAGCCGGATCTCATCGTGCTGCCGACGCACGCTCGCACGGGGCTCGACCACGTTCTCTGGGGCTCCGTGGCCGAGAAAATCGTGCGCCTCGCTCCGTGTCCCGTCATGACCGTCTCGCCGCGTCAGGAGGAACCGAGACCGTTCGGTGGCGAACGCGTCCTTCTCGCGACGGATTTCTCGAAGGGCTCGGAGACAGCGCTCCAATCGGCGGTGTCGTTCGCCAGGCATTACGACGCGGAGCTGCTGATGGCCCACGTCGTCACGGTCTGGGACTACGACCCCGCGAATCCCGATTGGCGCTTCCCCCCGCTTCCGTCGGAACACCTCAGCGCCATCGAAGCGCGTGGCCGCGAGCAACTCGGCGAGGCGGGCGAGGATCTCATCGCCGACGACCTCAACGTGAGGACGATTCTCGTGCGCGGCTTCGACCCGGGAATGGAGATCGTGCGAACGGCCGATGAAGAAGCTGCCGACCTGATCGTCATGTCGACGCATGGGCGCACCGGTGTGAGTCATCTCGTGATCGGCAGTACTGCGGAAAAGGTGACCCGGTACGCCACCTGTCCCGTGCTGACCGTCAAACAGGAATCGGCGGCGCCATCACTCGAGAGCTAGCCACGGCGAGAAGAGCGTGTTGCTTCGGGGAGGGCCGCCCCTATTCGTCGGCCGCCTCGTAGAACGGAAACGAGAGACTTCGACGAATGCGACTGAAGCGGCCCGGATGCAGATACGTCAGGAGCGGCCTGTGAAAGATCAGGTCCTGATCGTCGACGTCCGCGTGGCGCAGCGCGTCGGCGCGGGCGTGCGCAGCGACGATGCGGCCGATCAGCAGACTGTTGGCGCCGAACCCGTCGATGACCCGAACCAGCTCGCACTCGAGGAACAGATAGCCGTCCGCCAGCAGCGCCCCGTCGACGACCTTCGCGGGGAAGGTTTCGATGGCCTGCAGCGAGAGCTTGGTGTCGGTGGCTCGGTCGCGTGGAGACGCCGCCAGGCTCGCGAGCACCACCTGCGTCGGCCGCGGATAGCTGACGGTAAACACCCCGGCACTCTTGGCGTTCCAGTAGGTGGCGTGGTCCGGCGTGCAAACGAACCCGAAGTAACCCTCCCAGCCAAGCGGAAACGCCATGTGCTTGGGCGCGAGGTTGTACTCTCCATCCTTCTCGGTCGTGCCGACGAGGACAAGCGGCGACACCGTGAAGAAGCGATCCCACATGGCGGCCCCGACCTCGACGCTGATCAACTCCGCGCCGTCGTTCATCGACCACCTCCTCGGGGCTCGTCGAGGAATGCGAGAAGCGTCGCAAAACGATAATCTTACCCTGCTGTCTGATTCCAGACCATGATTTCCCCCTGCGGTGACACGTGAGGGAAACGTAACGGAGGCGACATGCCTTTCAAGCACGTCTATTTTTTTGGTGGCGGCACAGCCGACGGTAGCCGGGTCGACCGCGAGTTGCTCGGCGGAAAAGGTGCCGATCTGGCGGAAATGGCCCGCCTGGGCGTCAACGTACCTCCCGGGTTCACCATCACGACTGCTGCCTGCCACGCCTACCTCGCGCACAACGCCGTACCGGACGAAGTACGCGCGGAGGTGCGCGACGCCCTCACACGGCTCGAAGAAACGTGCGGCAAGCGTCTCGGCGACAGCGAAAAGCCGTTGCTCGTTTCGGTTCGCTCGGGCGCCGCGGTCAGCATGCCGGGAATGATGGACACCGTCCTGAATCTCGGCTGCAACCCGACGGTCGTGGAGGCATTGTCGCGCGGCGGCAACGAACGCTTCGCCCTCGACGTCTACCGCCGACTCATCCAGATGTTCACCAACGTCGTACAGGGCCTCAAGCTCGAGGAGTTCGAAGAGTTTCTCGACGAGGCGGTGGCGGAGACCGGTGTCGACAACGACGCGATGCTCCCGGCAAGTGCTCTCCAGAAGATCATCGACCAGTTCCTCGGCCTCTACGAAGGGGCCGTCGGTGAGCCTTTCCCCGACGATCCGATCGAGCAGGTTGAACGCGCTGTCGCCGCCGTTTTCGGCTCATGGAACGCTCCGCGGGCGCGAACCTATCGCGAGCTTCACGGCGTGCCGAATGATCTCGGGACGGCGGCGAACGTGCAGTCGATGGTCTTCGGCAACCTCAACGACCGCTCCGGGTCGGGGGTCGCCTTCACGCGCGATCCGGCGACGGGTACGCCGGAGCTCTACGGCGAGTGGCTGCTGCAGGCAGAGGGCGAGGATGTCGTCGCCGGCGTGAGAACTCCGGTTCCGGTGGACGCGGACTCGGGAGATCCCCAGGCGCTCGAAACGCTCCTTCCCGACGCCCATCGCGAGCTCAACGAGATCGCGGCGCGGCTCGAGGAGCACTATGCCGACATGCTCGACCTCGAGTTCACCGTCGAGGACAGCGAGCTCTTCATGCTTCAAACTCGTAGGGGCAAGCGCACTGCCGCGGCGGCCGTGAAGATCGCCGTCGACCTGGTGCAGGAGGGTCGCATCGATCGGTCGACCGCTCTCGGGCGCGTCGAGCCCGCTGCTCTCGATCAGTTGCTGCACCCGCGGTTTGCCGACAACCACGATCACGAGGTGATCACCGAAGGGGCGCCCGCCTCGCCCGGGGCCGCCATCGGAGCCGTGGTGTTCTCCGCCAAGGAGGCCGAAGATCGCCGCGCCGCCGGCGATGATGTCATCCTCGTACGCCCCATGACGGTTGCCGACGATGTCGGCGGAATGGCGGCGGCGCGCGGTGTGCTCACGGCACGCGGCGGCATGACGTCGCACGCGGCCGTCGTTGCCCGCGGCATGGGAAAGCCGTGCGTCACGGGCGCCAGTGCTCTGCGGATCGACGTCGAGAGCAAGACGTTTTCCGCCGGCGACAAGACGTTCGTCGAGAATGACCTCATCAGCATCGACGGAAGCACAGGGATGGTGTACGAAGGCGCCGTCGATCTCGTGGAGCCCGACGTTTCCGGTGCTTTCTCCACCATCATGGGATGGGCCGACGAAGCCCGTGAGCTCGGCGTTCGCGCCAACGCGGACACTCCGGAAGACGCGCGACGCGCGCGCTCTCTGGGGGCGCAGGGCATCGGCTTGTGTCGCACCGAGCACATGTTCTTCGGCGCCGACCGGCTGCCCCACGTGCAGGCGGCGATCCTGGCCGCGAACGACGCCTCCCGCAACGAAGCCATCGAACACCTCGAGAAGATGCAGCGCGAGGACTTCGTGGGGATCCTGCGGGCGATGGACGGGCTCCCCGTCACCATCCGTCTACTCGATCCGCCGTTGCACGAGTTCCTCCCCGACGAGCCGCGGGAGATCGGCGTTTTGGCGAAGCGACTCGACCTCGACCCCGCCGACCTCGGTCGGCGTATCGAAGCTTTGCGCGGCGAGAACCCCATGCTGGGCCACCGCGGCTGTCGCCTCGGCATCACGAGCCCGGATCTGTATCGCATGCAGGTTCGCGCCATCACGGCGGCGGCCCGCGAGGTCACGGACGACGGCGGCCACCCGCTGCCGGAGATCATGGTGCCGCTGATTGCCGACGCCGCCGAGTTGCGGTGGATCTACGAGAACGTGGTCAGAACCGCCGTGCGACAGGTCGATCCTGACCTGACCTTCCCGGTGGGTGCGATGATCGAGACGCCCCGCGCCTGCATCGACGCCGGCGCCATCGCCGAGACGGCCCAATTCTTCTCGTTCGGCACCAACGACCTGACGCAGATGGCCTACGGGTTCTCGCGTGACGACAGTCAGGAGTTTCTCTCGAAATACAGCGAGCTCGGGATCATGCCGATCGATCCGTTTCAGCATGTCGATGTGAATGGCGTCGGCGTCCTCGTGGACGCGGCCATGAGGAGAGGTCTGGAGGCGCGCGAGCGTCTCACCACCGGTGTGTGCGGCGAACACGGTGGCGACCCGGCCTCGATCGACTTCTGGCAACGTGTCGGTCTCGACTACGTGTCCTGTTCACCGTTCCGCGTACCGGCCGCACGGCTGAGCGCGGCGCAGGCGGCAATCGCCCACCCTCGCGAGAGTTGAAGCGGCTCCCGGCGTGACCGGGAACGACGTGGCAAGATGGCGCGATGACGCCGTCTGAAGAAACCGGAGAGCCGTCCATGAGCACACACCTCGGTGCGCGCCCTCGGCGGCTCTTCGTGTCTTGGGTCGTCGTTCTCGTTCTGGGGTCCGGGGTCATTGCGCCGACGGCCCATGGCGCCGCACCCGAAGCTGCCGGCGTCGTGCGGGTCGCCGGTATCGCGCCCACGACCGGCGGGAGCCCGCCGGCAACCGCGTCGGCGCAGGCCGCGCGCCGCCTCGACGCCGTCGGGGAAGCACGGACACACGTGGGTGCGCATCGCGAGGATCTGGGCATCCCGGGAATCTCCGCCGCCGTGGGCATCGATGGGATGATCGTGTGGTCGGAGGGATTCGGCTTCTCCGACCTCGAGAACCGTGTTCCCGCACGAGCCACGACGCTGTACCGCGTCGGCAGCGTATCCAAGCCCATCACCGCCGCCGCGCTGGTGCAACTGGCCCTCAACGGCAGCCTCGACCTCGACGCCCCGGTGCAGCGGTACGTGCCGTCGTTTCCCCGCAAGGCCCACCCCATCACGACCCGCCAGCTCGCCGGGCACCTCGCGGGAATACGCCACTATCGCGGCGACGAGTCGGTCAGCGAGGGGCAACGCCACTATGACGACGTTGTCGACGCGCTGGGAATCTTCGGCGAGGACCCATTGCTGTTCACCCCGGGCGAGCGCTACTCCTACTCGAGCTACGGCTGGAACCTGATCAGCGCCGTGATACAAGGGGCGGCCGACGAGGACTTCCTCGCTCACATGCAGGCGAACGTCTTCGAGCCGCTGGGGATGTACCACACCTTCGCCGACGATCCCCGCGTCATCATCCCCGGTCGTACGCGGTTCTACGCGTACAGCGGCGGTCGCACGCGTAACGCGCCATTCGTGGACAACAGTTACAAATGGGCCGGTGGCGGGTTCATCGCCAGCGTCGAGGACCTCGTGCGCTTCGGCTCGGCACACCTCGCATCGGGTTTTCTGCCGCAGCAGGGTCTCGACCTCCTGTTCACGTCGCAGCTCACCAACGCGGGCGAGGAAATCGGCTACGGCATCGGCTGGCGTGTGGGATTGTTCGCCGATCTCCTCGCTGAGGGCAGCCCGATGCGAGGCGGTGCGCTGGCCTCCCTTCCGATCCGGTATCACGGCGGCTCTTCCGTGGGCGGTCGCGCGTTCCTCTTGCTGATCCCGGACGAGCGAATGGTCGTAGCGCTGCTCGTCAACTACGAGCGCTTCGACGGCGCGGCGCTCGCCGGCCGCGTGGCGTCGGCGTTTCTTCGGCGGTAGAGGTAGACGGGAGGGGACGTAGATCGAGGGTGCCCTTCGCCGTGCGGTGCGATCTCTTGAGCGGCTGACGCCGCGTTAGCGGAGCGCAATGCACGCGAGAGGGCACCCTCGATCTACACCCCCTCCCTCAGATCCGATCCGCCAAGCCGGACCTGCCATGTCGCGCAGCCGCCCGGCAGAGACGTCTCCCCGTGCCAACCTTCAACGTTGGGGACGACTCGATGGGAGCATTCTCCGGTGTCCGTGCGCGGCCGAGCGCGAGTGCCTGTTGCAAGGCAGCACCCTGGTAGACCCGCTGAACGCTTGGCCACCAGAGAATCCTCCCCCGAGCCGGAAGACGGCGGAGGCCGGCTTTCGGGGGACGCCGAGGTTTCGTCATTGTCTCGCTGCTACTGCGCGAGTAGTCACTCTGTCCTTGTTCGGCCGGGCGGAGGTGTCGGCGGGCAGCGGGCGTTCGGCGTGTCTCGAAAGCGGCTGCCTGGCGCCAGGCACTCGCGCTTGGCCGCCTATGCTGCCCGCCGATACCTTCGGCGGACGGCGGTTGGTCGCATGGTTATCTCAGGGCGGCAGGGTCGCCGGTCCGGCGCGTTTCGGCAGGGAGATTCGTCTTGGCGGGACGGGCGCAGAGGGGCGGCGTAGGACAGTGATGCCCTCTGGCGTGTATTGCGGTCCGCAAACGCGG
>CAYSHI010000013.1:0-6390 GCA_964430745.1 uncultured Acidobacteriota bacterium | reverse complement strand
ATGCTACCTGTTCATCTTCAGCCGGCTTTTTCCCGCCGAACGCCAAGGCTCGATCGCCCTATGCGCACCGCACCCCGCAGCGTTCTTCTGGTCGCCATCGTCGCTCTCCTCGCCGCGATCCCGGCACTCTCCACACAGGCGCCCGAAGGGCCTGCCCGTGGCCTCGAGTCTCTATACGACTCCGAGTTCCTCCTGTTCGATCGCAACGAGGACGGACACTTCGATTTCGTCGGCGCCTGTCTGGCGCTGGCGGACGCGCCCAGCGACGGTGAGGTGGCGGCCGCAGCAAACATCGGTGCCCGGCTCGGATACGAGACGATGTCGATGGATCTGCCCCTGCGGCGCGGCTCCGCCGCGGCCCCCTGCGACGCGCCGATCGTGGCCGTGGGGCCGCGCGCGCGCGGCATGGATGCCACTCGTTCCGGGGAACTCGAACCGGGGGTCGGATCGGTGACGCTCGTCGAGGGAGCCCCGCCCGCGGTGTGGGTGGCCGGCGGCGACGACGCGGGCACAACGGCAGCGGCCATGGCCGTTGCGGCGAACCTACCCCATCTTTGGGACCCCTCCGGCCCTACGCTCGGCGACATCACGAGCGCCGTGAGGGAACTGCTCGCCGCGGGTGACGTCGACGTCGAGGGAGTCGTCGTCCGCCGACTCGAGGTGAAGTCCGGGAACCCCGGGTTCGAGCGCATCGACGTCGAGATCATGGTGCCGGCCGGCGCCGGCGAGGCGGCTGCCACCCTTCTGCGGAACGCCTCGGAAAGTACGGCCGAGGTTGCCGAGGACGAAGCGGAGGCGTCGGAGGACGAATCGGAGCCATCCGCGAGCGGCCTGAATCCGCCGGCGCGGGATCCGGAAACGCCCCCGGGAGACCCCGATGCGCAGGTGAGCGACCCAGAGCAACAAGACCCGGAGGGCCTCGACGAGGAAGCTGCGCAACAACCCGTACTCCGGTTTACCGGAGCCCGCCTGCTCCGCCTCGCCGTGTCCGAGGCCGGAGGGGCCCCGGACATCGTGTGGGTGACGAACGAGAACGGCACTCCCAGCGGTGGCGGTCGGCGCCCGGGCGGAGGCAACAAAGAGGACCTCGATCTCTCGAACCTTTACTCCAACGACGGTTTCTTCAGCGACACCGACGGCAATCTGATCCCCGATCGCGTCGACGTCGTCATCAGCGCCAGCGGCGACGGGAGCGCGCGGAGCGTGGACCTCGCCGCCCGCCTCGGCCTCGAGGCCGCGGGGGTGACGATACCCGCGGCAATCGCCCCCGAGGACCTCGGGCAGGCATCTCGGCAGCCCCCGCTGGTGCTGATCGGCGAGAACCATCCCGTCGTTCAACAGCTCGTGGCCGATGAGATCGTGACCCTTCCCGCGCTCGAGCCCGGTCAAGGCTGGGTAGGCGTGGTGCGGGACGCTTTCGACGAGAAGACCGCGCTGGTGGTGCTCGGCGGTAACGCGACAGGGCTCGAGCGGGCGCTCCTGCAAGTAGCGGAGGCCTTTCCACACCTCGACGCCCGGGGCAAAGACCGTCCCACCGTCGAAGACGTCGAGCATGCCATATGGCGCGCGATCTCGAGCCGTTCGCCGGTGGGGCAAGCAGCCACGGGTCTGTACAAGCTGGGCACCTTGGCCGAGCAACTCGACGGCCGGGACCTCGAACGGGTCGCCGTCTCCGTGCACCTGGAGAAGGCCGACGCGGGGCTGGCGGACTACCTGCGGGCACACGCCGCCGAACTGTTCGATGCCGACGATATCGAGGTCGTCGTCGACAACATCGATGTGCAAGATGGCCGCTCCATCATCGACGAACAGATCGAGATTCCTTCCGAGGTCGACGACTTCTGGGAACGGTTCAGCTCGCGCGTGCTGCCGGCGGTGCAGGACGGCAACGAGGTCAACGTGCGCGCGCTGCTGAGCGAAGCGCCGGAGGTGCGCGAGCGCATCGCCGAACGGGCCCGGCGTGAGCTCATCGAAGCCGGTGCGGCGGAGACCTCGGAAGTGACCGTCCTTTCCGCCTACAAGCAGGGCTACTCGTGGCTCTACGACTACGTCCGCCCGCGACTCGAGGGTCGCGAGGTCGCCGGAATCCGGATTCGCTTCGCCGAGATCGGAGCGCCGGAAGACTGGCCCCAACAGGCCATGTATACGCCCACCCGCTGGCTGCTGGAGATATTCCCGATCGACGAGGTAATGGCCCGCGACCTCGGCCTCGACCTCGAGCAGATTACCTTCGAGAAGATGCCGAAGGACGCGCCCGCGTACGAGGTCATCGCCACCGGCCCCGACGGTGAGGAGATCCTCCGCGAGACGTTCGAGCCGCGCTGGGTGCTGCGCGACTACTTCGACCGCTTTCCCGACTACGAAAAGGCGCGCGTGACGACCGGTTGGATCCGGGCGACAATCGGTGGGCGGACGGTGATCGACGAGCGCATCGTCACCGACCTCGAGCGATTCTGGGACCACTTCCAGGGCGACACCTTGATGAAGGTCTACGACCACGTCATGCAGACCGCCGAGGGCAAGCCTCGCGCCTCCGACGCGCCGCACTTCGGCGAGCTGCGGGTCGACGTGACGCTGAGCGAGCCCGACTACCAGATCGGTGTCGACAAGGAACAGATCGCCTCGATGGAGGCGCTGCACGAAGAGATCTATTTCGGCACGCTGCACTTTTTCGATGTCCTCGGCCGCCTGGCGCGGGGGCAGGCTCTGAACTATCCCGGGCGCGTGATCCCCGTCGTGCGCCCCAAGTCGGACGGCGCGGCCGGCAGTGCCCACATCACCTTCACCGGTTTCGATTCTCCGCGGCCCCGCGTGACCGTCGAATACACCGAGCGCGGTGAGCGGCCCGAAACCTTGAGGCGTGATCTTCCGGAAGTGACGATCGATCGGCCGGCGCCGCTCGAGGCCTGGGTGCGGGACGGCAAGGAGGGCGTGGAAAAGCTCGGCTTCTACCTGGAGGTCGACTTCGAGGAGGACCGGCGGGCCGAGTTCGCTCGTCGAACGAGCACCAACAACATCGACGCCCGCGTCACCAACGCCGCCCAGACGACCGGGATCATCGACCACGTGGCGGCGTTGCACGCGGCCGGCCTCTATGCCGGCGAGATGGCCTTCCACGGGCTCGGCGACATCGAGCTCACCGTGGGCTGGGAACGGGAGCGAAGCGCCGAGACGGAGACCGTCGCCGCCCTACCCCGCGGCGGCAACCCCGTTCCTCTACCGGACATCACCGTGCTGCTGCCGGAGAACGACGGCTGGCTCGATGAGCCGTGGGTGCAATGGGACACGCCGATGCCGCCGCCGGAGGCCTACGGTGTGCTCGCCAAGATGGACACACGTCCCGAGGCGACGGCCTACCAGGTGGGCGAGAGCTACCTCGGCAAACCCGTCTGGGCCATCGATCTGATGGCACCGCTCGAGGGCAGCCACTGGTCACAGGCGAAGGCCACCACGCTCAAGCCGACGGTGATCTACTCCGCCCGCCAGCACGCCAACGAGGTCTCCTCCACCAGCCACGTCCTGAAACTCGGGGAGATCCTGCTGACCGGCGACGAGTATCCGGATGCGCTCGACAAGGTCAACGTCGTCATCCATCCGATCACCAACGCCGACGGAGCCCAGCTCGCCTATGACCTGCACCAGATCACGCCCGACCACATGCTGCACGCCGGCTATCTGGGCTCACTTGGCGTGGACGTCACCTCCGGCCAGGGATCGCCCGACCCCATCTACCCCGAGACCAACATCCGCCCGAAGCTCTGGGGCACGTGGTTGCCGGATATCTTCCTCAACCCACACGGCTATCCGTCGCACGAGTGGGTGCAGGTATTCTCCGAGTACGCTGCCTGGGTGCGCACCCGCGCCACCGAGCAACGAAGCTGGTGGGGCATGCGCGGCTGGTTCATGCCGGGGTTCAGCTACCTCGACGATCCGCGCTACCCCGACCACAAGGACGCGGCGTTCGAGATCCGCGACCGCATCACCGAGAAGATCAACGATGCGGACAACATCCGCAGCCTCAATGAGCGAGCGTACGATCGCTACCGCCGCTACGCGTTTGCCTGGGACCAGGACGCCTTCAAGCTCGACTTCACCAACGACGTGCTCATCTACACGCCGATCGTGGGTGGCACGGCCCGCAACGGCACCATGTCGAACCCACGCGTGACGGTCTGGTCCGGCACCACGGAGGCGCCGGACGAGACCGCCTACGGCGAGTGGCTGGAGTTGGTCGCCACCGGCGGGCTGCAATGGGACAAGGCCCTGCTCGAGTATCTATTGGAAGGCAACCACGTCATCGAACGCGACAAGACGATGTTCGTCGACGGCGTCAGCTTCATGGCCCATCGTCCGCGACCGGCCACATCGCCCGAGGACGAACAGGTCGAGCAGGAGCAGAGTCAGGGTCGAGAGGACTGATGCCGGCAAGACAAAGCCACTTTCGACCCCGCAGTCGTGAGGGATGGATCGCCATCCTCGCCTTCGTCGGCCTGATGCTGCTGGCGCAACCGCCGATCGTGTTTGCCGTCGCCAACCGGATCGAGCCGTGGATCCTCGGGATGCCCTTTCTCTACGCCTGGTTGCTGGGTGTGTACCTGGCGATGATCGGCGTTCTCTTATGGGTACAGGGGCAACGTCTCTGAAATGGAAACCTGGATCGTCGCGACTTCACTGATTTTCGCTTACCTGTTGGTGACGATCGTCCTCGGACTCGTGGCCAATCGCCGCATGGCGGTGGATCTCGAGGACTTCCTGCTCTACGGCCGGCAAGCCGGATTCATCGTTCTCTATCTCACGGTTGTCGCCACCTACCACTCGGCGTTCGCTTTTCTCGGCTCCGGCGGATTCTTCTACACCCACGGCATCGGTTTCTGGGAGGCGGGCACCTGGACCATCCTCGTGGGCGCGATCACGTACGTGATGGGTAGCCGCATCTGGGCGCTGGGCAAGCGCTTCGGGTACGTCACCCCCGCCGACCTGATGGCCGATTTCTACGAAAGCGAGGCGGTGCGGGTCGTTGTCGCCCTGGTATCGGTGCTGTTCACGATTCTCTACATCCAGGTTCAGGCTCAGGGGCTCGGCTACATCCTCTCGGCGGCGTCGGGCGACCGCATCCCCTTCGAGATCGGGACGCTCGTCCTGCTGGTGGTGGCGGCCTTCTACCTCGCAGCCGGAGGGCTGAGAGCCGTCTACTGGACCGATGTCGTGCAAGGTGTGTGGATGTATGCCGCCGTGTGGATCGGCGCTCTGGTTCTCACCTACAAGCTGTTCGGCGGACCGCTGGCCCTGTGGCAGCGCGTCGCCATCGAGCGACCCGACCTGCTGACCGTGCCCGGTCCCCGCGGCTTCTTCACGCCCGGCATGTGGGTGGGCATGACGATCTCGCTGTCGTTCGGCATCATCCTGCAGCCCCACATCATGATTCGTTACTACACGGCCACCTCGGGGACGGTGATCAAGTGGCTCGGAGCGACGACGCCGATCTATCTGATGACGCTCTACATTCCGACGGCGATGGTCGGGCTCGGAGGCGCTCTCGTGATGCCCGGGCTGGAGATTCCCGACCGTGTCTTTCCCCTCATGCTCTTCGAACACGCCCACCCGGTGCTCACCGGCCTCATTCTCGCGGGCGCCACCGCGGCCGCGATGTCGACGCTGGACTCGATCCTGCACTCCAACATGACGGTGCTGACGCGCGATGTCTATCAGCGCTACATTGCGCCCGGCGCCGATGACCGCCACTACGTACGTGTCGGTCGCTTCATCATCGTCGGGTTGCTCATCATCGGGTACATCTTGTCCATTCGCACCTACGGTTTCCTCGTCACGCTCGTCACCCTTTCCGGGTCCGGCGCGTTGCAGCTGTTGCCGGGCGTTCTGGGCGTGTGCTTTCCGTCGCGACGGGTGCGAACGGCAACCGGCGTGCTGGCGGGAATCGGAGCCGGTATGGTGGTCCTCTATGTCACCCTTTTCGTCGCGCCGAACCCGCTCGGAATCCACCACGGCCTGTGGGCGCTGGCGGCGAACTTCGCCACCGTGCTGATCGTGTCGCGATTGACGAGCCCGCCTTCCGCGGAAACCGTCGAGCGTATCCACGGAGAGGTGGAGCGCTTCGTCTACGGCGGAGGCGACGAGAGCGATCAGCCCGCCGCGGCGCACGGGAGCACTCCGTGAGCACGCTTCTGCTCGGCATCGACACCGGCGGCACGTTTACCGATTTCGTGCTGCTGACCGAAGACGGCCTGCAGATCTACAAGCAGCCTTCGACGCCGGCGGATCCGTCGCAGGCGGTGCGCAGCGGAATCGGCAAGCTCACCGAGGGGCGCTCCGTCCGCGTCGTGCACGGGTCCACCGTGGCAACCAATGCGCTGCTCGAGCGGCGCGGCGCGC
>CAYSHI010000012.1:0-9088 GCA_964430745.1 uncultured Acidobacteriota bacterium | reverse complement strand
GCCGGTGTTCCCGCTCCTGGCGATCCTCATGGCCGACTGGCTGGTCGAGGCGGGGCGCCGCAGCCGCCCGCTGTTCGTCGCCATCACATTGGCTTGCCTCGCCATGTTGGGGTGGGATCTCGCCACCAGTTACCCGAATTTCGCGCTCAATGGATACCAGTGGACGGGGGAACGTTTCTGGGTCGGTCGCGCCACTCTGGGATACCGCGGGATCGCCCAGGTGCGGACGGACGGCGTCGAAGAGATCTTGCTGTGGGCCCAGGACAACGTTCCCGAAGGGGACACCGTCGTGGGTTTCATCGAGGGACGCCACATCGTCCGCGCGCTGGCCCCGGATCCCCCGTACGTGTACGTGGATGCAATCGATGCGAACTTCGAACGAGCATGCCCCGACTTGGCGTGCGCGGACTGGGTGCTCACCCAGATCAACGCCCACATTCTCCAGCGCTAAGACGGCTCGCAGCCCGACACCTCCATCTATCGCTACCGCTTCGATCGAGAGGTGCTCGAATCGGCTACCAGAGCTTCTCGATCTCGTCGGTGTAGCCGGTCATCTCCCAGCGGATCAAGGACATCGGCATGGCCGAGAGGCCGTAAAACTCGTCCATGAAGTCCTTCAGGACGAAGGCGTCGCCGAGCTGCTGGGCGCGATCGCGCAGCAACTTCATGAACTGCACTTTGCCGACCACCATCTGGTTGTGCCAGCCGGTGAGGCGCAGGTTCGTATCGGCAACCTCGTTCCACAGATGGTTGGTGCCGCGCAGACGTTCTCCGTAGGGCGCGTTGGCAATGCTGAATTCGAAGGCTTCGGCGATGTCCCACTCGCCGGCGTGTTGGTACAGGTCCGACAGGGCGCGAACGGTGCGAAAGGCGGCCTGCTCGTACACGATCTCGCGGGCCCGCGGCGAGCGTTCGTCGAGATAGCCGGCGTGCATGAGGAGCTCTTCGTAGGCGAACGCCAACCCCTCCCAGCGTGCCACGGACATGTTGTACGGGCCCTCGTGCTCGCGGTTGTTGCGGATCGGATGTGAGCCGTTCTGCTGTCGCAGTAGGTCGTAGTCGTGGCCGACCAGCTCGTGGGTCTCCTCCATCAGGGGCTCCCTGTGAGAGAACACGTAGAAGTAGTCGTGCCTCTCGGGCCAGGGTCCGCTGGTGGCTGCGATCCGCCGCTCGCGATACTGGTCGTCGACGAGGTAATCAGGAACCGTGTAGATCTCCTGCTCGCGAATGAAGCGATCGATGTAGTCGAGGGCATCGAGCACGCTTTGCCGGTATTCCTCTTGCGAGTCGACCGCCTCGAGCGGTGGGAGGTTGCGGTTTCTGTTTTGCTCGAGCTTGAGGAAGGCGATGACGCGGTTGTCTTCCATGTGCACGATGGTGCGGCTCTCCTCCCAGGTGTAGGGGAAGAGGTAGACGTTCTTGAGCATCCAGTTGTAATTGTCCAACCCGACGCCGGCGATCGCCGTCATCGCCGGGCGATTGGTCCTCAGCCAGTCGAGGTAGCTCTCCACGGCGGCGCGCGCATTTCGCGCGTCCGCGGCGAGGTCGGGATGCCGAGCGGCCAGCCGGTCGACGTAGTCGGAGAAGTCGGCGGCTGCAGGTTCCATGTTGTGCAACGCCAGCAGCGCGAAGTCGCCGGCAACTTTGGAGATGTCGCCACCACCGAGGTTCGCCTTGGCGCTGCTGAAAAAGCCCGGCACCGACTGCAACCTCTGCCGGAGGAGGCGCCTCTGCGGCGCGTCGACCGGCGGCTCACGCAGTCGATTGAGCCCGGCTCGTCCCAGACTGTAGAACTCGGGATCCCGTTCCCAGGGTCGTGTAACACGGAGCTGGAATTCGAGACCGTTCATCTCGGCACGGACGAGGTGATAGTCGACCTGCTCGGAGACGGGCCAAGAGACCACATCGATGGTGGCGAGGCGGGTCTGGAAGCCCTGTAGGCGCTCGGCCTTTTCCTGCATTGCCGCCGGGTAGCCGGAAATGTCGCCGTCGTAACCGCCTTGGGAGAAGGCGCGGAACTCTGTGAACAACTCCAGCAGCTCGTTGTAGGGGCGGCGGTCCTGGGCGAAGGCGGTCTGTGCCGGGCTGGAAGCGCTCAACGTCAGGCCGGCCGCGAGCGCGGCAACGAGCACGGTGTGTCCGACGGATCGTCGTTTCATTACAACCTCCTGTTACGGCGGTAGATCACGGTTACCACGACAACCGTGGCGGCGAACGCCGGGCCGTTGATCGCCTGAGGGGCGTCACTCCGAGCGTAGTGCCACAACCGGATCGACGCGCGTGGCGCGCGCCGCCGGCACGGCGGCGGCTACCGCCGCCACGCCGAGCAACACTGTGGCCCCGACTACCAGCGTCAGTGGGTCGTTCGGGTTGACGCCGTAGAGCAACCCGGCAATCAGCCGTGCCAACGCCAGCGCGGCGACCAGTCCCAGCGTCACGCCGATGGCGGCGACCATCATCGCCTGTCCGATCACCAGTTTCCGCGTGTGACCGGCGTCGGCGCCGAGGGCCATGCGCACGCCGATTTCACCTCTGCGTTGCACGACGGAGTATGAAACCACGCCGTAGATGCCGACTGCGGCCAGCAGGAGCGCCGTCGCCGCCAGGCCGACCAGAAGAACCATGTTGAAGCGCGGCTGCGCCAGCGACTCGCTGATGAGGCCCTCCATGGTGGCGATCTGCGTCAACGGCAAGGTCGGATCCAGGTTGCGAACCCGCTCGCGAACCATGGCAGCGAGCCCGGCCGCCTCCGAATCCCCGCGCACGACCAGGGTCATGTCGGAGAGGGAAAATTGCCGGTAGGAGACGTACATCTCCGGCAGCACCTCGGCCTGCAGGCTGGCGTGTCGCACGTCGCCGACGATGCCGACGATCTCGATGCGTCCCGCCATCGGGACGCCGAGAAACTCGCCGACCGGGTCTTCGTCGGGAAAGTACAGCCGGGCCATGCTCTCGTTGATGACCATCACCGGCACGTTCTCGGTCCAGTCCGAAGCCTCGATCAGGCGGCCTCGCACCAGCGGGATGCCGAGCGTCTGGAAGTAGCCCGGCGTGACCGACCGGTACTGTGAGCGCGGACGCTCGGCTTGCGGCACCTCGTCTTGCCCTTCGATCTGGAACGGGAGGTCGAAGTCCTGCCCGACCGCGCTCATCGGCAGCGCCGAGGTGGCGCCGGCGGCGCGCACACCCGGCGCCGAGCCGAGGTCTTCGAGCAGATCGGCAAAGAACTGCTGCATACGGGGTGCGTCATACAGGGACCGCGGCAGCGACAGCGATACGGACAGGACGTTGTCGGTGCGGAACCCCGGGTCGACCGCGGTGATCCGGGCGAAGCTGCGCACCATCAGCCCGGCACCGACGAAGAGCACCAGCGCCAAGCAGATCTCGGCGGCAACCAGTCCGTCGAGCAGGCGGCGCGCGCGCAGATCGCCTGACGCGCCGCGCGAGTCCTCCTGCAACACCGCGCTCAACCTGATCCGCATGGCCCGCAGCGCCGGCACCACGCCGAACACGACACCGGCACCGATCGCGGTGGCGGCGGTGAACGCGATGACCGGGACATCGATGCCGATCTCACGTGCGCGGGGTACGTTTGCCGGGATGATCGATCGAAGAAACGACACGCCCCAGTAGGCCGCGATCAGACCGCACAGGCCACCGGACGTCGCCAGCACCAGGCTTTCGAGCGCCGAGCGCCGGATGAGGCTCCAGCGATTGGCACCGAGCGCCGCACGCACGGCGAACTCGCTCTGGCGCTCGGTGGAGCGCGCCAGTTGCAGGCTGGCAATGTTGACGCAGGCAATCAGCAAGACGAAGGCGGCGGCGCCGACCAGCGCCGCCAGCAGCGGACGCATGTCGCCGACGAGCTGCTCGCGCGCCGGTGTGATGTCGATGGTCCAGCCGCGGTTCGAGTCGGGGTACTGGCGGGCGATCTCGGCCGTCAGCGCCTCGAGCTCCTCGCGAGCCTCGGGCAGCTCCGCCTCCGGAGCCAGCCGCCCGACGACGCTCAGGGTGCGCATCGCACGTACCTGAGCCGTACGCGGATTGATGATCAACGGCGTCCACAGCGCCACCGAGTCGTCGTCGGGTGGGAACTCGAAGTCCGGCGGCATCACCCCGACCACGGTGTAGGGCTCGCCGTCGAGTTGGATGGGCGAGCCGATGATCGCCGGGTCGGCGCCGTAGCGCTGCGTCCACAGTCCGTTGCTCAGCAGCGCCAGGTAACCGTTGCTGGCGGTTGCTTCGTCGTCGTCAAAAGGCACGCCGACGGCGGGGGTCACGCCGAGTACGGAGAACAGCGACGGCGTCACCGCCACGCTCGCCACCCGCACGGGTTCGTCGTCGTCGCCCAGCATCCGGCCTCCATAGCTGTAGGCGGCCATTTCCTCGAAGGTCTGCGCGCCGCCGCGCCAGTCCTGATAGGTGCCGCCGGAGACCCGGTTCTGCATCAGTCCCTGCTGCGGGTTGCTCTCCCAAAGCGTCATGATGCGCTCCGGCTCGTCGTACGCCAATGGGCGCAACAGGATCCCGTTGAGCACGCTGAAGAACGCCGTGTTGGCGCTCACCCCGAGGGTGAGCGTGGCCACCACGAGAAGGCTGAAGGCGGGAGCGCGAACCAGAGACCGGAACGCCTGGCGAAGATCGGTAAGCATGCGCGGGACAGTACTGCCGCCGGACGCCGGGTTCAAGAAGGGTCTGGAGGTCGTTGTCGATTTAACGAAGCGTGGCGAGGCCTGGCAGCTGAGTGCTCGCGGCGTACGCGATTTCCGATCGTCCGACGGGATCCGCGTCTGCCACGCGCTCGAGCTTCTCCGCGGGTTGGTGTAGCGGGCTCGGTTCGATCCCCTTGCGGCCGCGCGAGCCTATGAGCCGCCTTCTTTGCCCTGGTCGATGAAGACCGCGTTCACGACGACTCCGGTAACACTCATGTCCGAGGTTCCGGCGATCTTCCGCCCGAGGAAATTGACCGTGTGCGCCCCCGCGGTGACGTCGAACATCCGCGTCAGCGCCACGATGGCTGTGTCCCCCCCCATTCCGGGTGGAGTGTCGCTGCAATCCGAAAAGCCGACGGCGTGGTTCTGCAAGCAGAGGTCTTGAACGAGGCTGTCGACATTCAGGCTGAACTGTGCGGACGCGTCTCCCGTTGCCGCCGAGCACGTAGCCACCGCGGTCGTTGTGACGAGGATGAAACCATCGTCGGGGGCGACGATGTCGGTGCTCACCAGCGCCACATAGGTGTTCTGCGTGAGCGTCAGGGAGTTGTCCGCGGCCCATGAAGCCCTCGTCGGAATATCCCGGTAAACCAGCGCCCTGGCTGCGTCGAAGCCGAAGTAGGGAGTCGGGAAGCCTGGCGGATCCGTCGCCAACGCCCCGCCGTAGTGCACCCCGCCGAAATCATCCAGGACGATGATACCGTCCCCAACAGCGGTGCTCGTGCCGACCGGGATGTACTCGATGTCGGCGGCAACATCGAAGCCGAAGTACGGCGTCGAGGGGCTGATGGCCGGCGCTCCGTCGCCGGCGTGGACGCCTCCGAACGCGTCAAGCACATAGTACTGCGCTTCCTGCGCCTGGGCAGCGGCTACCACCGCCACCGCGGCGCACACGAGGACTGCAACCGACAACATGGCGCGAGAGTTCATTGCGTGCTCCTCTGTCCCGAAGCGCTCCCGAGTGGCGCTCCGAATGGCGATGATGCTGTCGTAATTCTCGGCGAACTTCAATGGGCGGACCACAAGGCAACCACAACTAGAGTCCGGGGGCGGAGCGTGCCGCAGTCGCATCCGGCCTTGACGGTCTGACGGCGCCGATACGGAGTGCAGGCGCGGAGGGTACAGGTACGCCCGGTTTCCGACTGACCCCAACACCGGTTGCGACGAACGACGGAGTGTCGCCTGATGCTACGAGCCCGCGCGCGGTCCCTTGCCCTTGTCTGCCTTGCCTTGGTCCACGTTGGGTCCGGATTTGTCGGCGTGCCCGCCGAGGATGAGCCCTTCCGACGTCTCCCGGGCCGCGGGAACTCGCCCCCGTCGGAATCAAGAGAGGTGGATGAGACGGCGATCTCAACGCCTGAGCAGATTCCGGTTGCCGCCCGGCTGCGGATGCGCGAGAGCGTCCAAGCGGACCAGTATGCGATTCGACCTCCGGTGGTCGCCGGCGCCGCGATCTACGAGACCCGCAACCCCGAGCACGGTTTGCGGGCAGCCTTTCTCGAGGACGATGTGCAGGTGCGGCCTGCCGGGGACGACGGGTCTACCTGGGTGTGGTCGCTGCAGCTCGAGCGCTTCGGCTACGAGGGCAGTCTCGATACGGTCGAGAAAGTGCCTCCCGTTGCGGAGGGAAACCGGGTCGAGTACCGGCGCGCCGCCCTGACGGAATGGTACGTCAACGATCCGAGAGGGTTGGAGCAGGGGTTCACCGTGTCGGAGGCACCGTCGAGCGCTCCCGGTCCTCCTCTGGTGCTGGAGTTACGGGCGTCCGGGTTGACGACCCGACAGAATGTGGCAGGAGAATCGATTCTGCTGGCCGCCGCGGACGGTTCCGGTGTACTGCGCTACGGGGGCCTGATCGCCTGGGATGCGGACGGGACCCATGTGCCGGCAGAGATGTGGGCGACACCAGGGGGCATCCGGATCGAGGTCGATGATCGGGGGGCGGTGTACCCACTAACTGTCGATCCCTTCATAGAGAGCGCGGTTCTCCGAGCCTCGGACGCGCAGTGACGAGCGAGGTTCCGATCACGATCGTCGGGATGTAGGCACGAACCAGGACAAGGCAACGCCAAGGGGCCCGATCGTCGCCGATCTTCCGCGATTGCGATACGGCGCGAAGATCTGGCAGCTTTCCCCGAAAGTCGTCCGTATTCCCTATAGAATGCCGGCGACTTCTTCTTGAATGGGCAAAGAGGTCGTTCCCGTGGTTAAAAAGATCCTCGGACACTACGTGGCACTACCCCCGGCGCGGCCAGCTGAACGCCGCGGCGCTTCCCGGCTCCGTCCCTCGGTCTCGACAGCCGTGATGACCGCATTCGTGGCTGCGTTGTTCGGCCTCGCTTGCTCGTCGCCGGAGCCCGAGGCCCCGGAGCGACCGGGCACCGAAGCCGGCTGGCTGGAGATCGCCAGCGACACACCCGTCCATGACCGCGCTCACCTGCCGTCGGGACAGCGCTCCGGAGATCTGGAGCTGCTCGGCCAGGTCGTCATCGAGGAACAGCCCGACGACTCACGTTACGCGTTCGGCGAGGCGCCCCCGAGCCTCGTTTTGGATCGCCTCGGTCGCTTCTTCGTTCACGACGCGGGTAACTACCGCGTTGCCGTATTCAGTGAGGAGGGCGAGTTCCTCTATCAGTTCGGCAGCCGCGGCCAGGGGCCGGGGGAGTTCAGCAGCGATGCACGGGGACCGATCGGCTTCTCGGGAGATCGCCTGTTCGTATCGCTGAGCTACCGACGCCTGGGTCTCTGGACCCCCGAGGGCGAGTTCATCGATGGATCCGAGCATCGCGTCGTCGACGCGCGAATCGTGCCGCTGGACGATGGCACCGTCGTCAGCGGCGGCCTCCTGCGAGAAGGGAACGAGCGGCGCCCTTATTACACACTCCGTCGCTTCGAATTCACGGCGAACGGGCTCGAATCACGGCATACGTACGCTCGCGTACCGGGCGTCGTGCCGTCGAGCTTCGCCGCCACGCCCGATGGGCGGGTCTATCTGAGCACCGTCGAGCGAGGGACCACGCAGGTCGTCGCGTTCGCCACGGACGGCGAGGTGAGCTGGGTAGCGCGTTTTCGCTGGCCGCCGGAAGAGACCCAGATGTCCAGCGACCTGCTTGTGGACGGCCGTGGGCGCATCTACGTCGTGCCCCGCCTCAATCGCGTGCACGCCCCGCCGCCCGACGCCCGCCGATGGGTCGAGGTTCTCGATCCCGACGGCGAGTTCCTGGGCGCGGCCACCATCCGCGATGCGCCGCTCGGTATTGTCTGGCAGCAGGCGCGCGGCGACTCCGTCTTCGGCGTGCAGCCGGACGCGATTACGGACGAGTGGCAGGTCGCTCGGTACTCGCTGGCCCTGCCTTTCAAGTGACAGAGGATTGGGGGCGCCTCAGCCCGCGTACCGCAGCACGGCGACGAAATGGCAGGCCGTGCCGGCCATGACGAACAGGTGCCACACCAGGTGGTTGTAGCGAATCCTCCTGGCCGAGTAGAAGATGGCGCCGATCGTGTACGCCAGCCCCCCCGCCAGTAGCCAGAAGACGCCCCAGGACGGCACGCCGAGCAAGACGGGCTTCAAGGCGACGACGACGAGCCAGCCCATCGCCAGATAGAGGAACATCGAGAGCCTCGGATGGCGCATCCCGCGGGCGGCCTTCAGCAGGATGCCGAGGAGTGCCAGTCCCCAGACGACTCCGAACAGCGTCCAACCCCAGCCGCCCGCCAGGGCGCCCAGGGTGAAGGGCGTGTACGTCCCCGCAATCAGCAGGAAGATGGCGGCGTGGTCGAGACCACGGAACACTTGCTTGGCGCGACTCGCCGGCAGAGCGTGGTAAAGGGCCGAGGTCAGGTAGAGCACCACCATCGTGGCGCCGAAGACGCTGCCTGTCTCGACCGATTGCGAACTATTCTGAAACAAACTATAGTTGGTCTCGTAGTAGCCACATGACGGCGTTGCCGAATCCGACACCATCGTGTCGCGAGAGAGACCGTGAGCCAGAACAGAAAGACCGAAGGCCCTGACGATTACCTGCCGCTGACCCAGACGGTGTTCCGGATCTTGCTGGTGCTCGGCGACGGTCAGATGCATGGCTACGGGGTAATGCAGGCCCTGGCCACCAAGACAGGCGGCCGCGAGAAGATCCTGCCCGGCACGCTGTACGCGTCGATCGCGCGGATGACCCAGGACGGCCTTCTCGAAGAGATCGATCCGGCGGCGGCTGATGCGAGTGGCGGGCCCAAGCGCCGCTACTATCGGCGCACCGAGTTGGGCACCGCCGTGGCGCGGGCGGAGTCGGAGCGCATGCGGGCGTTGGTCGAGCTGGCGCAGGCCGAGAAGATCCTGCCGGAGTCGGGACGATGATGCGCTCGACGGAGGGGCTGAC
>CAYSHI010000011.1:0-4428 GCA_964430745.1 uncultured Acidobacteriota bacterium | reverse complement strand
GCCGGCCGGATCACCAGCAGCTCGGCCCAGCCGAAGACGAATGCGGCCACGGGACCGAAAGCCTCGCGAATGTAGACGTAGAAGCCGCCCGATCGGGGGTACATCGCCGACAGCTCGGCGAACGCCAACGCTCCCGCCATTGCCAGCAAACCGCCGACTACCCAAACCGCGGCAAACAGGATCGGATCCGGCAGGCGTTCCGCCACCACGGCCGGCACACGAAAAATGCCGCTGCCGATCGTCGTGCCCATGATGACGGCGACCGCGCTCCACAGCCCGAGGCGCCGCGGCAGCCGCTCCCCCCAGCTATCAGCGCCGGTCAACGGCTTGCGCCCCGTGCCGCGCTCGACCGGGAGGTACAAGCCAGCGAGGCGTCATCGACTTCGAACATGCCGTGCCGATTCTCCCTTGGCGCGCGAAAGATGCTCATTGCCCGAAACTATCGCCCGCGGCCTTCGTATTCTTATCGTAAATAGGTTTTTCCGAAACCTATTTGAGGCAGGAACCCGGGAAACTACTCGAGACAGGAACTCAAACCAATGCCCGCCCGCGATCCGCGCACACTCTTACCGCTTCCGCACCTCGAATACCAGATTCTCGTCTCGCTGGCGGACGCCGATCTGCACGGCTACGCGATCGTCAAGCAGGTGGCGGAGCGAAGCGAGGGTACATCAACGCCCAGCACCGGCTCGTTGTATCTCGCCATCGCGCGTCTGTTGGAGCACGGGCTCATCGACGAAGTCACGCCCGCCGCGAGCGGGGGCCGCAAGAAGCGGACGTACGCGTTGAGTGCGTTCGGGCAGCAAGTTGCCCAAGCCGAAACGACCCGCCTCGGCGAGCTCGCACGCCTGGCACAGGATCGCCTCCAGGGCCGTCACGCAGCGACCAGCAGCTCCCGCGGCCGGCGCTGAGGCGATCTGATGGCACGCGCTCTCCAGATGATCGGCGACCGGGCCTTTCGGCTCGCTGTCTCGACGCTCCCCGGCTGGCTGGCCGGGCCATTCGCGGTCGAGATGAGTGAGACGTTCGATGAGCGCCAACGAGAGGCGCTGGCCACCGGCGGCGCCTGGCGCTGGTTCGGCGTGACAACGACGGAAATCGGCTCGACGCTGGGCCTCGCGGCCCGCGCACACGCGCGCGGCCGCTCCCTGATCGCGATGCCCGCGCAACCACCCACGACCGCCCCCGGCACACCGGGAGACCCGCCCCACGGAAGATCGGAGCTCCGCTTCATGGAAACGCTGCTTCAGGATGTTCGCTATGCCGCCCGCGGGCTTCGCCACGCTCCCGGATTCACCGCCGTCGCCGCGATCACGCTCATGTTGGGGATCGGCGTTACCACGACGATCTTCTCCATCGTCAACACCGTCCTGCTCCGTCCTCTGCCGGTCGACGAGCCGAGCCGGATCATCGCCGTGTACGGCACCAAGACCAACGGCTCGGGCGGCTTCGACTCGAGCTCGTTTCCCGACTACGTCGATCTGCGGCAGCAGACGGAAACACTCTCCGGCCTCATCGCCTATACGAATTTCTTCGCCAACCTCGTGCTCGACGGGCGTTCCGAGATCGTTGTCGGCGAGCTCGTCTCCGACAACTACTTCGAGGTCCTGGGGGTGCAACCGGCAATCGGGCGCGGATTCACCGCTGAAGAGTTCGCCGCCGAGGGGTCCAATCCCGTTGCCGTCATCAGCGATTACATGTGGCGCAACCGATTCGCGGCCGATCCCGCGATCCTCGGTGAGCCGGTACGCCTCAACGGCACCACCTACACGATTGTCGGCGTCACCGATTCGGGCTTCGGCGGTATGTTTCCCGCAGTCACGGCGCAGCTGTGGATCCCGCTGACGATGGTCGAGGAAGTGGAGCCCCTCGGGAACATCAATACCTCGCCGTCGCCGACGGGCGATACGCGCCTGACCCGCCGCGGTCATCGATTCTTGTGGATGCGTGGACGGCTCGATGAAGGGGTCGAGCTGGACCGCGCCAGCGCCGAGCTCACCGGCATCATGGCCCGCCTCGCCGAGGAGCACCCGATCAGCAACGAGCTGCAAACCGTCAGCGTGGTGTCGGCCAACGACGTCAGGTTCAACCCCGACGTCGACGGCGCCGTGACACCCGTCGGCAGCTTGATCCTCGCCGTCGTCGGCCTGGTTCTGCTGGTCGCGTGCGCCAACATCGCCAACATGTTGTTGGCGAGGGCGTCGGCTCGCCGCAAGGAGGTCGCCATCCGCCTCGCCATGGGCGCGGGTCGCGGACGATTGGTTCGCCAGCTGCTGACCGAGAGCCTGTTGCTGTCGCTGCTCGGGGGCGGCCTGGGCTTGACGCTGGCGGTCTGGATGACGGGTGTTCTGGGGAGTATCGACCTCGGCATCCCGATCGATGTGGCGGCCGACTTCGCCATCGACCGCAATGTGCTTCTGTTCACCATCGCAGTCTCCATCGGCACCGGATTGGTCTTCGGTCTGGCGCCGGCATTGCGGGCGTCGCGCCCCAATCTGGTGCCCGCGCTCAAGTCCGCCGGCGCCGGAGCAGAGCACGGCCGTACGCGTCTCGAGCTGCGCGATGCCCTGGTGGTCGTCCAGGTGGCCGTCTCGGTCGTCCTGCTGATCGGCGGAGCGCTGCTGTCGCGCAGCCTGGTAAACGCCCAGCGCATGGACATCGGCTTCGACGTCGACCGCGTGGGTTTCATGTCCACGGCCCTCGAGATGGTTGGCTACGACCAGGAGCGCGCGAAGCCGTTTGTCGACACCGCCCGCCTGCGACTGGCGAGCGAGCCGGGCGTGGAGTCGGTGACGGTGACGACGCGCGTGCCGCAATCGATGAACAACAATGGATTCGGCCTGTTCATCGATCAGGCATCGGCCAACGATCGTCCCTACGCGGTCGACGGCACCTATGTCGACGAGCACTACTTCGAGACGTTCGAAGTCGCCGTTGTCGCCGGCCGCGCCATCGACGAGGCCGACATCAGCAACGACCGGCGCGTCGTCGTCGTTACCGAGGCAATGGCGCAGCGGTTCTGGCCGGGTGAGACGGCGGTCGGCAAGCAGTTTCGACATAGTTTCGACGGTCCGAACTACGAGATTGTCGGCGTGGTGGAGGACTACAGGGTCAACACCCCTGGGGAGGAGCCGACGCCCTACCTCCACCTACCACTTCCGAGCACGGGCACGCTGTTCGCCAACTTCATCGTGCGCACCCAGACGCCGATCGCCGGAGAGATTCGACGATTGGAGCAGGTGGTCAGCGGCCTCGACCCGGAGATCGTCTTCATGCAGAGCGGACCGATGCGCGACCTCATGGATGTGCGGCTGCTGCCGATCCGCATGGGCGCTCGGTTTGTCGGCGCCTTCGGGCTCCTGACCCTGGCGCTGGCTGCACTGGGTCTGTACGGCGTCATCGGCTATTCGGTGAGCCGGCGCACGCGCGAGATCGGCATCCGTGTGGCGCTCGGCGCCGAATCGGGCCGGGTCCTGAGTCTGGTCGTGCGCCAGGGAATGTCGCTGGTGCTCATCGGTGCCGGCGTCGGTGCCGCCATCGCCGCACTCGCCGCGCGACTGCTCTCCAGCGTCCTGTACGACGTCAGCCCACTGGACGCCATAGCCTTCGGAGGCGCAATCGGAGCGTTGTTGCTGATCTCCATGCTGGCCAACTACATTCCCGCCCGCCGCGCCGCACGGATCGATCCCATCATCGCGTTGAGATCGGAGTGACATCGCAACTCAGGGCGTCCAAGCGCGGCGAAGCCGCTCAAGAGCCCGCACCTCACGCGAAGGACAACATAAAGATCTCGCCCCTCCCGCCGACCTCCCATCCCGCCGCGACGAACGCCGCGTCGATCAGGCGCCGCGGTTCAAGTTGTAGCGCATGATGGCCGCATGCTGCCCGCAGGGATCCCGCTCGAGATCGAAGACATCGCCGCGCGGGCCCGCGCGTCGCCCCAGGACCCCGCCGATGAGCTCCCGATCTTCAGCATCGAGGGAAAACGAGAAGGCCGCCAGATTCTGGGCCACACGGTCGCGGCGGCTGATGCCGACGATCACTGCGCCCACGCGGGGGCGTTCGAGCAACCAGCGGAGCGCCACCGTGCTGAGCGAAACCTGGTGCTTCCCCGCCACCGTCGCCAGCACCACGAGCAAGTCCTGGTACAGCTCCCAGCCGCCGAATTCCTCGATGATCAGACCGTACTTGGTCAACGATCGATTGGCCGGGTCAGTCGGCGGATTCGTCATTCCGACGTAGGTGTCCGAGAGGAATCCACCGGCGAGCGCCCCGTAGCACAGCAGCCAGGCGTTTTGCCGGGCGGAGCAAAGGACCATGCCGTGGTCGGGCCGCACATCGAGGGGCGAGTATTGAACCTGGTTGGCGATGAGCGGCACACCGGCGGCGACGATCTCGTCGAAGCGCAATACGTCGAGGTTCGTCACT
>CAYSHI010000010.1:0-2836 GCA_964430745.1 uncultured Acidobacteriota bacterium | reverse complement strand
CCTCTACGGTGCGGTAGCGGCGAGAAGCCGGTCCGACATACTCGGAGCGCGGGCGGATGAGCTGGTTATCGGCGTACTGCTCGAGAACGTGCGCCGTCCAGCCGGCGATGCGGCTGAGGGCGAAGAGCGCCGGGAAGAGGTCGGCGGGCAAACCCAGGTAGGTGTAGAGGCTGGCCGAATAGAAGTCGACGTTGATCGAGAGTCCCTTGCGATCCTGCATAACCTCGACCATGCGCTTCTGAGTCTCCAGCATCGTCGGGTCGCCCTCGTCTTTGAGCCCCTCGGCCTTGGCCATCAGGTGACGACCGCGCGGGTCTTCGACCCGGTACACGCGGTGACCGAAGCCCATGATGCGCTCCTTCGCCGCCAACTTGCCATCGATGTAGTCCGCCACCTGGTCGGGACCGCCGATCTCGTCGAGCATGTCCTTGACCTTCTGGTTGGCGCCGCCGTGCAGGGGACCTTTGAGCGTTCCGATGGCCGATGTGATGGCCGAATGCATGTCCGAGAGGGTCGCCGCGGTGACCCGCGCCGAGAACGTCGACGCGTTGAAACCGTGATCCGCGTGCAACACCAGGGCCACATCAAAGGCTCGGCAGGCGGACGCGCTCGCCCGTTCGCCCCGAATCATGAAAAGAAAATTGGCGGAGTGATCGAGCGCCGGGTCGGGAGCGACCGGCTCGAGGCCCTGGCGAGAGCGGTGGATCGCCGCCGTCAGCGTCGCGAGCTGCGCCGTCAAACGCGCCGCCTTCGCACGATTCGCCCGGGGCGACATGTCCTCGCCCAGCGGGTCGATCTCGCCGAGGGCGGAGACGGCGGTTCGCAGCGTGGCCATGGGAGGCGCCTCGGGGGGCGCCGCGGCGATCAGGTCGAGCACCGTTGCGGGGACCTCGCGCTGTCCCGCGAGCATAGTGGTGAAGTCGCCGAGCTCAGCGCGCGACGGCAGCTCCCCCTCCCACAACAGATAGGTGGTCTCCTCGAAGTTGGAGTGCTCGGCGAGGTCGTGGATGTCATAACCGCGGTACGCGAGCAAACCCTGTTCGCCGTCGATGATACAGACGCCCGATCGACCCGCGACGACGCCCTTCAGCCCCGCTGATGCCCCACTCGAATCTGCCATGCGGCAATCCTAGCAGGCCGCGAGGATGAGGGCGCCTTGTCGGGGACGAGGGCTCGGCCGGCCGGCGCCCACTTCGTCGCGGAGGCCACGGTCGCAGGGTGCAGCGGCTGGATTGAAGGCGCCGTAGCGGCTACAACTTGAGGAGTTGCCGGTTCGCTTCTGGCCGACTCCCAATCCAAAATTGAAACAATGCGAACGTTCGTCTCGATCACTTTGTCGCTTCTGGCCTCGTCCCTGCTCGCGGGGCCCACCCCGGCTGCGCCGCAACAGGACGCCGGCGAACGTGGGCCCACGGAACAGGCGTTCTACGACCTCGTGGACCGCGATCCGTTCGTGCAGCGCCCGGCGGCACGTTACCTGGGCGAGAGGGGCGAGCTCGACGCTCTACCGTTTCTCGTGGCGACGATGCGATACGACCCTTTTCGCAACGAGACTTTGCTGGAAGTGACCCGCGAGCTGAGTGGCGAGGACTTCGGCGATGATTACTTGCCGTGGTCGGAGTGGGTCGCACGCGAGGGGATCACGCCGCATCCGATCTTTCGCCAGTGGAAGGCCGACCTGCTGGCACGCCTCGACCCGCGCTTCGGCGGCTTTCTCGACCCGGCGTGGCCGTCGACGATCGACTACGTGGAGATTCAGTGGGGAGGAGTGGCCCCGGAGGGCATTCCCTCGCTCGACAACCCGGCGGTGATCGCGGCGGCCGAGGCAGACTACCTGACCGATGACGAGCTGGTCTTCGGCGTCGCGCTGTCCGCGGGCTCGGGGGAGGGCGGTGAGGTGAGGGGTGACGACGTCGAAGCCCGCGCCTATCCGCTGCGGATACTCGACTGGCACGAGATGACGAACGATGTCGTCGCCGGTGTTCCGGTGGCGCTTTCCTACTGCACCTTGTGCGGCTCCGCCATCCTGTTCGATCGGCGCGCCGGCGGCGAGACGTTTTCGTTCGCAACCAGCGGTCTCCTCTACCGCTCCAACAAACTCATGTTCGACCGCGAGACCGAGACACTATGGTCGAATCTCACCGGCAAGCCCGTGCTCGGCAAGCTGGTCGGCGAGGAGGTGGAGCTACGGGTGCTGCCGGTGGTCGTGACCACCTGGGGGGCCTGGCGAGAGCGTTACCCGGAGACCGGCGTGCTCGATCCCGAGACCGGCCACGAGCGGGACTATTCGCCGGGGGCGGCCTACGGCGAGTACTTTGACGATCCCGGTGTGATGTTCCCCGTCGGTCTTCGCGACGATCGCCTGCCGCCCAAGGCCTGGGTGTTCGGCCTCCGCTCCGGAGAGAGCGCCAAGGCTTTCGGCCTCGATGCCCTCCGCCGGCACGGAGTCGTCAACACCATCGTCGGTGATCAGCCGGTCGTGCTCGTCGTCGGCGCCGGAAGAGCGGTGCGAGCCTACGATCGCGGCGACCGCACGTTTGCCGCCGAGGCGGCGGAATCGGGGCAGACGTTGTTGGTCGCCGACGACGGTTCGGAGTGGCGCCTGAGCGACGTTGGTCTGCATCGCATCGACGGCTCGGGTCTCCACATGAGGTTCCCCGGCCACCTGGCCTACTGGTTCGGCTGGTACGCGTTCTTCCCTGACACGGAGCTATGGGTCGGGGAGTAGGCACCTCGGGGACGGGGGGTGCGGGCTCTTGAGATAGACGGGGGCCTAGGTGCTAGGCGGGCACGCTAGGGGCAGCGATACCCTTTCGCGTGAGGTGCGCGGGGAAAG
>CAYSHI010000009.1:0-11806 GCA_964430745.1 uncultured Acidobacteriota bacterium | reverse complement strand
GCAGGCTCTCTTGATACTAACGGAATCCAGGCCGGAAAGTTCGACGAATCGTGTCGGGTCCGCTACAAAGTGGACGCCAAAATCGGGTCGGGTCCGCGAAAAAGTGGATGCCAAAATCGAGTCGGGTCCGCGAAAAGGTCGATGCCACGATTCGTCTCGCGTCCGCGACAAAGTGAGTGCCCCCGAGCTCGCGTACTTGCTCGCAAGCCCGGGGGCAATGGAAGCCGGCCGCTCATCACGCCGACGTCAGCTCCAACTAATCAGTTCAGCGGGCAACCCAGATTGTTGTCGAAGTCCAGGCCATCCTTGAGCCGGTTCATCGTCTTGCGGTCTTCGGAGAGGAGAGCCGCGTCAACGGCCGCGATTACGTCGGTCACCGTGCGCGGGAACGCCACGCCCGGATGCGCCGCATTCAGCAGCGAGGCCACCGCCTGACGGAGCAGGTTACGTGCCGCGCCTTCGGCTCCCGGCCCTCCACCGAAACCCAGAGCCTCGCCAAAAGTGCTCGCGGCGAGCTCCGGGAAGACGACGGCGCCGACGAAGACACTGCCCACCGTATCCGACGGCGAGTATCCGGTTGGCGGCCACGATCCCAAGTGATTCTTCCAATACCCTTGGCTGCAGCCGAAATCGCCCGGCGGTGGCTCCTCGCCGAAGTAGTGGCTCGGGTCGCTGTCCGTCACCCTCGGATCGAGGCCGACGACGGTGCCGATGTTGGCGTATTGCCCCGCTGCCGCAACACCGGTCGCGGTGCAGGTCATGGAATCGCCGACCAGCAGCACGTCGGCCGGGCAGCTGATGGCGCCGAGCACATCGTCGGTCACGGTGACGCCGCGAAGATTTTCCGTGCCGGTGTTGGTTACCTCATACGTCCAGGTGATCGGGTCACCCACCGGGATCCGCGGCCCTGTCGGCTGGTCGGCGTCGAACCCGTTGGTCGCCTTCTCGATGTCGATGTCCGGCCCGCCGCCCGCGACGCCGAAGTAGTGGCTCGGATCGCTGTCCGTGACCCTCGGATCGAGGCCCACGACGGTGCCGATGTTGGCGTATTGCCCCGCGGCCGCGGAACCGGTCGCGGTGCAGGTCATGGATGCGCCGACATCCAGCACCGTTGCCGGGCAGCCGATGGCGCCGAGCACATCGTCGGTCACGCTGATGCCGCGAAGCATCGCCGTGCCGGTGTTGGTCACCACATACGTCCAGGTGATCGGATCACCTACGGGGATTTGCGGTCCCGTCGGCTGGTCGGCATCGAACCCGTTTGTCGCCTTCTCGATGTCGATGGCCGGCCCGCCGCCCGCGACGCCGAAGTAGTGGCTCGGATCGCTGTCCGTAACCCTCGGGTCGAGGCCGACGACGGTGCCGATATTGGCGTACTGACCCGCCACGGCAACACCGGTTTCCGTGCACGTCATGGATTCGCCGACCAGCAGCACGTTGGCCGGGCAGCCGATGGCGCCGAGCACATCGTCGGTCACGGTAACGCCGCGAAGATTCGCCGTGCCGGTGTTGGTCACCACATAGGTCCAGGTAACCAGGTCACCGGCAGCGATGTTCGCTCCCGGCGGCACGTCGGCGTCGACGCCGTTGGTGGCCTTTTCGATGTCGACGCCGGGCCCTACGACCTCGGAGCCCGCCGTCGCGCCCGAGGCGCTGGTCAGCGGTGGATTCGGTGCGACGGGGGCTGTGGGCCCGCCGCTGTCGCTGCACGCCAACGTAAAAAGGGCGGCGGCCACGAGGCCAACCGCCAGAAGAGCAACGTGACCGATGCTACGACCGGCCCCCGGTTTCAGCATGAGATCCTCCTGCCGTCGCGTAGGACGGCGTCGACGTGAAAAAGGCACCTCGATCAATCACTACCCCTCTGTCCTAATAACACGGCCCAACTCCATTGACCAGGAGGGTGGAACACACCTTTGCGGGATCGTTCGTTTCGATGCGTTTGAGTGGTCAACGGGAGCACTGCGAATTTCGTGCATGCGCCGGGCACGGTGGTCCGAGGCCGACTTGCACCGCAGCGGGGGAGCCTGGGAAACTCCCCCTCGCGGAACGATTGGCCGGATCAGGTCGCGTCGGGCGGTTGCGGGAGTCGGCGTAACCGGCGGATCAGGAGCGCCTTGAATTCAGGCGGAAGCGAATGGGGTCTGGTGGCCTTCTCGGACTTCAAATCCGCTGGGGGTCGTCGAAAGGCGGCCTCGCTGGGTTCGATTCCCAGGCGCTTCCGCCATTTTCCCCTTCCCGTCCGTGGCGAACCCGAGGCGGTCTAGGCTTGGTTCTCCGCCACCTCGATGACGGTGGCCTTGCCGCCGGCCTCGCCCAGCAGCTCCGCGGCCTCCACGGGCTCGTCGAACTCGAGGGCGACGACGTAGCCGCTCGGCCCCTTGGTGGTGCGGCGCACGCGGCCCCACAGGCTCTTGGTTCCGGCGGTGTCCTTGTCCTGGAGCTCCACCCTGCAGCGGACGCCGGGGGAGATACTCTGGTCGACGTGGGCGCAGAACCCGCCGTCGCTCATATCGATGGTCACGCCGGTCATTTCCAGGCGCATGATGTCGATGAAACGACCGCGCAACGTCGCTTCCAGCTTCACCGTCTGCGACACTTTGACGCGCTGGTGCTGGCGACGATTCTTTCCGTCTTCTTCTTCCTGATGCCGGTGTTGCTGGTGTGGCACGAGAGCAATCCCTCCAGGTGAATTCGAGGAAAGATTAGTACAGGCTATTAGGCATCCAAAGCCAGAAACGTGCACCTTGGCCTACATGAATCGACTTCTAGCGACGCGAGACGAGCAGGTCCAAGAAAGCGGGGCGACGAACGGCATGGTGGGCAAGAATCAGGCTCTCCGGGACGCCCTGATGGCGTCGGTGATGCTCGCGCTACTCGTGCTAACAACGACCATTCCGGGCTGCGCCGCGGGTCCGCGCATCGATGAAGACCCGGGCGCCGAAGATCGTCGGATCACCGAGGAGGTCTTGCGAATCCTCGCGGACAACGACGACATCGTCGCCGACGACATCGAGGTCGAGACGCGCGACGGCGTCGTGGTCTTGTCGGGCTTTCAGGCCGATCTCGAGCCGGTGAGCGATCTGCTGCGGCGTGTTGCGCGGGTGCGCGGCGTCACCGAGGTGGTGAACCGGATTCGCATCCTGCGATCTTTGCCTTAGCAGGCCGTGGTGAAAGTGTGATGGGTCTTGTCGTCGCAACCAGACCCATCACACTTTCACCACGGCCTGCTAGCCGAGCGCGATCTTGGCGGCTTGCACGATGACGAGCGCGAGCATGGCGACGACCGAGCGGCCCTCGCGATTGCGAAGCACGCGGCCCCAGGCAAAGGTCGGTGTTTCCCGCGGTGTGGCCGGCGGGCTCGAGCGGTTTTTGAGCCGAGGTATCAGCGCCGGAACCTCGACCATGAGGTCCTGGTACTCGGCGCCGAATATGGATTGCAGCCGCAGCTCCTCGACATGGATCGCCGGCACGAAGAAGCCCACGAACAGCACCAGGTAGCCGAGTGTCCACCAGACGGCGTTCTCGACGCCGATCGCCAGCCCCAGCCCCATCAGAAAGCTGCCCGCGTATAACGGGTGGCGCACCAGCCGGTAAGGGCCGCCGCTCGCCAGCCGGACGTTCTTTTCGAGATAGCCGGCGCCCCAGAATCGGATCGCCTGCCCGAGGGCGATCACCGCTGTCCCGGCGGCGAGGCCACCCCAGTAGGGGCGGCTGAAAGCAACGTACGCGAGGCCGACGACGATGGTCACGCGCACGCGGTTGTGTGCCGCCCAACGTCTCCAGAGTCGTGTCATCTCGCGCAGCATGGCGGTTATCCGGCTCTCGCTACGGGGGCGGACAACCGCTCGATCGCGGCATCCACGACGTCGGCGGCCGGCAACGTTTCCAGGCATGCGCGCGTCCCCAGCGGGCAGCGGCGGCGATGGCAAAACGAGCAAGGCTGCAGGGCGGTGACGACCCGATCGGCCGGGTCGAGCGGGCCGAGTCGTTGCGGTGATGTGGGGCCGAACACGGCCACGATCGGCGTGCGGCAAGCTACCGCGAGGTGCAGCGGTGCGCTGTCGCCGCCGACAAAGAGGCTGGCCCGCCGGATCAGCGCGGCGAGCTGCGGCAAGCTGGTGCGAAAGGCGACATGGTTGCCCTCGCCGGCCGCCAGTGCGGTGCGGCGGGTGGCTTCCAGCTCGCCGGGGCCCCACAGCCACAGAACCGGAAGCCCGGTGCGCCGGTAGAGGTCGCGGCCCGCGGCTGCCTGGCGGTCCACCGGCCACTGCTTGCTGGACCAGTTCGCGGCGCCGTGGGCGACGATGAATCGGTCGTATCCCGTGCCCGCGAGCATGCGCTCGACGTTGGCTTCGTCCTGCTCGTTGTAAAGCCGCGGAAAGCGCGGTTCCCCGGTGCTGATGCCGGCGGTGCGCACGACGCCGAGCCCTCGCTCGACGATATGGCTGTCGGCCGGCGTGGCCGGGGCGAGGTCGTCGTACCAGCGCGCCGCGAGCGTCTCGCGGAGGTCCTCACGGGCGAGCCCGACCACGCGCGCGCCCGAGTGCCGCGCCACCTGGGCGGACTTGATGAGCCCCTGAAAATCGAAGGCGCGCTCGTAGCGTGCGGCCCGCAGCTCCGCGCGGGCGCGACGTACCGCGCTCCAGGTGGACGGCCGCCAGAGGTTTCGGCGCCATGCCGCGGTATCGAGCACGTGCACTTTCAGGCCCGGCAGGCGCCGCACCAGCGGGGCAGCGGCCGGCTCGACCGCCCAGCCGAGGTCGGTGTCCGGCCACGCGTCGCGGATCGCAGCGTACGCCGGCAGCGTGTGCACGACGTCGCCGATGGAGCTCAGGCGCACGATCAAGGCGCTGCGGGGGGCGGACATGCTCAGTTGTCGCCCCCGGCGTTGTCGCCCCCGGCGGTCCCCCCGGCGCTGTCGCTCTCGAGGTCGTTGCTCCCGGCGTCGTCGCCGCGGATGTCGTCGAGGATGTCGCTCGTGTTGTGACTCTTGGGCCCGCCCACCAGGGCGATGCGGGCGCCCACGCGGCGGGCCGTCTCCTGCTCGGGCACTCCGTCGGTGTAGTCGGTGCCCTTGCAATGAACGTCGGGCCGCAGCAGCTCGATGAGGCGATCGGCGGTGGGCTCGACGAACACGGTGGCGTAATCGACGACGCGCAGTGCCGCCACCAGGCGGGCGCGCTCGGCCGCCGGCATTACCGGCCGGCCGGGGCCCTTGAGGTCGCGCACGGTCTCGTCGGCGTTGATGCCGACGACGAGCACGTCGGCCTCCTGCGCGGCGCCCTCGAGGAAGCTGAGGTGGCCCGGGTGCAGCAAGTCGAAGCAGCCGTTCGCGAGCGCCACCGAGCAGCCGTCGGTTTGTCGACGGGCGTCGAGCTCGCGCACGAGATCCTCGGGAGAAAACACCGGAGCGGCGGGTGCGGTGCTCATGCGGGGCCCGTCAGGGCCGCTCGCAGCTCGCTTGCGGGAACGGTAGCCGTGCCGCGCTTCATGACCGCGAGCCCCGCGGTGACGTTGGCGATCCGCGCCGCCTCGAGGGTCGATGCGCCGACCACGCGCGCGGTGGTGAACGCCGCGATCACGGCGTCGCCCGCGCCGGTGACGTCGGCGATCTCCTCGGTACCGTGGATGGGCAGCAGCGTGCCGCCGCCGTCGGCTTCGAACAGCGCCATGCCGCGCGAGCCGCGCGTGATCAGCACGGCCTCGCAACCGAGCTCCGCGAGCAGGCGTCGGCCGGCATCGTCGAGTTGATCGTCGAGCTCGCCGGGAAAGATCCCCAGGGCGTGCTCGACTTCGTCTTCGTTGGGCGTGATGACGCTGACGCCCCGGTATTGCATCAGAGCGTTGCGTGAGTCGACGACGACCCGGCATCCGCGGGCGAGTAGCTCCGTGCTGCGGCAAGCGATCGAGGTCGCCGACACGCTGCCCATGTCGTAGTCCGACAGCAGCAGCGCGTCCGCATCCTCCAGGGCGGTCGCGAGCCCCTCATCGAGGCGCGTGCCGAAGCCGTCGGCGGGGGGCCAGGGGTCGTCGGCGTCGATGCGCAGGATCTGCTGACGCACCGTGTGGCGCCCTCCCGCCATCACCCGCGTCTTGACCGGCGTGGGCGAGTCGGTGCGGGCAACGAGATGAGTGGTGTCGATGCCGGCGTCTTCGAGCGCGGCGCGCAGTTGCCGGCCGCAACCGTCGTCGCCGAGATAACCGACGGCGGTCACCTGTGCACCCAGCGCCGCGGTATTCATCATGGCGTTGCCGGCGCCCCCGGGGCGGGTCTCTTCGCTTTCTCGGCGCACCACCAGGGCAGGCGCTTCGCGCGAGATTCGTGTCGTCGACCCGTACAGAAAGCGGTCGGCGACAACGTCGCCCCACACGACGATGCGGGCCTCGGCGAATCGGTCCACCCACTTCGCGAGCGTGGCCAGTGGCGGCATGTCTGTGGGTGTCGGAACCGGCATCGGCATGGGGTAGGGCACCGAAGAGTTCTCGGGTGCCGTAGCAGGAGGCTGTGGCGACGGGTGCCGTCGGCGCGGCAAGAGTACAACCTCAGGCGTCGCCCTGCCAAAAGGGCCGCAGCGTTTCAAGCACGTCGTCGACGCTCAGCTCGCTCATGCAGCGGTGCTCGAGGGGGCATTCGCCGTAGAAGCAGGGCTGGCAGAAGAGCTGCGCCGAGAGCGAAACGACAGCGGGTCCGCGGGGGCCGCTGCGAGCCGGGTCGGTGGGGCCGAAGAGAACGGCGGTCGGGCAGCCGAGAGCCGCGGCGAGGTGGGCGGCGCCCGTGTCGTTGCTGACCACGGCGCGGCAGCGGAGCAGGGCGGCGGCGAGGTCGGTGAGATCGCAACCGCTCAGATCGATCGACGCGACATCGACGAGCTCGGCGATCTGCCGGTTGGTGGCGCGGTCGTCGGCGGCGCCTAGCAACACGGGGACGGCGCCCCAACGGGTGTGCGCCCGACCGGCGAGCTCGGCGTAGGCGGCGACCGGCCAGCGCTTGGCCGGGGCGTTTGCGGATCCGGCGACGAGGCCGACGTAGCTGTCGCCGGGCGGCAGCAGCGCATCGGCACGCTCGAGCAGCTCGGGCCCGGCCCGCAGAAGATGATCGTCCGGTTGCGGCGTCCAGCCGAGGTGCTCGGCGAGGCGAGCGAAGCGGTCGGCCTCGTGCACGGCGTGACGAGGCATCGGCTCGCTCACGCGATCGGTCAGCAGCGCACCCCGGCCGTCGGTGTCAAAGCCGACACGCCGCGGCACGCCCGCCGCGCGTACCAGCAGGGCCGGCTCGAAGGCGTTGGGCAGCAGCAGTGCCGCGGCGGCGTCGCGGTGGCGCAGCTCCGCAGTGACGTGGATGGCGTCGCTGATGCCTCGGAGCCCGCCGCTGCGGCGGTAGGGGAGGTAGTCGAACGCGAGGCCACTGTGCCGCAGCAGATCATCGCGACCGGGTGGCCCCCAGAACACCGGCGGCTGATCGACCGCTCGAGCCGCCGCGCGCAGCACGGGCAGCGCCATGATGGTGTCGCCCAGCCAGGTGGGAAGCCGCACGACCCATCGTTCGCTCACGGTTGCGGGGCCTCGTCAGGGTTCGCCGTTTCATCGGGGTTCACGGTTTCGCCGGGGTTCGCCGCTCCATCGAGGTCCGTCGCTTCTCGGGCGGCCGTGCTCGCAGCCCCCGGCCGGGTCCTCCAGCGATCGTGAATCCAGAGCCAGGCTTCCGGGCACCGGCGGATGTGTCGTTCGATCTGACGTGTGGCGGCGGCGGTGAGCTTTTCGACGGCGTCCTCGCCGTCGGCGGCGCCGGCCTCGGCGTCGAGCGGCTCGATCACGAACCGGTAACCGTCGCCTTCCGGCACGCTGAAGAACATGACGATCGGCGCTCCGGTTCGCAGATGGAGCTGCGCGGTGATCTTCGTGGTTGCCGCGAGGCGATCGAAAAACGGCACGAAGCAGGCCTGGCTGGGCACCGTGTTCTGGTCGATCAGGATGCCGACGGTCTCTCCGTTGCGCAGCGTCTTGAGCGCCGTTCGCACCGCCTCGTCCTTATAGATGACCCCCGCGCCGGTGCGCGTGCGCAACCGGTGAAGCACGCTCTCGACACCGGCGTCGTCGATGCGACGGGCGATGACGTTCATCGGCACGCCGCGAAGGGCAACCGCCAAGCCCATGAGCTCCCAGTTGCCGAAGTGCGCGGTGGTGAGCAGGGCGCCACGCCCCTCGGCGAGCGCGGCGTCGAGATGGTGCTGACCTTCGAAGGTGGCGACCCGCGGCAGCGTGGTTTCGTCGAGCGAGGCGCTCCACAGCATCTCGACGGCCGTGCGTGCGGTTTGCTGGAAGGCACGCTGCGCGAGATGCAGGCGGCGAGATTCGGGCATTTCGGGAAAGGCAATGGCGAGGTTGTCGACGGCCACCTTGCGGTGGCGCGCGTCGAGCGCCCAAACCAGCGACCCGAGCGTGCGGCCGATGTTGGAGGCGACCGGAAACGACAACCGTGGAACCAGCGCCGCCGCGGCGCGCGTGGTCACCGAAGCGAGGCTCACGAAATTATCTCCGCCGGGGCGCACTCTGTCGGAAGATTCATCGAGACACCGAGGCTGCCGGGGCGCCGGTCTTGGAGGTCAGCCCCGCATGGCTCAGTAGCCAGTCGACGAGGCGCTCGGGCTCGCGTGCAGAGAGCCGGTAACCCCATACGCCCACCGGAATGTCGGCGCTCGGAGACGGTCGGTCCGTGGCCCGCTGCGGGATCCGCACGGCGTCCTTCTCGGTGGTGACCAGCATCTCCGCGCCGGCCGCGCTCGCGGCCTCGGTGACGGCCTGGAGGTCGTCGGCAACGTAGGCGTGATGGTCGGCGAAGGCGCGTTGTCCGCACAGGTCGACGCCGGCAGCCGCGAGATCGCGAAAGAAACGCTCCGGGCGCGCGATGCCGGCAAAGGCGAACACCCGTCGCCCGAGGCAAGCGCCGAGATCGGGGCCGCCGCCGGAGCCTGTCGGCGTGGCCGCGGGAACCGGCTCGGCGAGTTGCCGGCAGCGCGGCGGCTGCGGCGTCAGCTCGAACTGGTCGCGGCCCGGCGCGCGGTGCTCCAGGCCGGTTCGCGTGTCGGGATCGTCGCCGATGACCAGAAACGCATCGGCGCGCTCCGCGGCGGTGGGTGGCTCGCGCAGGTGTCCCGCGGGGAGCGGCCGATCGGTCCAGAAGGGCGCTTCCGGGTTGACCACCAGCAGATCGACGTCGCGGGCCACGCGGATGTGCTGGAAGCCGTCGTCGAGGAGGTACACGTCGGTCGTCGCCGATGTCAGCCGCGCCGCTTCCTCGCGTCGCGCCGCCACTGCCACCGCGACTCCGGGAAGCGCGCTGGCGAGCCAGAACGGTTCGTCGCCCGCTGCCCGGTAGTCGACGAGCGGGCCGCGCCCGTCGCTGCTCGATACCAGCAGAGGCTCCTTGCCGCTGCGTCGATAGCCGCGGCTCAGGATCGCCGGCTGCACCCCGGCCTGCTGTAGCAGAGATGCCACCAGGGCCGTCGCCGGTGTCTTGCCGGCGCCGCCGACGCTCAGGGCGCCGATGCTGATCACCGGTTTGTTCAACCGTCGGGGCGTCCGCCAGCCGCGCTCGTACATCGAGGCGCGCAGGCGCGAGAAGCCGCCCCACGTCGAACCCAAGATCCTCAGCATGGCTGGTATCTTACCCGCCCTGTGCTCCGATGAGCCGGGCGGTGATGCGTGCCGTGCGCAGCCCGGCGGAGGCGTCGCGCAGGGCCACCTGCCGCGCCAGAGCGCCGATCTTACGGCGGCCCGTGTCGTTGGCCAGCATGCGCGACCACACGTCGGCGAGATCGTCGGCGTTCGATACCTGGATTCCGCCGCCGGAGGCACGCATGTCCTCGGCGAGGTCGGCGAAGTTGTGCATGTGCGGCCCGAAGATCACGGGTTGCCCGTAGATCGCCGGCTCCAGGAGGTTGTGACCGCCGCCGGGCACGAGACTGCCGCCCACGAAGCTGGCGACCGCCAGCCCGTACGCCGCGGGGAGCTCGCCGATGGTATCGAGCAGGAGGACTTCCGCGTCGCGCGGGCCTCCGGAGCTGCGGCGCCTGCAGGCCAGCCCCGTGGCCGCGATGGTGTCCGCCACCTGGTCGAAGCGCTCGGGATGCCGCGGCGCCACCAGCAGGCGAGCCTGCGGGCAGGCGGCGCGGGCGCTGAGGAACGCCCTGAGAATGAGCTCCTCCTCTCCCGGCATCGTGCACCCCGCGGCGAGCAGCGGCGAGTTGCCGTTGAGCGCCAGGCGGTGCGCGAGCTCCTGGCGCACGCTCACCGGCGAGGTCAATACGGCGGCGTCGGCCTTGAGGTTGCCGGTGGTAAAGACCCGATCGGCGGCGATGCCCAGGTCGCGAAACCGCAGCGCCTCGCGCTCGGTGCGCGCGCAGACCACGGCGAGCTGAGCCAGCACGACACGCCATCTGCGGCCCAGCTTCTTGTAGCCGCGGTGCGAGGAGGCGGAGAGTCGTGCGTTCACCAGCGCGACAGGCACGTCGCGGTGGGTGCAGGCGTTCAACAGGTTGGGCCAGATCTCGGTCTCGATGAGCACTACGGCGCGGGGCCGCAACGCGTCGAGGAAGGGGGCGACCGCCCATGGCAGGTCGAGCGGACAGTAGAAGCGGGCCGCGGCGCCGGCGTTTGCGGCCATCGCCTGGCCGGTGTCGGTGGTCGTCGACAGAACCACGGGAACATCCGGCGCAAGCTGCCCGAGGTGGGCGATCAGGCCCTTTGCGGCGTGCACCTCGCCGACCGATACGGCGTGTATCCAGATCGGGTTCGGGCAGGCCTCGGTGAGTTGCTCGGGCACCCATCCGAACCGCTCTCCGAGCCCCCGCCGATAGCGCCCGCTGCGAGCCATGCGCCACAGGGCTCGGGGCGCGTACAGGCACAGCCCGATCAAATAAAGAGCGGTATAGACGGCGTACATGGCAAGGTCCGGAACGGGCCGGCGGTCGCCGGTGATTTCGGGAGGGCCACACGATTATAGGGAGCGGGTGAAACAACGGTCAATGAGCGGCGGCGCACGAGATGCGACAATCAGCGGATGAGAAGAGAGCATGCAGTCGAATCGCCGGGCGCGGGTAACGGGCTCGAGTCGTTGCTGGATCACCCGGCCTCCCGCTGGCGTCCTCTCTTGGAGGCGGCGACCGACGCCGCCTACCGCGGCGACCAGGTGGCCAACTGGGTGTTTCGCCAGGGCGTGTTTGGCTTCGCCGAGATGGGCAACCTGCCGGCGGGCGTCCGGGCGGATCTGGCGAGAAGGTTCGCGGTCGAGCCGCCGCGGGTGGCGGAGCGCTTTACTTCGGTCGACGGGACGGTGCGCTTCCTGCTGGAGATGGCCGGCGGCGATCGCGTCGAGGCGGTGTACATGCCGTACGACGACCGTGTGACGCTGTGCATCTCCTCGCAGGTCGGCTGCCGCTTCGCGTGCGATTTCTGCATGACCGGCGTGATGGGCCTCAGCCGCTCGCTCACCACGGGTGAGATGGTCGGTCAGGTGCTGCGGCTCCGCGCCGAGAACGCGCGTCTCGACGCCCCGGTGAACGTGGTGTTCATGGGGCAGGGCGAGCCGCTCGACAATGCCGAGGCGGTGGTGCGCGCGGTCGAGGCGCTGCAGGATCCCGCCGGGCCGGCGCTGAGCTGGCGCCGCGTCACGGTCTCGACCGTGGGGGTGGTGGATGAGCTGCAGCGGCTGGCGAAGATGGGGGAGGCGAGGCCGCGCATCGCGGTGTCGCTCAACGCCACCACCGACGAGGTGCGCTCCCGGCTCATGCCCATCAACCGCAAG
>CAYSHI010000008.1:0-9855 GCA_964430745.1 uncultured Acidobacteriota bacterium | reverse complement strand
TCTCGACTCGACGCCGACGCCCTCCAGGCGGTGCGCCGCGGCCTCAGCAGCGGCGACACCGATACGGTGTTCGCCGCACTGGCGCTCGCGGAGCACACCGACCCGGCCGCCTTCGTGGAGGAGCTGCGACACTTGCTGAGCACCTCCGCCGATCCCGAGCTCAAGCGCCAAGTTCTGCGCCTGCTGACCGAGGCGCACGACCGCACATCGCTTCGCGAAGCGCTGGCGAACGTTGATCCGACCGAAGAGAACCTAACCGCCGAGGCTCTCGCCTATGCCAGCTCTACCGGCGACGCAGAGGCCCGCCGACGCATCTTCGAGTACCTTCGGGGGCCTCAACCCCTCCTGGCCGTGGCAGCCGGTGTCACGCTCCTGGGCCAAGAGGACCCTGAGCAACAAGCCGCCGGCGTCGAGCTCCTCTCCGAAGCGGCGCGGGTCGAGGTGGAGCATGGCGTCGAGCTGAAGCTGGCGGTGGCCGACGCCATCCGGCAGCATCGCGGGCTCGATGCTCTCCTCCCCATTCTCAACCGGCTCCTCGACGACGAGGCTCCACAGGTCGTGCGCGCCGCGCTGACGGCGAGCTCGCGCCGACCGCATGCCGACCTGGTGCCCTGCATCTGCCAAGCCGGCACGCGGCGCAGCCTCGAAGGCTCGGCGCTGCAGACGCTGCAGGCGTTCGGCGACCAAGCCGTCGGCCCGCTGACCGGCGTTCTCGCGAACCCGCGCCACGGGCGCGCCTTGCGGAGCTTTGCCGCGCGCGCCCTCGGCCGGGTCGGCGGCACCGGATCCGCCGCCGGTCTCATCGCCGGCCTCGTGGCCGATGACCGAAAGGTCAGGCGCGCGACCCTCAAGGCGCTCAACTACATGCGCCGCCGCGGCGAACGCCTGGACCTCGGCCGAGAGAGAGAGGCGGCGGCGATATCGATCGAATGGAAGGACTACCTGTCGTTGCATCGCCTGGCCGCAGCACTGGGCGAACCGGCAACGGCCTCGCCGACGGCGTTCGCCGCGACGGTCGTTAACGAGAGACTGGGCGAAGCTGAGGAGCAGCTCTTCCGCGCGCTTGCTCTACGCCATCCGATCCAGGCCGTCTTCTTTGCCTACCGCGGCCTGATCACGGGCGATCGCGCGGCGCGCGGGCACGCCATCGAGCTGGTCGACAGCATTATCGAGACGCCGGAGCGGAGAACACTGGTGCGCCTCCTGGAGACCGAGAATCGCCTCGCTCGCGGCCGCATCGCGGCGCAGGAGCTCGGGCGCCCGGTCCCGCAGGAAGAAGAGGCCTTGCGCGAGCTGCTCGATCCCGGCGACCCGTGGATGGCGGCGTGCGCCATCCGGGCGCTCGACGTCGCGCCGGAATCGCTGCCGCTCGGCCTGCGGCAGGAACTGGCCGCCCACGGCTACGCGCCGCTGAACGAACTCATCGGCGAGTAGGTGTAATATCCCTTCCTCTCGGAAATCGCCATGGCCACAAGCACCGTCGAAGACTATCTGAAACGGATCTATCTGGCGCAGATCGCCGCACCGGGCACCCTCGTGCCTACCGGCCTGATCGCCACGGCGCTCGACGTGGCTCCGGGCACGGCCACGGCGATGGTCAAGACTTTGGCCGAGTCCGGTCTGGTGGAGTACGAGCCCTATAGCGGCGTCCGCCTCACCAGCGCCGGCGAGAAGCTGGCTACCCACGTGTTGCGCCGGCATCGGCTCGTGGAGTTGTTCCTCGTCGAGGTCATGGGCATGGACTGGAGCGAGGTACACGGCGAGGCCGAGTTGCTCGAACACGCCGTCTCCGAGCGACTGCTCGAGCGTATGGATACGATGCTGGGGCATCCGGAGGCGGACCCCCACGGCGACCCGATCCCGACGGCCGGCGGCGAGGGGGCGGCGACGGACTATCCCAACCTCGTGACCTGCCCGATGGGCCAGTCGATGACGCTGGTGCGCGTGACGGATCAGGCGACCGACTTCCTGCGGCTCATCGAACGATATGGCCTCGTGCCCGGCGTCAGGCTGCACGTGGTAGCCCGGGACGAGCAGGCCGACACCGTCGAGATCAGCTCGGGCCTCAACGATCCGGTGAGCCTCGGGTATCGCGCAGCGTCGAAGATCCAGGTAGCCCCCGACGCAGCCAGGTAGCGTAGCCGAAGGGGAGTCTGGTCAACGCAACGCCTCGACCGCAGCGTCGAAGAGAGCCTGGCACCCCCGAGCAGCGTCGCTGAGGTGGACCCGAACGACGCGCCGACCCCGCTCCTGCAGCGCCGCGAAATCACCCAACGACTGCGCCCGGGCCAGCCGGCCGAACGTGTAGCCGGCCCCGGGAACGTCGATGTCTTCGGCGTCGTCAGCCGTGATCTGCAAGAACAAGGCGGTGTCCGGTCCACCCTTGTGCAACTGGCCGGTCGAGTGCAGGAAGCGCGGCCCCCAACCCAGCGTGGTGGCCACCCCGCGTCGCTGCCTCAACAGCACGCGAAGCCGCTGCAAGGCGCGGTGCGCGGTCCGCTGTGGAGGCACGAACGCCTGGATGCCCACGTACTCCGGCGCCGCCGCGCGACCGAGATGTGCCTTGAGCCACGCCGTCATGTCGGCGCCGCTCAGACGCGTCGCGAGCTCCGCGTCACGCTCGAGATCAGCGAAGATCGCCCATCCGTTGCCGGCTGCCGCCGGCGGCATGTCGACGATTCCCGCGGCGCCCTCGTCGCCCGCTAGGATCGCCGCGGTGCGGTCCTTGCTGGCCTGAACGTCGGGCTGGTCGAAGGGGTTGATCTCCATCAGCGCACCGAGGAGCGCTACAGCGGCCTCCCACCGGAAGAACTCGCCGCCAATGTCGTGACGATCCTGGAGAACGATGCGCACCACCGGATGCCCGGCCGCCTCGAGTGCGTCGACGTGGCCTCTCGCCTCGGCATCTTCCTCTTCCTGAAGTTGCGTCCAGACGAAGAGCCGATCGTCGCCGTATTCGTCGACTGAACCGACCGGCTCGCTCACCACCGGAACCACTCCCTTGCCCTGCTTTCCCGTGCTCTCCGCCACCAGTTGCTCGGCCCAGACGCCGAACGCGGCAAGAGAGGGGGACGACAGAAGCGTCAGCTTGTCGCGCCCCGCGGCAAGGGCCTGGTGCATGGCTGACGCGAGCCGCGCCGCGGGGTTGGCGGCCGCCGGCACTTCGGCGGCGCATTGGGTCGCCATGCGCCGCGCCGAAGCCAGCACGGCAGAGGTTTCGATGCCCATGATTGCCATCGGCAAGGTACCGAACACCGTGAGAGCCGAAAAACGCCCACCCACATCCGGGGGGGCGAGCCACAGGCGCTGGAAGTCGCGCTCGTGCGCGGTCTGTTCGAGCGGCGTGCCCGGATCCGTGATGGCCGAGAATCGCTCTCCGGGACTTTCCAACAGGGGTGCGGCGAGGGCATAGAAATAGTCGAGCAGCGCGCGCACCTCGGTGGTGGTCCCCGACTTGCTGGCCACCAGTAGCGCGGTTCGGGCGGGGTCAACGGATTCCGACACCGCGTGAATATGCCCCGGCACGGTGCTGTCCAGAACGCGGACACGCTCGGTACCGAAAACGCGGCTGCAAACCTCGGCGGCGAGACTGCTGCCGCCCATGCCCAGAAGCAGCACGCGCTCGATGTCGGACTTCTCCAGCCGGGCGGCAAAGCGACGAAGCGGCTCGCTACCGGCGAATGCTTCTTCGGCGGCGGCGTCGAGCCAACCCAATCGGTTACGGATGGCCTCTCCCGTCTGCGGGTCGTCGCTCCACAACGAGGCATCCTTGCTCCACATCCGTGACACGGCCTCATCGAGCTTCGTGTCGACGACGTCGACGACAACAGCGTCGTCGATCTCCGGTCGAGACGACCACCACGGCGTTCCCGTCGACGCCACCGCGCGAGCCCGATCGGCGTCGGCGGTAAGGGCCTCGGTGGCGAGCTCGACCACGCGCGACAACTCACCGTACGCCGCGGCCCTCCGCCGCACCGTGCGAGCCTCGAGGGCCGCACCGATCGCTCCGGCGTCGATCTCCAGGTCCTCGAGCTCCCCCAGCAGCTCCTCGGCTTCGCCGACAGTTTGTGCCGACGTGTCCTTGACGGCTCCACGGCCGATGTCGCGCAACAAGCCCGGGCTCACCACGACAGCGGTGTCCGGGCCCGTCAGGGCCTCGACGTACCGGCATCGCGGCTGCCGCGCATCCGCCGTCGCCACATCGGCAAAGGCGAGGAGCAGCATTCCGAGCTCCCGTTGGCTGGAGGCACCAACCTCGGCGGCAAGGCGCTCGCGCAGACGCCGGTACGCAAGCATGGCCAGAGCCGTCGCGGTGCCGCCCAGTAGTGATTCCGCCGCGCTGGTGTCGCGCCCGCCCGCCCCGTGGATCTTCTCTCGCAGAAGCTCGTCGACGACCACGTCCAGCGGCGCGACGCCGAACGAGATCACCGCGAGAGGGGACACTCCGGCGGGGAAATTCCCGGCGCGCGCGCGCGCGCCGCGAAGAAATGCATCAACCGCGCGATCCACCGCGGCGAGGGAAAACAGCGGGCCGATGTGAACGCCGAAGCTCTCCGCAGTCAGGGCCTCGAAAACCGCGAAACCGGAATCGGTCGGTGGCAGCTTGGGCAGAACATTGGGGGCCTCCGCCGTTCTCCCGATCCGTCGGGCAGCGCGCGACATCGATTCCGCATCGTTGGCCCAAACCGATCCGGCATCGACGCTTACCAAGCCGTCCCTGCCATCGCTCTCGCGATAGACCGTCCGCAGCAAATGGGCGCCTGTACGCGCCTCCTCTGCAAGGAGCGACTCGGCCGGCTCCAGATCGCCGTCTTCGGCGACGATGCGCAGCAACGACTCGCCGTATTCGGGCCCGCGCGAGACGGCGCCGGCAAGTGAGATGAGGTCACAGTCGAGGCCGCTGACCGCGCTCTCTCGAATCATCTCGTCGAGCATTCCGCTATCGGCGAGGCGACGCCGGAACCCTCGAAGCCACACGCCCTGACCACGTGACCTCATGTTCCATAGCGGGTTGTCGCTCATTTCACCTTCGACGCGAGTTCTATGATCGTCCGCTACCGGGCGATCAATGCCCGGGCACGAGCTTCGACGTTGTCTGCTGAGAATCCGAATTGTTCCATGTTGGTAGGCCCGGGTGCGGATGCGCCGAAACGATCGATACAGACCGTCTCGCCCTCCAGCCCCACGTAGCGACCCCAGCCGAATGAAATACCGGCCTCGACCGCGAGTCTGCGCGTGACCTCCCGCGGGATCACCTGCGCCCGATAAGCAGCGTCCTGCTCCTCGAAGATCTCCCGGGAAGGCATCGACACCACCCGCGCCCCGATACCGTCTGCGACCAGCCGCTGCCATGCGATAAGCGCGAGGTGAACCTCGGACCCCGTCGCCAGGAGGATGATCTCCGGCGTCGACGCCGACCCGTCGGCCAGCACATAGGCGCCGCGCACCAGGCCACTCGCCGGCGCGACGTCGTTTTCGATCGCGGACAGAATCGGCAGGCTTTGACGGGTCAGCACCAGTGCCGTCGGACCCGATGAGCGTCGTACGGCAACGCGCCACGCCTCGCTGGTCTCGTTTGCGTCCGCCGGGCGGAGAACCACCAGTCCGGGCACCGTTCGTAGGGATGCCACCTGCTCGATGGGTTGATGGGTGGGACCGTCCTCGCCCACACCGATGCTGTCGTGCGTGAAGACGTAAATGACCTGCTGCCGCATCAACGCCGCGAGCCGAATCGACGGGCGCATGTAGTCGGAAAAGATCAGGAACGTGCCCCCGTAGGGGATAAAGCCACCGTGCAACGCCATGCCGTTGAGAATCGCGCCCATACCGTGCTCGCGGATGCCGAAGCGAAGGTTCCGGCCGGTAAACGCTCCCGGCCCGAAATCGCCGGCGCCCTCGATGTCCGTCTTGTTGGACCCGGCAAGGTCGGCCGACCCACCGATCAGCGCGGGAACTCGTCGCGCGAGCGCGTTCAACGCCTTCCCCGAAGCCGCGCGCGTCGCCAGCGGCGCGGAATCGGAACCGTAGCCCGGCAGGTCGGCGTCGAAATCATCGGTCAGACGTCCTCCGAGTCGGTGTTCCAGCCGCGCCGCCGCGTCCCCATGAGCCGAGCGGTAAGCCTGCCAAGACCGCGCCCACTCTGCCTGCAACTCCGCCCCTCGATCGATGGCCTGGGCGAGGTGGGCGCCGACTTCCTCGGGAATACGGAAAGGCTCGTCCGCCGGCCAGCCCAGATTTGCCTTGGTGAGGCGGAGCTCATCCTCGCCCAGCGGCTCGCCGTGCGACTTGGACGAATCTTGACGATTCGGGCTACCGAAACCGATGTTCGTCCGAATTCGGATAATCGATGGGCGCTCGCACTCGTCACGAGCCTCGCCGATGGCCTCGGCCACGGCATCCACATCGTTGCCGTCGGCAACCGACAGCACATGCCAGCCGTAGGCCTCGTGCCGCTTCAGCACGTCTTCGCTGAAGGCCAGATCGAGGCCGCCATCGATCGTGATGCGGTTGTCGTCGTACAACACGACCAGCTTGTGCAGCCCGAGATGGCCGGCCAACGAGGCCGCCTCGGATTGCACCCCTTCCATGATGTCGCCGTCGCTCGCGAGCACGTAGGTGTGATGGTCGATGACCTGGTGGCCCTGGCGGTTGAACTCGGCCGCCAGCCGAGCTTCCGCCATCGCCATCCCGACGCCGTTGCCGAAGCCCTGGCCCAGCGGACCTGTGGTGGTCTCCACGCCGGGTGTGTGCCCGAACTCCGGATGGCCCGGCGTCGCGCTACCCCACTGGCGAAAGTCCTTGATGTCGGCGAGAGAGACATCGTGCCCGGTGAGGTGCAGGAGCGCGTACAGGAGCATCGATCCATGCCCGGCGGACAGTACGAAACGATCGCGGTTCACCCAGGCCGGGTCCTTCGGATCGAAGCGTAGGAACCGGGTCCACAGGGCATAAGCCATCGGAGCGGTCCCCATCGGCATGCCGGGATGCCCCGAGTTGGCTTTTTGTACGGCGTCCGCCGCCAGCATGCGGATAGTATTGACGCAGAGAGTATCGAGATCTCGGGCCACAGGGGACGCGTTCGTTGACATGCAGGCTCCGGCGAAAATTCGGCTCGTGTTCGGGTTGTCGGGGGCCCTCGCCGGCTCGAGAACCGTGGCGGCGGCCAGGACGCCTCGTAAGCTTGCGTGGCCGCTCCGGAACTGTCAAACCGGCGCGCACGCCGGCCCCCAAGGGCGCCGCGCAAGCAACAACCTCCTCGTGATGTCGTGTATCGGCATCCTCTGCGCAGGTCTGGCGCTCGGCTGTGATCTGGTCGGCAGGGACGGCCCGCCGCGGCTCCGCTACGACATCGTTCCGGCAGCGGAAGCGGTGCGCGTCTCCGTTACCGTCTCGAACGGCCCGAGGCCCGTGGTCTGGGTGGGATTCGGCGCCAGCCCCCTCGGGGAGGGTGCCTCCTCCCGGAGCATCTCGGAGGTCTCGGCACACACCGTCTCCGGGATCGCGCTTCTGGTCGAACCACTGGGCGCCGACGCCTTCCGCGTCGAAATCGATCCGGACGAAGATTGGGTGCTCGATTATCGGGTCGACGTGGGGTCTCCTCCCGCCGACTTCTATCACCGCGCCAGCAGCGTCTCGGAGGATCACATGGTCCTCGTCGGGGTCGACCTCTGGGCGCGCTTCTTCAGCCATCGCTCGGCCGTCGAGCTCGCGCCGGTCGACCGGCCTGCCGACGAGATCGAAGCGGCCGCGCTGCGTTTCGACCTCAGCGATGTGCCCGACGACTGGGTCGTCGCCTCCGCCGAGCAGGAGGTCGCGCTCAACCACTTCGTCCTTCGCGGCCATCCCGAACGCAGCGCCTTCGCCATCGGCCCGTACCGCTTCGAGGAAGTGGACAACGACCTCGGCATCCGGGCCGCCGTTCACACCGGTTGGAACGTCGCGCGCCGGCACATTGCCGGCTACTCGCGCCAACTCGTGCGCACCCAGGCGAGAGACTTCGGCATGCCTCCGGGCGAGCCGTCGCTGATGATCTTCACACCGTTGCCGCCCGGTTTGCGACCATCCGGAGGCGTTCGCAGCTCGGGTATGGTGTGGGATCGATCGCTTCTGCTGTTCGCCGGCGCCGGCCCGTCGGTTCCGCTCGACAACGAGAGAATTCGAGAGATGATGGCCGTGTTCCTCGGGCATGAGCTCTTCCACCTCTACGTGCCGTGGGGGCTGCCGGTGACCCGGCCTCTCTCGTGGCTCTCCGAGGGGTGGGCGGAACACGTCGGCCGAAGCTCGGCCAGCCGGGCGGGAATCCTCAGTGCCTCCGGGGTCGATCGCAGCCTCGCCGAAGCGTATGAGAGCTATCGGCAGATGGGCGGGGCCGGCGCCGGGTCGTTGCGACAGGCGAGCGAGGCAAATGACGAAGAGCTCCGGCCGCTGCTCTATATGCGGGGCGAGCTGGTCTTCCGCATGCTCTCGCTGGAATGGGACGCGAGCGGCAAGCCGGGCTCCTTCGACAGCGTCTTGTGGCAGCGGCTTCTGGTCGAATACGACGGCGCCAACCCGCTCGAGCCCGACACCGTCAGCCGTGTCCTCAACGGCATGGTTTCGCCGTCGACCGTACGACGCCTGGTCGACGGTGCCGCGGTGATCACCCTGCCGGAGCTCGAGCTGGGTCGAAGATGATGGGGCCTCACCAGACCCGCGCGCGCCACGCGGCGCCGGGACTGCTGCTCGCCGCGACCCTTTTCTGCGCCTGCACGCCGATCTCCGAGCGCGCCTCTTCGGACTCGGGCCAACCCGAGCTCCCTCCGGGAGAACAAGCCGGGGGCCTCTTCGCCTATTCCCCGAACGCTCGCCGGCTCGAGATCGGCGAGATCGCGCCCGACACTGCTCTGCACGACCACGACGAACGCGCCCTCACGCTTTCGACGCTCCGTGGCAGCGTCCTGGTGCTCGCCTTCGTCGGCGCCTCGGGCGGCAACGACAATGACGCCGAGTTGATGCGGAGATTGGCGGAGTTCGGCAATACCGTGCGCCCCGCTCTCGCGGAGAAGATCCATCTGCTCACGCTCGTGCTGGACGAAGCCGCGGACTCGGCCGCCGTGTCCCGGGCTCAGGCCGCCGCACCCACGGTGAACGTGCCCTGGACGTTCCTCGGCGCCACGCCGGCGGACGCCGGCCGCCTTGCCACGGCCTTCGGCGTCGCGGTGTGGCAATACGGTGACGGAAGCATCGGTCACAGCTTCAACACGGTGATCATCGACCCGGCCGGCCGCTTCGTGGACCAGTTTCCCGGCCTCGACCCCTGGTCGCCCCGCGACCTGGTTGCAGCGGCCGGCGCCGCCGCCGGCCACTGACGCCGGCCACTCCCCGGAGAGCGCGGGTGCATGGTTGCGCGGGTGTGACTTGTCCGGTCCGGGGATTAGACGGAAACGTTGTAGCTACGCGGGTCGGGCCGGGGCGATGATGCCCCTCGGCGTGAGGTGCGGGCTCTTGAGCGGCTTCGCCGCGTCTGTGGTTCGCAATACACGCTACGGGGCATCACCGCCCCGACCCGACCCTCTGCAAGGTTTCCGTCAAGACGAGACTCCCTGCCCAAACGTACCCGAACCGACGAGCCTGTCTCCGTGAGATAGCCGTGCCACCCACCGCCGTCCGCCGGAGGTATCGGCGGGCAGCATAGGCGGCCGAGCGCAAGTGCCTGGCGCCAGACAGCTACTTCTGTGACCCGCTGAACGCCCGCTGCCCACCGACACCTCCGCCCGGCCGAAGAAAGTACGGAGTAACTGCTCAGGCACCGGCTGCGAGACTATGACGAGGCCTCGGCATCCCCCGAAAGCCGGCTCTGCCGTCTTCCGGCTCGGG
>CAYSHI010000007.1:0-18765 GCA_964430745.1 uncultured Acidobacteriota bacterium | reverse complement strand
GGAACTCGTCCGGTTCGATGGGCTTGGGAAAGAAACCGTCGGGCGCGGGCACGATCCTCCGGCCGGTGAGGAACTTCTCATAGGCGTAGGGGTCGCCGCCCATGCCGGTCACCGCCGTGACGATGATCACCGGGGTGTCCGACAACGCCGGGTCCTGTTTGATCTCCTTGTAGAAGCGCGTGCCGGAGGCCTCCGGCATCGAGACGTCGAGGGTCACCAGGTCGGGTTTCTCGCGGCGCGCCACCTACATCCCCTCACGGCCGTTGGAGGCCGTCACGGTCTCGTAGCCGCCATCGTGCAGCAGCATCTCGAGGTAGCTCACGACGTCCGGTTCGTCGTCGACGATGAGGATCTTTCTTGCTTGCTTGTCGTCGGACACGTCGAATCTCCTTGTATTCCGTCTTCTTCGTGAACGCCCGCGGGGCGCGGCGCCCACGGTGCTCAAAGGTCGGATGTGCTTCCCGTCTTCAGGGCCTCCAATGCGCGCCGCAGCGCGTGCGGCTCGGCCCTGGGGAGCTGCTGCTGGAGCTTCTCCTGCAGGGCAATTCTCTCGGCGTCGTCCTCCGTCTCCTCGAGTCCCAACGCGCGCTGCACGCAGCGGACGAAGTCCAGGGGTTTCACCGGCTTCTCCAGGTAGATCCCCGGCCCGGAGATGACCCTGTTTTCCATGATGTCTTGGAGGTCACCGCTGCCGAGCTCGTCCCGTGCGTGGGCGGTGACGATGACGACGGGAATTCGCGAGAGCTCCCGATCCTTGTGCAGCTCGTACAGGAGCTTGTGCCCGCTCTTCTTCGGCATCACCAGGTCGAGCGAGATGAAGTCGGGCTTCATCTCCCGAATGATCTCCAGCGCCTCGTCTCCGTCGGCCGCGGTGAGGACGTTGAAGTCTGCGTCGCGAAGGATCTGCGCCAGGTAGTCGCGCACGTTCGGCTCGTCGTCGACGACGAGCACCATCTTGTCTCGGGCTGAAGTCATGACACCACCTCTCGCGTTCACGTCCCTTGCTCTGCGGGTACCAGCTCCACCTCCGGATCGTCTTCGGGCTTCGGATCGGGAAGCGACTCCCGGGGCAGCTCGATACGGAAGCGGGAGCCGGCTCCCTCCACGGAGGAAAAGGAAATCCGGCCCCCGTGCTGGTGGACCAGCTTCTTGGTGGTCAGCAAGCCGAGCCCCGTGCCCCGATCGGAGCCCTTGGTGCTGAAAAACTTCGAGAAAACCTTACGGCTCACCTCGTAGTCCATCCCCTGACCGTTGTCCTCGACCTCGTAGATGATCGTTCCGTCCTCTTCGCGCAGCGACGCCCACACCATGTGCTCGCGTTGGGCATCGCTGAAGGTGCAGGCATCGATCGCGTTGGAGATGAGGTTGACCAGCGCCGTGTGAATCCCTGCTTCGTCCAGAGGGGCCGGCCCGATCCCCGGTTGGATGTCGAGACCCAACACGATGTCGGCAAGATTGGCGCCTACCGAAAAGAGCTCGGCAGCCTCGACCAGCGGCGCCGCCGGGTCCACCATCGTCACCACCGCTTCGCGGCCCCGGGCGAAGTCGAGGAACTCCTTCACGAAGCTCGAGATCCGCGTGACGTTCTCCTCGAGCATCATCCAGCCGCGCGCAATACGCTCGTCGTCGGCCTGCTCGATCCCGGTGTTGACGGCGTACATCCCGCCTTCGAGGCCCATCAGAACGTTCTTGATACCGTGGGCGATACCGGCCACGGTCTCGCCGACGGCCGCGAGACGCTGCGCCTCCCGCTTTTCCTTCTCGAGCTGTTTGACGGCGGTGATATCTGTGGACATCTCGATGACATACGGGATGTCACCGTTGCGCCGGCGGATCGGCACCATCTGCACGAGGTAGTTGGAACTGCCGCCGTTTCCGTCCGTTCCCTTCTCCTCTCGCGTGCGGATCTGTCCGTCTGCAAACGTCTCCGTGGCGGCGCAGTTGCGGCAGGGCTGCGAGCGGTTCTTGTAGACCTCGTAACACTGGCGCCCGTGCCACTCGCCGTACTGTTCGGTGAACTTGCGATTACCCTCGACGACGCGGAAGTTCGGGCTGATCACGCTGATGGCGATCGGCACGAGGTCGAACAGATTCGCCCTCAGCCACTCGTCGATCTCACCGCCGAGAACGGCCGAACCCGGGATGGTCCGATCGGAATGCTGCTGTGCAACCGTCATCAGTTTCGACTCCCGCCGCTGCTTGCTTGCATGCGGCTATCGTTCACCGTCCTCGCCGGCGCCAGCTCTCGCAGTAACCGCTGGGTGTCGGCGTCGTGGCACGCGTCGCATCGATCAAGAAGATCGGAAAAGCGCTCGGGCTCCTGCGCCGCGCGTTGCGCGTGGCAGTTGATGCACAGCTCGTGCATCGCGTCCATGTACCCCGTCGCGTCCCGCCAGCGCGGCTCGGGCGGAGCGATGACGGCGCCCGACACGGCGGGCAGAGCGTGGCATTCCACACACGCCGTTGCCGACTCGCGGGCCTTGACCGGTTGTTCGGCGTCATGGCATTCGGAACATCCGACATTGCCGCCGAGCCCGGCGACGTGGACCGTGTGGTCGAACAGCGGCGTGGGCTCGTACATGTCCCGATGGCACTCGTAGCAGGACGTGCCACGATCGAAGGGCAGGTCGAGGTGATGGCAGGTCGCGCAGGATTCCGCACCTCCCTCTCGCCCGATGTGGCCATCGTGATTGAAGAGAACCGCCGGGCCGGCGCGGTTCCCGTCGATGGTCAGAAGCCGAGCTCCAACTACCGCAGGGCCGACGGACCCTGTCGCGGCCAGGAGATAGAAGTCGCCGTCCGTACGCGGAATCTGTAAACCGCCCACCGCGCGCGGGCCGGCGACCGGCGTGCGCCGCGGCTCCGCTCCACGGACGGGAAGGAACAGCAAGGTCACGACCGCCGCGCCGATGGCCACCATCGAGTAGCGGCGCGGCGATGCCTGCGCCGCCGGCAACAACCCATTCAACGTCGCCGCATCGTGACTCGGCCGTCCGGCCTCGACATGCACCGGCTCTTCGTAAACCGCGAGTCGCTCGACGAAGAAGAGAAACACGAGGGTGCAACAAGAGACGATCCCGACACTCACCGCGATCTCGGCCCAGCTCGGGAAATACGCCTGCCCTTCGGGCCGGGCGAACGTCACGATGCTCAGGTTCAGGCGGTAGCCGATCATCCCCATCATGGTGAGAAGGGCGCAGACCAGCATCCAGCGGGGCGACGCGCGCACGCCGCGGAACAGAAGCAGGGCAGCGGGGAGGATCGCGGCGACGACCACCTCGAAGAGGAAAAGGTTGCTCTGCCAGGTGCCGGCGAGCGCCTGTCCCAGCACTCCGCGGGCACCCAGATCCCCCAAGCGAAGGATCAGGTAGACCCAGAGCACGACCGATGCCGCGATCCCAAGCCCGGGAAGGAGGTCTTTGCTGACCTCGTGACCGAGGAAATAGCTGGCCAGAAACCCCTCCAGCATCACCGTCATGAAGCCGAGGCCCACGGCCGATACGAAGAACAGCACGTAGATGATGGGCGAATACCAGAGCGGGTGGGTGCGAAACGGCGAGATCAGGAAAAGCGACCCCAGTGACGACTGGTGAAGGGTGGACAGAACGATCCCGGCGATCACGAGCGGGATCGTGATTCTGCGCAGGAACTTCAACACCCGCTGGAAGAACGGGTGGCCGAAGACGGGATGCTCCAGGACCACCGGCGCGAACTCGAGGGAAAGCACCGTCAGATAGAGCATCACGCACATGCCCACCTCGAAGAGCACCGAATGGTGCTGCCAGTAGACCATTGGGTGCCAGATGTTCCACGGCAGGCCGAGGTCGAACAACAATCCGACCGCGACCGCGATGTATCCGAGCAGCGCCGTCAGGATCGCCGGGCGCACGAACGGCCGGTACTTCTCCAGACCGAAGATGTAGACGATGGCGGCCATGACGAATCCGCCGGCGGCCAGTGCCACACCGGCCATCACGTCGAAGCCGATCCACAGGCCCCACGGCGCTCCGTCCGACAGATTGGTAACCGCGCCGAGCCCGCGCCCGAAACGCACGACCGTAATCGCGGCCAGGCAGCCTACCGATGCCCACAGGAACGTCTTGAGGGCCGTCAATCGATCAAGCATCGCCCTGCCCTTCCGCTCGATCCGTGGCGCCCGGGTCCATGGCCGGCGTGCCCGCCGTTCCGTTCCCCGCCGAGGCGTCGTTCGATTCGGCGGACGGCGGGTCGCCACGATAGGCGCTCTCCATCGCCAGCCGCATGCGGCGGTTGATCGTCCAGTAGACCCCTCCCATCAGGGAGCCCATGAGAAGAACGACGGGAGGAACTTTCTCCAGCGCTTGCCAGGTGAGCTCCGGTACAGGCTGCTCACCCAGGTCGGGCTTCCAGGCCAGAAAGGAAAGCGGCCTATCGGACAGATAGAGAACCGACGCCCCGCCGACCTCGTGTTCGCCGTAGATCCTCGGGACGTACTTGCCGGGCTCCGCGGCCAGCCGGCTTCGAGCCTCCGCGAGCAACTCCGGGCGACTGCCGAAGACACTGGCCCGCTGCGGACAGGCTTCGACGCACGCGGGGATGCCGCCCACCGTCAGCCGCTCGTAGCACATCGTGCACTTGTGGACGACCGGCGCCGGTGTGTCCCAATCGTATCGAGGGATCCCGTACGGGCAGGCCAACATGCAATAGCGACAACCGATGCACTTGTCGGCGTCGTAGATAACCGGCCCTTCGGGCGTCTTGTGCATCGCACCCACGAGACAGGCGCTGGCACAGGCGGGCTCCAGACAATGCCGACACTGCTGCGGCACGAACCGGTCGTCGGGTCGGCGACGAACGGTGATGTTGCGGGTGGCGGAAAGCGCGTCGATGGCACCCTGCCCCCGCTGGGGCCGGTCCTTGCCGAGCCCGTTCGCTTCCTTGCAGGCCACGACGCACTTCTCGCAGCCGACGCAACGGGTGGTGTCGATGAGGATTGCGGGGGAGTCGATCATATCGATTCGTTCGCTTTTCCAAGGGCCTCGCCCACGCGGGATCCGGCATCCGGCGGGAAGTGCCATGCCAACTCGGAGACGACCTGGGTTGCCGGCAGAAGCACCATGTGGCTGAGCTTGGTCAGCGGGACCAGGAACATGAGCAAGTTGGCGGACGCCACATGCAAGAGCATCGCCGCCTGATGGGAGATCGGGTTGTAGGCCGGGTGCATGACCAAGAACCCGGAAACGAACGGCACCACGACGAGAAGCGGAATGGCGAGATCCTGATAGCGGCTCAGGGCCCGGGACGCCGGCGTCGCGAGCCGTTGCACCACGATCGCGACCGCCGCGCCGACGGCGACGATGGTCAGCGTCGTCGCCAGGCCATTCGGTATCGCGGGCCAGGAGATCCCCAGCCCGTTCCGCCAGAGCGCGATGTGGCCGGCGAGAAAAAGCGGGACGATGATCACCGATAGGTGAAAGACGAACGTGGTGATGCCGTAGATCGGCCGACGTCCCAGCCGGCCGACGGGAAGCATCCATCTCATCGTTGCGGTCCACAGTTGCCGCACCGGCAGCGTCCTGTCGCCCGCTCTCCGGTACGCGCGCACGAGCCCCCACGATGTGATTGCCAGGTGCCGCGCCAATCCGAGAATCATGAAGGTGAGGGCGGCCCAGAACCCCGGACCGCGCAACCAGTCGAGCAAAGCGTCGGTGATCATCGCGCCTACCCTCCCTGACCTGTCGCAACCGCGACGCCGACGGTCTCCGTCTCCGCGACGATCTCCTCGTCCTCGGTGGGGCGTGGCACACCGAAGTCGATTGCTTCGAGCAGCAGATCGTGGAGGCCGACGATGCGGACCTCCTCCAACCCGTTGTCCTCGCATACCTCCTTGAGCTGCTTCTTGCAGTTCGCACAGGGCGAAACGACGATCTCGGCTCCCGTCGAGCGGATCTGCTCGGCCTTGCGCTTGCCCATCTGACGGGTGCGAAAGTCCCGGATCTCGTCGATCGACACCGTGCCGCCGCCACCACCGCAGCAGTAGTTCTCGGACCGATTGGGCGTCATTTCGACAAAGTCGTCGCAGATCGCCCGCAGGATCTCGCGTGGCTCGTCGGTGATGCGCTCGGTGCGGGCGATGTTGCACGGGTCGTGATACGTGACGCGTTCGGGGATCTTCTCCGGACGGAGCGGGACCTTCCCGGCCTTCAACATGCGGTGGGCGTACTGCAGGCAATTGACGACCTCGGGCCCGTCCGGCCCCGCAAAGGTGGGAATGAACCAGGCCGCCCGGGTCGCGTGGCCACATTCACCCACCAGCACTTTGCGAGCCCCCAGGCGGCGAACCTCGGCGACCACGTTCTTGACGATCCGCTCCATCATGCGGTCGCTGTAGAAGAGCCCGTAGTTGATGCCGTCGTAGTTGCCGGTGCCGATCGTCCAGGACGCTCCGGTTACGTGCAGGATGGCGGCGTTGCCCATCAGCGTGTCGGCCTCGAGCAGGTAGTCGGAGACGGCGGGGAAGAACACGTACTCGGCGCCTTCGACATCGAAGGGAAAGCTGATGTCGACGCCGTACAGATCGTGGAGCTCCTCTTCGAGAAATTCGCAGGTGTCCCTGAGGGCCGGCACCGGAATCGCGGAGGTGTTGCCTACACCCTCCAGCTGCTCGCGCACCGACACCACCAGCGCCTTCGGAATCAGGTCGATCTCCGCCAGCAGCCAGCGCGCCAGGTGAGTGATGAGGCCGTGGTCGATCCCCAGGGGGCAGGTCGCCTTGCAGCGCCGACACGCGGTGCAGCGGTAGAACGACTCCGCCATCTCGTCGATGTACTCATCGGTGAGCCGGAAGCCTCCGAACAAGCGGGCTTTGAGCAGACCCGATTGGGTGAAGTAGCGCCGGTAGACGCGCATCAGCAACTCCGTCCGATTGCACGGGATGTCGCGCTCTTCGTGCGTGCATTCGTAGAGCTGGCACTCGGCCGCACAGCGCCCACACTTGGCGCTCAGTCGCGCGTACGTCTCCAGCGCGACGCCGTAGTTGGAGTGTTCGAGCACCGCGGCGAAGGCCTCGAGAAACTTCCGCGGCCGATCGGAGACTTCGAGCGTCTTCTGTTCCACGTAGTAGCTGTAGGTGTCTCGCGTCGTGCTGCCCACGGTCAATGCACCTGGTTTCGATGGAGAGAAGGAGACACGTCCGAACAAGTCGCCGCCGTAACTTCGCGGCACGGCACGAGTCGGCCCCGGAGGTAGAGATCGAGAAGATCGTCGACGGACCCCGAAACCCACGAGATCACGGTGATCCCGCTTGCCTTCAGGATGTTCTCGAGGAGGTCCTGGATGCCGCCGCAGATGATGGTGTCGACTTCCTGATCCCGCAGCAGGCGCACACGGTCGACGGGATCTTCGCTCTTCATCGGAAAGTCGAACTGGCCCGCTACGCCTCCGTCCTCGATCGTGTAGATCGACATCATGGCGCAGTGGCCTACGCACGGTGCGACGAGGGCGCCTCGGCGTGGAATTGCGACTCTCACTTGCAGGCCTCCGAAGTTGTTCGGACAGAGGATGTGCAAGCGAAATGCCAAGCCCGGGCCGCGACCGTGATGATCGTTGACTCGCGCGTGGGGACAGGGTTTCAGCCGATTCGCCCCGGCCTGCGGCGGCCGCCTATGTTGCAGGCGTGAAACGCCGGCGCCGTTGCAGCGTTTCGGAGATGCAACGGATCGGACGATGGGGGGCGCTGCCGACGCAGCCGGCAGGTGCTGAAACGCTCACGGGGAAGCGTTCACGGGCACCGTCGGGTCTCGGGATCCTGCTAGTGTGCTGTCTCCAACATAGCTTGACACTTGCAGAGGGAATTGCGGGCGAGATCAAGGAAGGGCGAGGAAGGCGATGCTTCGGCATCGTCGACGAGCCCTGACGCCGAGATCGCGCGCAATCCCCTCTGCCCGTAGGGTAGCGGCGGGACGGGGCGATTCCTTTGTCGCGGCTTCTCGACGATGTATGCACATCGCCGTCGGCGCCTCTCCGCGGACTCGCCCCGTCGCGCTCGCTACAAGTGTCAAGCTATGTTGGAGACAGCACACTAGGACGAGGAGCCGGATTCCTCCGGATCGATGCCGTACTTCTTCATCTTCCGCCACAACGTCGTACGGCTGATGCCCAGCTCCTTGGCAGCCAGCGCTTTCCGGCCCTCGCGGTGACTCAGAGCGATTCTGATGGCGTCCGCTTCGCCCCGCTGCAGCGCCGAAACGGGCTCCTCGGCCGCGGCCGTGCTTCCTGCCTCGTCGCGCGGTTGCAGGTGTTGCGGCAAGTGGCGGACTTCGATGAAACGGTTGTGACACAAGACGAAGCCGTATTCGACGATGTTCTCGAGCTCACGAGCGTTGCCGGGGAAATCGTGCCGCATGACGACCTCCATGACGGCCGGGCTGAGCCCTTGGATTTCCTTGCCCGTCTTGGCGCGGAAGCGCTGCACGAAATGCTCCACCAGAAAGGGGATGTCCTCGCGCCGTTCCCGCAACGGAGGAACGGTCAATCGGACCACGGCCAGGCGAAAATAGAGGTCATCACGAAACTGTCCGGCGCTCACCATCTCCGCGAGATTCCGGTTCGTGGCAGCGACGATACGGACGTCGGCCTGTCGCGGCCGCACCGCGCCGAGGGGCTCATACTCGCGCTCCTGAAGCAAGCGAAGGAGCTTGACCTGCGTCTCCGGCGGAAGCTCGCTGACCTCGTCGAAGAAGACCGTGCCGCCTTCCGCAACGGCAATGCGTCCGGGCTTGTCCTGCTTCGCGTCGGTGAAAGCACCGCGCTTGTAGCCGAACAACTCCGACTCGAAGAGGCCGGCAGGCAGCGTGCCGCAGTTCACGACCACGTGAGGCCCCTTGCGTCTCCGGCTACGGTTGTGAATCGCGCGGGCGATGAGCTCCTTGCCCGAGCCGCTCGGCCCCTCGATGAGCACCGTGCTCTCGCTCGCCGCGATGTCCGGCAGGATGGCGAAGATCTTCTGGAAGGCCTCGCTCTTGCCGATGATGTCCTCATAGGTGAAGCGACTCTGGATCTCCTTGCGGAGCTGCTCGATCGTCGACAGATCGCGGAAGGTCTCGACGGCTCCGAGCAAAGTGCCGTCTTCTTCGCGCAGAACGGCGCTGCTGATGCTGATGGGGATCGATTTGCCACGCTGGTTGAGGATGCGGGCGGGCTTGTCGACGATCTCGAGGCCGGTGCTCATGGTCTCGCGAATGGCGCAGCCGTCCTCGCAGATGCTTGCGTGAAAGACGTCGCAGCACTGGCGACCCATGGCGCGCTCGGCCGGAACTCCCGTGATGCGTTCCGCGGCGCGGTTGAACGACGTAATCCGCCAGTCGCAATCGACGGTGAACACACCGTCCGCGACACAATGGAGCACGGATTCGAAGAAATCCGTCTTGTCGTCGGTCGCCATTTTCGATGCTCGGGTCAAGCCGGCTCCTGGCCCTGATTCTACCGCAACGTCCGCCCGGATCCCTACTCGCGTTCTCCGTCGCGCTCGTAGACGACGCGGCCGTCCACCACGGTCATGACGATCTCCATGTCGAGGATCTCGTCGGGCGAGATCTCCAACAGGTTGCGATCGGCGATCGTCAGGTCCGCCAGCTTGCCGGGGACGATCGTTCCGCGGACATCTTCGTCGAACGTCGCATAAACAGCGTCCCGCGTGTGCATCTTGATCGCCTCGTGCACCGACAGGCGCTGCTCCGGAAGCCAGCCTCCTTCGGGCATTCCGTCGGTACCGGTGCGGTTCACGGCCGCGTGGATCACGTACTTGGGATGACACTTGAAGGTCGCGCCCTGAGCGCCCGGAATGTCCGAGCCCCCGACGATCATCACACCGTTGTCCACGAAGCTCTTGTAGGGGTGCGACAGCTTCTCGCGCTCGGGACCGAGGCGCCGGATGACCCAGCGCATGTCATCCTCGAGGCTGGTGGGGTTGACCTCGGCGATGATGCCGAGCTCCGCGAAGCGCTGGTAGTTCTCCTCTCGCATCGTCTGCGCGTGGATCACCCGTGAGCGGGCCACGGTCTCTCTGCCGAGCTCGTCGGCGAGCTGCGCGTACTGGTCCAGGGTGAGCGAGATCCCGCGATCGCCGATGGCGTGCGTGTTGACGATGAAACCGTCCTCGAAAGCGATCCGCATCATCTCGAAGATCTTGTCGAGGTTGGGCTCCTCGAGGTCGGGATCGTCGCTGGACTGCGTACGATAGTGTCCGCTGGTCTCCGGATCGTCCGCGTAGGGCTCGAACAGCAATGCGCCATGAGATCCCATGAGCCCGTCCATGTAGCCCTTGTAGGCCCCGTACCGCAAGTACCGGTCGCGCTCGCCGGTGACCGGATGCGTGTTCATGTCGATTCCGGCGGCCTGGATTTCGGCGCTGCGGCTGAGGTCGAGGCGCATCCAGACCCTCGCCGTGAGCTCGCCGCTCGATTGCAGCATGGCGTAGCGCTGCGGAAACGGCTCGTCCGTGATGTCGTGGATCTCGGTGATGCCTCGTTTCGCCAGCTCCCGCAAGCCGGCGCGCATCTCGTTGAGAATCCGCTCTTCGGACTTCGGCGCGATGACATCGCGGATCCGGCCGATCGCCGGCGAGTCGGCGAGGATCAGCCCGGTGGGTGCTCCCTCCTCATCCAACTCCATCCCGGCCAGGTCGGCTTCCTCCACGCCCGCCGCCCGGAGCGCCGGCGTGTTGGCCAGATAGAGCTCCCGGTCCCAGCTGTTCACGAAGACGGGGTGGTCCGGAGTCACCGGGTCGATCGTGCCGCGGTGCGGTCTCCAGCGGTTCTCTTTGAGGAGCTCCCGTTCCCTCCAGTCCGCTTCCCACAGCCGGTGCCCGTCCCACGAACCCCCCGTGATCCACTCGCCCTCGGGCAAGATCGCCGCCACGCGGGTCAGCTCCGCCACCAGGCCCTCGTCCTCCGACACCGCCATCAGGTCGGCGTCGTTCCAGACCGATCCGTAGCCGTCGAAGTGTGTGTGGCTGTCGACGAAGCCCGGCATGATGAAGGCGCCGTCCATGTCGATAACCCGGGTGTCGGGCCCCTCGAAGGACCCGGTCTCCTCATCGACGTCGAGCACCGCGGTGATGGTGTTGCCGGTGATGACCACGGCGCCGGCCCAGGGCCGTTCGTCATCGAGGGTGTAGACCGCGGCGTTCCGGAGGATCAGATCGGCCGGCTGCTGCGGATTGGCGGAGCAAGCGGCAACAAGCAGCCCGAGCAACAGGCATGCGAGTCGTCGTGCGGTTCTCATGGCGATCTACCTTTCGGTTTCGGCCGAACCACGATCTCGGCGCTCTGAAGACGACGGTACTGTCGTCGATGGTACATCCGAAGAGGGCCGCGAGTAGGCCGGAGCGGCGCAGCGCCTCAGCTCCCTCGGAGCACCTCCATGGCGTCGACCCGCGAGGCGCGGCGCGCCGGGATGTAGCTCGAGACGATCGCCACGAGCAGCAGGCCCGCGGCGACGAGCCCGTAGGTCAATGGGTCGACGACACTGACGTCATAGAGAAGCGACGACATCAGCTGCGTGACCACAAGAGCGAGGCCCATACCGATGACGATGCCCGACCCCGCGATGACGAGGGTCTGGCGCAACACCATGAGCTTGATATGTCGACTCTCGGCGCCGAGCGCCATGCGCATCCCCAGCTCCCGACTCCGCTGGCTCACCGCGTAAGAAACAACACCGTAGACACCCACGAGACCCAGAAGAAGAGCGACTCCCGCGGCCGCTCCAAGCAGCACGACCGTGAATGAGGTCCGCGCGATCGACAGCGACATGAGCTCGGGCATCGAGCGCACGCTACGCAGGGGAACGTCGGGAGTCACGGACCACACCGCCTCGTGCACTTCGCGCACGAATCCTTCTTCCCCCATGCGCTCGGTGCGAATGGCGTAGCTTTGCGTTCGCCACGCCAGGATTTGATCTGCGGGCGAGTCCTGCCAGAAGGCCAGCGTTACCTGCGGCCAGTACACCATCGCCGGCGCGGCTCGATCCATGCCGTCGTCACGCACATCGGCGGCGACGCCGACGACCTCGTGCCAGCGCACAGGGTCGGGGCGGGCCGCGACCCGCTGTCCCATGGCCGCCTCGGCCGATCCGAAGTACTCACGCGCCAGGCCCTCGGAGAGGATCACACCGGGAAACCGGTTGTGGACGTCGGCCCAGGTAAAGGTGCGCCCTACGAGAAGGGGGATCTGCAGGGTCTCGAAATAGCCCTCCCCCACCCACTTGTGCCGGCGGCTCGGCGAGCGCACGTCACCGGGCGGCGGCACCCCGTCGACGTAGAACGGATTGACGTTCCCCGACCCGTCCATCGGAACTCCCGTCGCCATCCCTACCGAGGTGACGCCGGGGCCCTCCGCCAGCCGATGGGCAATGAGCTCGAACGCCTCGGCGGCTTCGGCAGCCGATTCGATCTCGCTCGACGGTATGGTGATTCTCAGGGCCAGCACGTCGGCTACGTCCCCGAAGCCGGCATCAACGTTGCGAACCGCCTGAAACGTGCGCAGCATCAGTCCGGACGCCACCAGCAAGACGAGGACCATGGCCACTTGCGCGGCGGCCAATGCGTTTTGCGCGAGGTTGCGACCCTTCGCCGTCATTCCGCCCGACCCGCCCTGTTTGAGGACGTCCACCACGTTCCGACGACGATGGCGGAGCATCGGGAAGAGAGCGAAGAACGCCGACGAACCCACCGCGACGCAGAAGGTAAAAACAAACACCACGGGGCTCAAAGAAGCCTCCGCGAGGCGCGGCAGATCAGCCGATCCGCTGGCGATCAGCATCGACAGCGCGCTGTACGCCAGGGCCAGTCCGCCGGCGCCGCCCAGGGCACCCAGCAGAAAGCTCTCCTTCAGGTACTCCCAGCCGATACGCGACCAGCTTGCACCGATGGCGCCGCGCACGGCCATTTCGGTGGCCCGCCCCTCGGAGCGCACGAGAAACAGGTTCGCCACATTGGCGCAGGCGATCAAAAGGACCACCGCCACGCCGCCGAGGAGGATCCACAGCAGTCGGCCGGCCGAGCCCACCAGCTCGTCCTGGAACGGGACCAGAACCGGGGCGTAGTCTTCGGGGCCGCTCGACCCCGCCACCGGACCACCGGGAAACATCTCCCAGGCCATCGGCATGATCCGCGCGAACTCGGCCTGTGCCTGCTCGATGGTCACGCCGTCGCGTAGGCGGGCGACGGCATCACCGCCGATATTGCCGACGAATAGCGTCTCGCGACGAAAGCGCAGGGGCAGGATGATCGCCGGGTCACGACCGAGGCTGCGGATGTTCGCCGGCACGACGCCGACGATTTCCATACTCTCGCCGTCAACGACGAGCTGCCGGCCGACCGCGGCCGGGTCGGCGGCGAACCGACTCTGCCAGTAGCCGTGGCCCAGCATGACGACGGCCGGCGCGTCGGGTTCCTCGTCTTCCGGCGTGAAGATACGGCCCGCGACCGGCTGCGTTCCCAGGGCGCGAAAAACGCCGCTGGTCGCGTCCATCGCCGGCAGCGACTCGGGAGACCCGTCACCGCGCACCGCCACCTGGCCGCCACGGTACAGGCCGAGCGCGTCGAAGACGTTCGCGTGGTCTTCGTAAGCAAAATGCCAGGCGGCGCACTGGCCGACATCGTCCAGACCCCTGCCTGCCGCACTGTGCCCGACGTCGACAAGACGAGACGGTTCATCGAAGGGCAACGGCGACAGCACGATGGCATCGACCAGCGTGAAGATCGCCGTCGTCGCGCCGATCCCCAGCGCCAGCGTCAGAGCGGCGACCGCGGTAAACCCCGGTTGCCGGGCCAGGGCACGAAAGGCCTGACGGAAGTCCTGCGGCACCGTCTTCATGGGTGAGTCTCCTCGCCGGGGAGCGGGGATACCGGGAAATCTGTGGCTCGAAGCCTCCGGCTTGCCGATTTCGTGACCCGAGGCACCGCGCCCGCGGCCGGTCCGGATCCTCTCGACGAAGAAGCTGATGCCGAACCCCAACGCCGCCCGCCAGTAGCGGGTCCACGCGCGCCAGCGGGAACGCGAGATCACAGACTGTGCATACTCCTCCTGCAGGTCGCCGAGCATACCCTCGCGGACCTCCGCTCCGGGGACGAGCAGCCGGAGGAGAAGAGTCGGAAGGCGAGGCCGCCGGGCGGCGCTCATGCCTCGTCCAGGACTTTTTCGAGCCCGCTGCGGAGCTCCTGCATCGCCGCGTGCGATGCGCGCAACGCCTGGATGCCGGCCGCGGTGACGCGGAAGTGTCGCTTCGCGCGGCCGCCGCGTTGCGACGACGGCTCGCCCATCCAGGTCTCCGCGTAGCCCTTCGAGACCAGTCGCTCCAAGGTCACGTACGCCGCTCCGTGCGAGACCTTACGGCCTGCCCGCGCCTCGAGCTCCGAGCGTATGGTCAGGCCGTACGCATCGTCGCCTGCGCGCAAGATGGCCAGCATGACCATCTGTTCGAACTCGGTTGGGAACTTTGGCTTGCTCATTTTTTGTTGCATTGTAACAAATACGGACGAACCGGCCCGCCGGTTTCAGATCGCCGGAGAACTCCGTTTCTTTTGTACCGCGCTTTGTGACACGATCGGACCGACTCGCACACTTCGCGGATGGAGGGGGAGGTTCGCCATGGGTGGTAGCCGCAGTCGCATGATGGTCGTTTTCACGTGGATCGCGTGCCTGGGAGCGAGCTCTCTCGGCTTCGTCGGAATACCTCACGCATCACCCGGTGCCGCAGTCCCACTTGTGGCCGACCCGACGTTGTCGTGGGTTACAGCTCTCGATCCGTTCAACCCCGCGGAGGGCGACCTGTTCGGCTCGTCGGTGGCGGTCTCCGGAGACTTCGCGGTCGTGGGCGCGACCGATGACGACGATGCCGGCAGCAACTCCGGTTCAGCGTACGTTTTCGATCGGGACCACGGCGGGGCCAACGAGTGGGGTCAGGTTGCGAAGTTGAGCGCAAGCGACGCCGCGGCCGGTGATCGTTTCGGCCGGTCGGTGGCGATTTCCGGCAATACGGCGGTCGTGGGTTCGGGCGGCGTCGGTTCGGCCTATGTGTTCGAGCGGGACCAGTTCGACCAGTGGACGGAGATCAAGAAGCTCACCGGCAGTGGGACACCCGGTGGTTCTTTCGGTGGTTCCGTGGCGATATCCGGGGACTATGTGGTGGTGGGCGCCGACGGTGCTGACTCGACCGGTGGCGTTCCCGGCTCCGGCGCGGCCTTCGTATTCGGACGCCATCACGGAGGGACGGGCAACTGGGGCGAAATCAAGAAGCTGAGTCCCGCCGATGCCGCCTCGGATGACCTCTTCGGGATCGCGGTGGGGATCTCGGGCGGCAACGTGGTGGTCGGAGCGTCTCAGGACGATGATCACGGCGCCGACTCCGGATCCGCGTACGTTTTCAACCGCCACCTCGGCGGCACTGACGCCTGGGGCGAGGCCAGGAAGTTGACCGCCCCATTCGGCTCGCCGGCAGACACTTTCGGCGAGTCGGTGGCAATCTCCGGGGACACGGTCGTGGCGGGAGCATCGGGAGTCGATGGCGTGCTCCAAGACATCGGAGCGGCGTACGTGTTCGATCGCGACCTCGGCGGGCCGGATCGCTGGGGACAGGTCGCGACGCTGGCAGCCAGCGACGGCCGACCGGGAGACGGGTTCGGCGACGCGGTCTCGATTTCCGTGGATCGCGCCGTAGCGGGAGCCCCGTATCAGGACTCCGCGGCCCTCGACGCCGGGGCCACTTATGTTTTCTACCGCCACCAAGGGGGGACAAACCAGTGGGGGCAGACGCAGAAGCTCTTCACGGGCAACCGGTGGCCAGAGAACTTCGGTAACGCGGTATCGGTGTCGGGCGACACGCTGACGGCGGGCGCCTCAGCGGCATACCCTTTCGGTGGCGCGCATGTGTTCGCTCCGTCCGACCCCCCAGCCGCCCGCGGCGCGTGGGTGCTGGACTCTTACGGCGGCCTGCACGCGGCGGGAGGCGGCGTCCCCGTCACGCCCAGGCCGCCCTATTTCGGCTTCGACATCGCCCGTGATCTGGAGCTGGAGCCATCAGACGGCGCGTACGTGCTCGACGGCTTCGGCGGACTCCACGAGGCGGGCGGGGCGCCCGCTCTCATTCCCGGCCCGCCCTACTTCGGCATCGACGCGGCGCGCGACCTCGAGTTGGGGGCCGGCGGCGGCTACGTGCTCGATAACCTCGGCGGCGTTCACGCTTTCGGCGGCGCACCGGTCATGAATCCTCCCACACCCTACTTCGGTGTCGACGTGGCCCGTGATCTCGAGCTCGGGCACGGCGGCTACTACGTTCTGCACGGCGACGGCATCCTGTACGCCGGTGGCGGCGCGGCCCTGATGCCGCCGGCGATACCGGTGTTCGGTTTCGACATCGCGAGGGATTTCGAGCTGGCCGCCCCTCGCGGCGGCTACGTTCTCGATGGTTACGGCGGCGTTCACGCTTTCGGGTTAGCCCCGACACTGCCTCCACAGACGCCGTATTTCGGCTTCGACATTGCCCGCGACCTGGAGCTGGATCCCGACAGCAGCGGCCACTACGTGCTCGACGGCTTTGGGGGATTGCATCCCGGCGGCGGGGCCGATCCAATCTCACCGCCACCGCCGTATTTCGGCGGCGATTTCGCGCGTGACCTGGAGTTTCGCTGACCTCCCTTTCGCAACGGAGATCTTGGCTATTCGATCCAGAGGTCGCGGTCGATGTCCTTCCAGACCTCGACGCGCATGTCGCTGTGGTCGAAGACTTCCCGGGAGCGGGGCGTTGAGAACGCGCACGCCCTCCGGCATGATCTCGAACCATGCCACGTGCCGTCGTAACGGGTGCCTTCAGCAACATCGGGTCCGCGGTCGCGCGCGAGTTGTTGGTCCGGGGCTTCGAAGTTCGCACGCTGACCAACCGCCGCCGGCCCGCGCACGTCGATGGCATCACCGCTGCCACACTGAGATTCGACACGGAGCACCTGGCCCGCCAGCTCGACGGCGTGGACCTTCTCGTGTGCACCTATTGGATTCGCTTGCCTCATGGCGGCAAGAGCTTCGACACCGCCGTCGACGATCTGAAGACGCTCGTCAACGCGGCGGTCCGTGCCGGCGTCCGACGCTTTGTTCACGTCAGCGTGAGCAACGCCGGGCTCGACTCAGAGCTCGGCTACTACCGTGGCAAGGCCCGCGTGGACGAAGCGCTGCGGGGCAGCGGGCTCTCCTGGGCAATCGTTCGGCCGACGCTCGTCGTCGGGCCCTACGACGTGCTCTCCGGCAACATCGCCTGGTTTCTGAGGCATTTTCCCGTCTTCCCCATTCCCGGCGGCGGCCGCTGTCGTCTTCAACCGGTAACTCTCGACGACACGGGGCGGATCATTGCCGACGCGGCGGAGAGCTCGGACAACATCGACGTGGACGCGGCGGGCCCCGAGATCTACACGTTTCGCCAGTATGTCGAGCTGCTGTCGCGTGCCTGCGGTGTTCGACGGCTCTTGCTCGGAACCCCGTCGTGGCTGTCGCTAGCCGGTATTCGCGTGGTGGAGCGGTTTCTCCGCGACATCGTCCTGACGAAGGTGGAGCTCCTCGGCCTCCAGCAGGAGCTCTTGTTGTCGCGATCCCCGGCAACCGGCTCGCAATCCGTCGAGCAATGGCTCATGCGCAACGGCGACAAGCTGGGGCGCAGGTACATCAACGACATTCACCGGCATTTCGGCGCCGGCGCATCGGAGCCGATCGTGATTCCCTGACGCGTACGGTCAACCGCTCCGCACCGCCACCATGGGGTCGATGCGCGTTGCCCGACGTGCACGTCTCGAACCCCAGGTCGCAGTCCTTGTCGGCAGGATGATTCTGCGCTATTGCTCAGGGCAGCTCTTCGACACAACTTCAACCTCGGAAGGTGCCCATGTCACGCTCCCCCGGAGTTTCGTCTTTTCCCATGGCAGCCGTTCTCACGGCGTTGACGCTGGTGGTCGGCATGGCCGGCGCGGTGGCCGCCCCCGCCGGCGTTGCCGCCGTCGCGCCGCAAGGCATCTCGATCGATCGCCTCGAGCAACTGCGCTTCCGGCACATCGGCCCGGTGGGCAACCGGGTCGCTGCGGTCGCCGGGATTCCGGGCGACCGGCTCACGTACTACGCCGGTGCGGCTTCCGGCGGCATCTGGAAGACCGAGGACGGCGGCATCAACTGGGAGCCGATCTTCGACGACCAGCCGGCCCACGCGATCGGCGCGCTCGAGGTGGCGCTGTCCGATCCGCAGGTCGTCTGGGCAGGGACGGGCGAGCCTCACATTCGCTCCAACGTCTCGATCGGCGACGGCGTCTACAAATCGACCGACGGCGGCGACCACTGGCGGAACATGGGCCTCGAGGCGACGGGTCGCATATCCGACATCGTCATTCACCCCACGAACCCCGACATCGTCTACGTCGCTGCCTTGGGACACGGCCACAGCCCGCAGCCGGAGCGCGGGGTCTTCCGCACAATGGACGGTGGAGCGAGCTGGGAGCACGTGCTGCTCGTCGACGAGAACACGGGCTCCTCGAGCCTGGTCATGGATCCACACAATCCCCGCATCCTGTTCGCCGGCATGTGGCAGGTCGCGGTCAACACCTGGAACCGTGAGAGCGGCGGCCCCGGGAGCGGCATCCACATGTCCCGTGACGGCGGAGACACCTGGACCGAGCTGGAGGGCAACGGGCTGCCGTCGCTGCCGTTCGGCAAGGTCGGCCTGTGCATGACGCCGGCCGATTCCGACCGGATC
>CAYSHI010000006.1:0-4219 GCA_964430745.1 uncultured Acidobacteriota bacterium | reverse complement strand
CGAGTCGAGATTGCACGCGACGACTCATGTCGGGGTCGCGTACCTTCAGCAGTTCCTCCAAGGTGGCGGCGTACTGGCGTCTCGCACGCAAGACCATCACCGCCCAGATCGCTACCAGGGCGAGAGACACGAGGCTCAGGTAGCGGAGCGGGTCGTCCAGGACCTGTAGGCCGATCAGGATGATGACTCCACCGAGGCCGGTGGCAGCGCGGCTCGCGATCAGGTCGATACGCGGCTTGAGACGTTGCCGGTCGGCCGAGGAGATCGGCAGGAACAGGAGCTCGCGACCCGACTGGTCCACGGAAAAACGCAGGGCGTCATCGGCGCCGCGCGCGAACGTCGCCGCCCACAGGCCCGGGTGCATGAGGATCCCGACGGCCCCGGTCGCGATGGCGACCGGCAACAGGGCAATTGCCGCTCCGACGCCGAACACGCGCAGCACGGCGCTCGTTACCAGCATCTGGATCGTCAGCGTGACGACGTTCAGCGTTGTGAAGAAGACAGCGAAGAACGTCGCGCGGCTGTCCTGCGATGGGAAGGTCATCTCCGCCGCCTTGTTGAATTGCCAGTCGACGATGGTGTGCGCCGTCGTCGCGATGATCAGGATCGTCGCGATGGTGATCACCAGCGGGCGGGTGTGTGGGGCTTTCGAGCGCCGGCCGCGTTTCTCTGCGCGTGCGCCCTCGCGTGCGCCGCTGCCGCCTTCGGGAGCGAGGTGCCAGTTCTCGTGACGCAGGTGCAACGGAGATGCATGGGCTCCCACCCAGCGGAAGACGGCGAGCGCCCCCGCGATCGTGAGCGCGGCAAAGAACAGCAGCGATCTCGTTCCGACCAGGCCGGCGAGCGCCGCGGCGGATGCGCTGCCGACAATGCCGCCGAGCACTCCACCCGCACCGATCGGGCCGAAGAGCCGCCGTGCCTGCCGCGGGTCGAGAAATTCCTCCGACAGCAACCAGAACTGGGATGGCAGCAGGACGGCGTAGACCTTCACCCAGATGTAGAAGATCAGGGCGCCGGCCATCGGAAAAGCCGCGAGCAGGAACCAGAAGCCTCCCAGGCACAGCACCGCGACGGTCAGCGTCGCCTGGACTACCCTCGGCAAGCTGCTCACGCGCGTCACGCGCACGTAAGCGATGACGACCCCCCATGTAACGAGAGCCGTGGCGATGAAGACCCAGGGCAGCCGGTCGGCGCCGAGATCTTCGAGAAACAGGGCGTTTCGCGCCGGCTTCATCAAGTACAGCGCTGCCACGACAAGGAAGAAGTACCCGGCGAGCGCCGCGGTGATGGCGCGCTCGGCCGGCCGGATCGACCAGGGAGTCACCGTCGACTACTCCGTCGGCGGGAGCGGGTAGCGGCCGTCGCCATGGATTGTCGAGCGAACCTCGTGGGCGAGATAACGGATCACTCCCTTGGCCAGTCGTGGATGCTGTTCGATGAGGTAAAGAAAATCCTCGGCGCCGATTCGAAGCAGCAGTGTTCGCTCCGTTGTCGTCGCCGTGAACACGCGAGGTCGCTCGTCGAGCACGGCGAGCGCGCCGAGCTCCTCGCCCTGTCGCGCAACGAAGGACGAAGCTCCGCTACGGGCCACGCCGACCTCTCCGTCAATGATGAGAAAGAAGGCGTCGGCCGGCTCCCCCTCGCTGAACAGGACCCGGCCGGGGGCAAGGTCCTCGACCCGGCTCAGCGCGGCCAGGTCCGCCAGGACTTCGGTGGAGACCTCCGACAGCAGGGGTACGCTGCGGAGCATCCGCACTTTGTCGACGATGGTGTGCTTCAAACGGTCCTCGTGGCTTGCGGTCGCCTCGCTCGGCGCCGGCGCGGCGAGAGGTCGACGTCGACCGATGCGGCAGGATAGCGCGGCAGCGCGCGACGCCAAAGGTAGCCCTGAGGCTCGCGGATGCATAGCATCTCCGGGTCAATCTTGTGCAAAGGAGCGAGAATGAAGCGAACCCGGGAAGAACAGGCCAAGTGGCTGAGTGAGCTGCCCTCACATCGGCTTGCGTTCGAAGACATCGAGTTTCTACACCGCGACGAGCTGCGGCCGATCCGGCTGTTGCTCGAATTGCTCAAGCCGGAGCTTCTGCAGCAGGAGCAGGGGGTCGTCTCGACCATCGTCGTGTTCGGCAGCGCGAGGACGCCGGCCAGCGGCGAGGGATCTCGCTTCTACGAAATCGCGCGTCAGTTCGCAGCGCTGGTTTCGGAGCATTGCCAGGCGCGGGGCATCCGCAAGTTCGTCATCACCACCGGCGGCGGCCCCGGAATCATGGAGGCTGCGAACCGCGGGGCCCACGATGTGGGCGCCAAGTCCATCGGATTGAACATCGAGATCCCGCACGAGCAGGTTCCCAATCCGTACATCACACCCGAGCTCTGCCTTTCGTTTCACTACTTCGCGATACGCAAGATGCACTTCCTCCTGCGCGCCAAGGCGCTGGTCGTGTTTCCGGGCGGCTTAGGGACGCTCGACGAGCTCTTCGACGCCCTGACGTTGATCCAGACCAACAAGATGGATCCGATGCCCGTGGTCCTCGTGGGGCGGGAATACTGGAACAATGTCGTCAATCTCGAGTACATGGTCGAGCAGGGCACCATCGCGGCGGGAGATCTCGATATCCTCAGCAAGGTCGACACGGCCGAGGAGGCGTGGGAGGTCATCCGGGACGCATATCCGGAGGAGCTTCGCTGAGGTGGCGCATCCGTGAGCTGGAAAGACCACTTCGAGCTCGGTGAGACGGCCTATCTGAACGGCGCCAACCACGGGCCCTTCCCGCGCGTGGCCAGCGCGGCGGTCGGCGAGGCGCTCGGCTGGAAGCGCGACCCGTCGACCATCGACGACCGCATCTATTTCGAGCTGCCGGACCGCGTGCGCCGGGCGGCAGCGCCTTTTTTCGGCTGCGAGCCCAGCGAGCTGGCGCTCACCACCGGCGCTTCGGCGGGGGTGGCGCTGGTTGCCGAGGGGCTCCAATGGCGGAACGGCGACGAGGTCATCGTCCCCGCGGGCGAGTTTCCGGCCAACTATCTTCCCTGGCGAGCGCTTCAGAAACGGGGCGTTGAGCTGACCCTCTTGCCTGCGGGCCGTCCCGTCACGCCGGACCTCATCGAGGCGGCTATCAGCCCCAGAACCCGGGCGGTTGCCGTCGCGCTGGTCAACTTCGCCACCGGGTTCCGCGCCGACGTCGAGGCGATCGGGGCCATCTGTCGCGCCCACGACGTCGCTTTCGTCGTCGACGCGTCGCAAGGTGTTTGTTCCGTTCCGTTCGACGCGCGGCGTAGCGGTGCGTCGGTCGTCGCGGCGGCCGGCTACAAGTGGATGCTGTCGCCCTACGGTACCGGTGTGCTCTACGTCGATCCGGAGTGGATCGAGCGACTGCCGGTTCCTGTGGTGAACTGGACGACCGTGGTGGGCGCCGACGACTTCAACAATCTCACCGGGCTCGAAGTGGACTTTCGGCCCGGCGCGATTCGGTGGGATGTTCCCGAGACCGCCTCCTTTCTCAACTGCATGCCGATGGCGGCATCGTTGGAGTTTCTCGGAGCGATCGGTATCGAACGTATTTCTGCGCACACGATGGCGATGATCGACCGTCTGGTCGACGGGCTACCGTCGGCTTTTCGGGCGGACAGCTCCCTCGATGACGGTCGGCGATCGGCGATCTTCCGTATCGTCGCGGACGACCCGAGCCGCACGCGGGAAGCGTACGAGCGGTGCCTCGCCGCCGGCCTCTCGCTCAGCCTGCGGGAGGAAGGCATCCGCGTCTCTCCGGGCGTGTGGAACGACGAGCAGGATATCGACCGCTTGCTGGAGCAGCTCGACCGCGGTTGAGATCCTCTGTGAGCTCTCTGGAGGTGGACGGGAGGGCGGGGAGATCGATGCTGCCCTTCGCGTGAGGTGCGGGCTCTTGAGCGGCTGCGCCGCGTCTGCGGATCGCAGTACACGCGAGAGGGCAGCATCGATCTCCCCACCCTCCCTCAGATCCCCGGTTGCCACCTCGGACCTGCCACATCCCGATCCCGCCCGACAAGACGACTCCCCCTGCCAATCATGGACCGTTGGCGACGACTCGAAGGGAGAATTCTCGGCCGCCTATGCTGCCCGCCGATACCTTCGGCGGACGGCGGTGGGTGGCACGTCCATCTCAGAGCATCAGGGTTGTCGGTCCGGGTGCGTTTGGGCGGGGGAGCCTCGTCTTGATGGAACCGATACAGAGGGGACGCG
>CAYSHI010000005.1:0-2703 GCA_964430745.1 uncultured Acidobacteriota bacterium | reverse complement strand
AGAAGGCCGCATCTCGTATCGCTTCAAGCATTTCAACGGCGACTACAGCACCTGGGAAGAGGATCGCCCCCTGGAGTTCACACTCCTCAGCGTTTCGGAACGAGAGGCGATCTTTCACAGCGAAGTCGCCGACCAGGACTCGCCGCGGCGCATCACCTATCGCCTGACGGACGAAGGCGACCTCTCGGTTTCCGTCGCCGGCTCCGACGAGCAGGGCGCTCTCACGGACAGCTTCGAGATCCGATTCTCGCGCCGCTGAGCGAGACTTGGTTCGCGAAGCAGCCAGGCGATACCGTACAGCCCGACGAGGCCGGGGAGTCTGACGACACCGGCAAGCCCCTGTGCGATCCAAAGAGAGATGGAGGAGGGTGTGACGTGAAGCCGCTCGAGGCCGTCTTGGCCGTTGTGATTCTCGCTGTGGTGGCCGCCGCGGGGTGTACCGGTGTGGAAGGCCATGCGGGCACTGCCGCCGACGGGTCGTCGGACGCAGTTGCTCCTTCTGCCGCTCCTCGGAGCCCGGCGGAGGAGTTGCTCGCCCGCTCGATCGCGTTTCACGATCCGGAGAGGCACTGGGGTCGCGAGACCGCCCAGCTTTCGTGGAACGGAACCGGCTCCGAGGGCGAAGAGCGCAGCGTGTTCGACATCTCGCTCTTTCCCGACGGCGGCAGGTTCGAGATGAGCGGCCGTTATCGGGGAGCGGCGATCGAGTATGCCACCGCCGGCAGCACGATGACCGTGCGCGTCGACGGGGCCGAGCCGGATGCCGAGACCCGCGAGCGCCTGCGGTTGGATCGAGACGGCGGGATGTTCTGGCGCGACTACTTCGGATACCTGGCCGGACTGCCCATGAAGCTCCGCGACGCGGGCACGATCATCGACCCCGAGCCGACATCCGCGCAGTTCATGGGCCGGCCGGTCGACTCAATTCGTGTCACCTACGATCCGGAGGTCGGCGGCGATACCTGGTACTTCTACTTCGATCCCGACAGCGCCGAGCTCGTGGGCTGCCGCTTCTATCACGACGAAGCCGCCAATGACGGCGAGTACATCGTCTTCGAGGGCCTCATCGAGGCCGAGGAGATGCGCATTCCTCAAAAGCGGAACTGGTACGTGAACGCCGATGACCGTTTCCTGGGCGTCGACTTGATCGAGAGCTTGGACGTCGGCGGTACCTGATCGAGCGGCGGAGGTTGGCGAACACCCGGCGGAGTGTGATCTCTTATCGATTCGAAGTCCCCGGCAGCACATGCTCCGCAACGCTCTGACCCGTGGCCGTCTAACCAAGGTTGAAGGGTGTTGCGATTCCTAGGTGTCGCGCTGTCAATCCGACGGAGTACGATCTCGTGATGCGAGTAACCATGGGCACGGTGGTCAAGGGGAAGGTAGTCGTCGACGGCGAACCTCTCTCCGAGGGCTCCCGGGTAACGATCTTGATCGGCGAGGGTCGGGGCGAGTTCGACCAGGCCCCGGGCCAGGTCGAAGCGCTGCGACGGTCGATCGCCCAGGCCGATGAGGGCGACCTCATCGACGGTGACAAGCTCCTCGAAGAGATCGTTCGCGACCGTTGACGCGGTGCTTTCACAACATCCTCAACCCGGAGCCGAAAGATGCATTACGCCCTCTTCTACGACCTCGTCGACAACGCCATCGAAGCGCGCGTTCCCTACCGTGATGCGCATCTGACCCTCGCCAAGGACGCCTACGAGCGCGGTTTCCTGGTGATGGCGGGGGCGTTCACCGATCCCCCCGACACGAGCGTGCTGGTCTTCCGCGCCGACGACCGGGCGGAGGTCGAGGCGTTCGCTCGCAACGACCCGTATGTCGTCAATGGCGTGGCCACGAAGTGGACGGTACGCGAATGGATGGTGGTGCTGCCCCCGGATTGACGCCGGCGAGGAATGTGGCTGCAGCGGCACCCGGACCACGAAACGGCGCGGCGACGCCTCGCGGGACTCCGTTAGGAACGCGGATCCGTAGGAGCGAGGCGAGGTGCTGAGCCGGCGCAACGTGAGAGTCGAGTAGGACCGCATCTCGACGCTGAGCCCTGCGGCGCGGCAACCCGGCCGCCCGTGAGGGCGAACGCGCGGTATGTGCCCGCGCGTACGCTCACCCGGATTCCGCTTATCGCGCCTGTTGCCCGGTGTTAAGTTGGAAAGATCGCTCCCGCGCCTGCGTTCATCGGTCATGGGGCGAATTGCGGACCGGGGGCAGGCCGAATGGCGAGACTCGAGTCGGTGCAGGGCTGGTTGAAGGATCCGAAGAACGTCGCGATCCTGGTGCTGAGCTTGTTTGTGGCCGTCCTTCTCGCGGTGATGGCGATTGACCGATCGGGGGGGCTGGGGAGCCTGATCGCGGGGCCGCCGGAAGGCGAGCCCGTCGAGATCGTCGACGTGTTGCTCGATCGCACGAGCCTGCAGACCCTCGACATCTTTTTCGACCGGCCGCTCGGTGAGGACTCCGTCGGCGACGTCCTCGCCGAAGAGCCCGCCACCATTCGGCCCGCCACCGGAGGCACGTGGCGCTGGTTTGCCAACAACGTGCTGCGGTTCGAGCCCACCGACCGCTTCGGCATGGCAATGGCCTACGAGATCGAGCTGGTCGAGGAGCGACTCATCGGGCCGGAGCAATACTTCGCCGGCGACACCGAGTTCGAAGTGGTCACCGACAGCTTTCAGGTCGAGCGCGTCGACCTCGTGCAGGAGC
>CAYSHI010000004.1:0-7211 GCA_964430745.1 uncultured Acidobacteriota bacterium | reverse complement strand
CCATGGATGAGGAACACGTGCGCCAGTTTGTAGTGAGCTGACAATCCCGAGACGACACACACCGAGATGACAGTTTCCCAGCATCTTCTCCGTAGCCCCAGCGGGCGCGAGGACGCGCGAGGACAAGGCGCGCGCAGCTTTCGAGCGCGGAAGCGTACCTCGCGTACGCTGAGCACTCGAAACAAGCGCAACGCCGTCATCGCGCGTCCTCGCGCCCGCCTCTGACCAAATGAGTCTCTACGTTGGTACCAGCGGCTTCAGCTACAAGGGTTGGAAGGGCCCCTTCTATCCCGAGAAGCTGCCCAACAAGGACATGCTTCACTACTACGGCACCGAGCTGCCCGCGGTGGAGATCAACAACACCTTCTATCGGATGCCCAAGCGGGAGGTTTTCGAGAACTGGGCGGCGCAGGTGCCGCCCGGTTTTCGTTTCTCGATCAAGGCGTCGCGACGCATCACCCATTTCAAGCGCCTCAACGACACCGACGAGGTGCTCGACTACCTGCTGGCCGGCGCCGCTGTGCTGGGGGATCGGCTCGGTGTCTTGCTGTTTCAGCTACCTCCCAACTTCAAGGCGGATCTCGAGCGCTTGAAGACGTTTCTGGGGACGCTTCCGCGCGACGTGCGCTCGGCCTTCGAGTTTCGCCACGATAGTTGGAGAGATGACGCCGTGCATGAAGCCTTGCGCGAGCACGGAGCCGCGCTCGTCACCGCCGACACGGACGATGAAGACGCCGACATCGTCTCGACCGCACCCTGGGGCTACCTGCGGTTGCGCAAGACGGACTACACCGACCGGCAGGCGGCGGCCTGGGCGACGAAGGTCACCGGCCAGGACTGGGAGGATGCTTTCGTCTTCTTCAAGCACGAGGATGCGGGCGTCGGGCCGCTCATGGCGAAGAAGTTCCTGGCGGCGAACCCTGAAGTCGGATAGATCGTCGCCACCGCAAAGACTCCGCCCCGTCGCCCCGGCTCGCGCGTGAGCCGACAGTTACAGCGCCATCCGTGAATCGAGAGCCCTCGCCAGCGCCTCGTTGCCGGCCAGGCCCTTCTCGAGATCGGCGATCGCAATGGCTTCGTTGACCGTGTGCGCGAGCAGGTCGTTACCCGGCCCGAAGCCGACACAGGTCATGCCTTCGAGGGCGAAGTGGCCGCCGTCGGTCGCGAACTGCCAGACGCCCACGGGAACGTCACGGCCGAGGGCGGCATCGAGCGCCGGCTTGGCGGCCCTGAGCGCGGGGTGGTCGGCGCGCACGATGTAGGCCGGGTTATCCGCCGGATAGTCCATCGTCATGCTGGAGAAGCTCGTGCGCTCCACCGAGGTGATCACAACCTCCATCTCGGGCGCCGGGGAATCCTCGCTCACGCCGAGCGCCTCGCGCGAGGTCTTCAGCGCTCGATCGGCGAGCGCCTGCAGCTTTTGCCGCGCGTCCTCCCCGCTTTCGCCCGGAACGTTGCGCCAATCGCACGTGAGCCACACCTCGCCCGGCACCACGTTGGCACTGCTCTGGTCGGTGCGGATGAGCGACGGCACGCACGTAGAGGTGCCGAGGTCCGCGTCCGTCGACATGTCCAGATCGTCGATCGAGGCGATCAGCCGGGCAACCGGGTCGAGCGCGTTGACTCCTTCTCCCGGCACGCTGGCATGCACGCTGCGGCCCACCGAGTGGACGACGAGCTCCGTGCGCCCACGGTGCCCGCGACGCAGCTCGCAACGACTGGGCTCGCCGATGACGACGAGCGGTGTCTCGATGTAGCCGGCCATATGCCGGGCGCCGAGGCCGCCGACCTCCTCTTGAACCGTGCCCGTCACCCAGATATCACCGACGGGCTCGAAGCCCTCCCGCAAGAGGCGCGCGACGCCGTACACCTGGCAGGCAAGCGGGCCCTTGATGTCGACGGCTCCCCGGCCCCACACCTTGCCCTCGTGAATCTCCGCACCGAACGGCGGGTGCGGCCAGGCATCGTGCTCACCCACGTCGACGTGATCGAGCTGGGTGTTGAACATCATCGGCGGAGCCTCGCCGCTCCCCGGCACCTTGCCGAGAACGTTGCCCGCGTCGTCGATATGTACATCGCTGTAGCCGAGCTCGACCATCTCCGATTGCACGAGAGCGGCCGTCGCGCCCTCGTTGCCCGGAAGCCCTTCGGTCCGGATCAGTCTCTGCAGGAAATCAACACAGGGTTCGACGTCGCTCATGAGCTCGGATCTCCGGGATCTGTTAACGGGGACGGCGCCACGGCGCGCAGCGATTCGATCCGCAAGCGCATCTCGCGGAGATAGCGCTGCGGGCCGGGGAACCCCGATGTTTGATATCTGACGGCACCGTCCTTGCCGATCAGCAGACTCGCCGGCACGCCGCTGATGCCGAACGCGGCGGCCGAGCCCTGATCGAACAGGACGTTGAACGAATAGCCGTTCTCTTCGATGAACGGCGCAACGACGGACGGCTCGCTGTCGGTCGAGATGGCGAGCAAGACGACGTCCTCGACCCCCTCGTACTCATCGACCAGGCTCTGGTAGTACGGCATCTCCGCGATACACGGGCCGCACCATGTGGCCCAATAGTTGAGCACCACGACCTTGCCGGCGAGCTCGGAGAGGCGCCAGGTGCGGCCATCGGTGCCGGAGAGCTCGAAGTCCGGCGCCTCGAGATCGAGCGGGTCGGCAAGGATCTCGCGATCGCGCTCTTCATCGACCATGGCCGCGGCGAACGCGATGGCCTGATCGACGACCTCCGGAGAGGCGCCGATGCGTGCCGCGGCTTCGAGTGCCGATGCTCGCGTCTGCTCCTCGAGCAACATCTCGGAGGGCCCGAACCCGCGCGCCAGCGCCCCCACGAACAGATCGAAAGCTTCGGCGGCCCGCTCCTGGTCGAGCAACAGACCACCCAGCACCGCGTAGCTTGCCGAAACGGGGTACAGGGCGATGGCCTCACGCAACACGCGCTCCGCCTCGTCATCGCGCCCGAGGTTGTGTAGCGCCTGCCCCTGGAGCTGCATCAAGACCGCGGTGTAACGCAGCTCGATCTCGGCGCGATCTCCGTCGGGAGTGCTCGGATGCAGAAGGCCGGGGCGGCTTTCACGAAGGGCCTCGATGCCATCGTCGGCGACACGCACCGCGGTGACATAGTGCGACGGGATACGAGCCAGGACGCTTACCGCCTCGACGAACCGCGCGGCGCCGCGCCCTGAATCGATTCGCGCCAGCTCGCGTCCTGCGCGGGCGAGGCGATCCGCCTGCGCTTCGCTCACGCCGCTGTCGTCGGACGTCGGGTCCTGGCCGCCGCCCGCTGCCGCCGGAGCCGCGGCGACAACCGCATCGGCCAGCGTCTCGCGCGCGGCCGCCACCATGACGTCGAACTGCATGCCGAGGATCGTCCGATAGCGGTCTCCGTTGCTCTCCCATTCCGGCTCGAAGCGCCGCAGCCAGCGCTCCGTTACCTCGGTGCGCGTCTCCGGATCCTCATCGAAGGTCGCCACCCACTCGCCGAGAAACTGCTCGTAGCGCATCGGTGTCGCCATCGGGCGGCCGGCCGCCGTGCGATCGAGCGCCTTGAGCCACTCATCCACACGATCCGACTCGCCGAGCAGGTCGTAACCGACAGCCATCCTGTACGACACGGCCGGCGGCACATTGCCGGCCGGAGTCCGGCGCTCGGCGATCGCCGCGAGCTCGGCGCCGAGCGCGGCCTCGAGAAACTCCACCCTTTCGGCCAAACCGGCGTACTCTGGGCTCCCGGCCGCGGCGTTGCGCGCTCGTCGAGCGTCCTCGAGGAGCACCTTGGATCGCTCAACGGGCGGCACCGAAGCATCCGGCGATGCCGCCACGACCGACTCGAGAATCGGCAGGTATTCGTTGAGCCGATTGAGCTCGGCGGCGGTCCGCAGCACGTACTCGTACGTTTCGACGCTGTCAGGCGCTTGCGAGAGGGCCGTGACGGCGATCTCGAGCACGCGCTCGAGCCGTTCGCCGTTGCCGGCGTGCACGCCTCCCCAGTAGAGCGCTTCGACGTAGTTCCGCCACGTCAGTGGGTCACCGGGCGCGAGGTCGATCGCACGCTCGTATTCGGCAATCGCCGCTCCATATTCGTGGAGAGCATGACGGCTGCGCGCGCTTCCGAGCACGGCCTGGTGATTGGCGGGGTCTCGGGCCTCGGCCAGGCGGAAGAGCTCCCCCGCTCTCGCGTAGTCGCCGGCGACGAAGGTCTCGCGACCCTGACGCAGCAATCGGTCGGTCTCGGAGAGCGTCTGGTCGCCGTTGCACCCGACGACGCCAGTGAGCAGCGCGATCAGCAAGACGCCGACGACGGGTGCATCGGTCGCTCGCGCTGATGTTGGTGTGCCCGGCAACCGCATGGAGAAACTCTACTCCGGCGTCGCGTCGCCCGTGACGGGCGCCACGGCCGGAACGCGGACGCGCTTACGCGTCAGCCGGTCGGGCCACCGTACTGGATGACCCTCGCCATGAACACCATGAACAGCACCAGCAACGCGGCCGCAAAGCCGAAAACGACAAACTGGTAGCGCTTTCCGCCGTGAGCCTCCACCCGGTTGCGGCGGAAGTCGACGAGCAGGAACACCATCAACAACACAGCGATGGCGACGGAAATCACCGTGAAGGGGTTGCTGCCGCTATAGAGCGTTTGTTCATTCCACCGAAACGCGACCACCGTCAGTACGAACACGACCCACTGCGCGCCGACGAAGAGCAGCGTCAACAACACGGCGACGGAAATCGGCGCGTGGGACTCCCCGTGGGGAGTGTCGGTGTGGTGGCGCGCGAACATTCTCATGGTCCGTCCTCCTTCTCCGCCCAACGACACTGCCACTCCTAGTTTATCGCCCGGGAGGTCCATCTTCCCGGGAAGACCCGCGCATCGCAGCCTCGGCGGCGCCGAGTGGAGTTATCGCCAGCGAACCTTCGCTTCGTCGCCCTGTTGCTGGCGGTGCCCATCATGGTGACGTACGCTCCGGCCAGCCCGATGAGCCTGGTCAACTTTTTCTACCGCTGATGCCTACCGCCGATTCCGTTCTCGTCGCCCGCGACGAATCCATCGTCACGGTCACGCTCAACCGTCCGCATCGCCGCAACGCGCTCGACCGAGCCGGCTGGCGACGCCTGGCGGACGTGTTCACCGATCTCGACGGCGACGGCACGCTGCGCAGCATCGTCGTTCGCGGCGCCGGCGGCCGGGCGTTCGGCGCCGGCGCCGACATTGCCGAGTTCGCCGACGAGCGTCGCGACTCCACGCAGGCCGTCGCCTACGGCCGCGACGTCGATGCGGCGATGGGCGCCATCACCTCCTGCAAGCATCCGACGATCGCGCTCATCGAGGGGGTCTGTGTCGGCGGTGGCCTAGAGATCGCCTGCGCCTGCGACCTGCGCGTTTGCTCCACGTCGAGTCGGTTCGGCATCCCCGTGAATCGTCTCGGGCTGACAATGTCGCACAGCGAGCTGCGCGTGCTGCTTTCGGTGGTCGCGACCCCTATCGCCAAGGAGGTCCTGTTCTCGGGTGAGCTCTTCGACGCACCGCGGGCGCTGCAAATGGGACTCGTCCACCGGATCGTCGAGGATGCCGGCGTCGAGGCGGAAACCTACGCCCTCGCGACCCGGGTCGCCGCCGCCGCTCCACAGGTGAACCGGCTGCACAAGAAATTCATCGCCCGTCTCGCCGATCCGACACCGTTGACGGCGGCGGAGATCGCCGAGGGCTACGCGACGTTCGACAGCAAAGACTTTGCTCGGGGATACCAAGCGTTCCTCGACAAACGCGACCCCGAGTTCGAAGGTGATTGAGATGAGACGACCCCGTAACGCAGCCCGGGAGAGACCTTGAGCGCGCCCTTTTCGCCGCTCGAGGGCATCAAGGTCATCGAGCTCGGCCACATCATGGCCGGTCCCGTGTGCGGCCGCATGCTCGCGGACATGGGGGCCGACGTCATCAAGGTGGAACGCGTACCCGACGGTGACCCTACGCGCCAGTACGCTCCTTTCACCGAGGGCGAATCGGCCGCCTACATGATGATCAACCGCAACAAGCGCGGCATCGCGGTGGACATGAAGCGGCCCGAGGGAGTGACGCTCGTGCGCCGCCTGATCCGCGACGCCGACGTGGTGATCGAGAACTATCGCACCGGGACGCTCGATCGGCTGGGCCTCGGCTACGACAGCGTGCGGGTCAACAACCCCGGCCTCGTGTGGTGCGAGATATCGGGCTTCGGCCGAACCGGGCCCGACGCGGGCGTCGGTGGGTTCGACCTCGTGGCCCAGGGATACAGCGGCTTGATGAGCCTCACCGGCGAAGGCGAAGGGCATCAGCCGGTGAAGTGCGGCGTCCCCGTGACCGACATCACCGCCGGCATCCTCGGCGCGATGGGCGTGCTCGCCGCCATCCTCCACCGGCTCCTGACCGGGGAGGGGCAGCGCGTGGACACGTCGCTCTTCGAGGCCGGCATAACGCAAACCTACTGGCAGGCATCGATGGCGCTCGCTACCGGCGAAGCTCCCGGACCGCTCGGCTCGGCGCATCCATTGGGCGCCCCCTACCAGGCCTTCGAGACCGCCGACGGCTGGATCAACGTCGGCGCGGCGAACCAGGCCACCTGGAAGAGACTGCCGCCCGCGATCGGATGTCCCGGCCTCGTCGACGACCCGCGCTTCGTCGACAACGCCTCCCGTATGGAAAACCTTCCCGAGCTCGTGCGGGCAATGGCGCCGGCGCTCAAGGAGCGCCCTACGAAGGAATGGCTGGAGCTCTTCGAGGCCGCGGGAGTACCCGCCGGCCCGATCAACGACCTCAACGAGATGTTCGCCAACCCGCAGACCACGGCACGGGACATGCTCGTCGACGTGGAACACGCCCGGCTCGGACGAATGAAGACGCTGGGGTTCCCTGTGAAGCTGAGCGACAGTCCGGCGTCGATTCGGCGTGGAGCGCCCGTGCTCGGGCAGCATACGCGCGAGGTCCTGCTGGAGCACGGGTACAGCCAAGAGGGTGTCAACGAGCTACGCAGCGCGGGCGTGATCATCTGCGCTTGACCACCTGTGCCTGGTCGCGGCGGGGTAGACGGGGGGGTTGTTGCCAGGCGGGTCGGGGCGGGGCAGCGATGCCCTTAGGCGTGAGGTGCGGGCTCTTGAGCGGCTTCGCCGCGTCTGTGGTTCGCAAAACACGCTACAGGGCATCACTCCCCCGCCCCGACCCTCTGCA
>CAYSHI010000003.1:0-13631 GCA_964430745.1 uncultured Acidobacteriota bacterium | reverse complement strand
GGCCCGCGCCCTCGAGCTCCGGCAGATCAAGACCACGCCGGACGACTTCGGCCTCCTCAGCTACGACCCGGCCTTCACGAACACGGCGTCGTGCCGGAGCCGCGTCACGCTCATCGACGGCGAGAAGGGAATCCTCCGCTACCGCGGATTTCCGATCGACGAGCTGGCGGAAAAGAGCACGTTTCTCGAGACCGCCTACATCATCTTGAACGGCGAGCAGCCGACGCCGGACGAGCTGCGGGAGTGGACCGACAACGTCAAGCACCACACCTGGGTCAACGAGAGCATCAAGAAGGTAATGGATGCGTTCCACCACGACGCCCACCCCATGGGGATCCTCGTGGGCACGCTCGGCGTCCTGTCGACCTTCTATCCCGGCGCCAAGAACATCTACAGCAACCGATCACGACAGCTCCAGATCCTGCGCCTGATCGCCAAGATGCCGACGATCGCTGCCTTCGCCTTTCGACACAGCCGAGGTTTCCCCTACGCGTATCCGGACAACGAGCTGTCGTACGCGGGCAATTTCCTCAACATGCTGTTCAAGACCACCGAGGTGAAGTACGAGCCGAATCCGAAGCTGGAGCACGCCCTCGACGTGCTCTTTATCCTTCACGCCGATCACGAGCAGAACTGCTCCACGAGCTCGATGCGCTGCATCGGCAGCTCGCAACCCGACCCGTTCGTCGCCGTGGCGGGAGCGGCGGCGGCGTTGTACGGGCCGCTGCACGGCGGCGCCAACGAGGCCGTCCTGCGCATGCTCCGCAGAATCGGCACGGTGGACAAGGTTGCAGACTTCGTGGAGGGCGTGAAGTCCGGCGAAGAGGGGCGCCTGATGGGCTTCGGCCACCGCGTCTACAAGAACTACGACCCGCGGGCGACGATCATCAAGACGCTCGCCCACGAAGTCTTCGAAGTGACCGGGGTCAACCCCCTGCTCGAGATCGCCATCGAGCTCGAGAGGGTCGCTCTCGAGGACGACTACTTCGTCTCCCGCAACCTCTATCCGAACGTCGATTTCTACTCCGGGATCATCTATCAGGCGATGGGCTTCCCGACCAAGATGTTCCCCGTATTGTTCGCGATCGGACGCTCGGTCGGATGGCTGGCTCAGTGGCAGGAGATGATCCTCGACGAGGACCAGCGTATTTCGCGACCGCGGCAGGTCTACACCGGCCACGACGAGCGGTCGTTCGAGCCCCTCCCCGAAAGCGCGGCGGATGAGAACAGGGAGCCGGCCTTACACGGTTTTCGCTAGACAAGCTGACGCCCGGCGCGAGCGCCGCCAGCTCGAGACCCGCCGGCGGCCGCGCCGGAAGCTCCGCCGGCCGGGAACCCCGCGGACCTGAGCACCTACCCTGTCGAGTTGCGACGCGGGCTTGCCCGCGGGAGGCTTTGCGGACATGAGCACATCTGAGGCGACAACCCGTGGCGTCCACGTCCGGGTCGAGTCCGAGCTCGACCCGGGACGATCGGCTCCAGCGCACGAGCATTGGTTCTTCCTGTACACGGTGACAATCACCAACCAGGGCCAGGAGAGCGTGCAACTTCTCAGCCGCCACTGGATCATCACCGACGGCAACGGCCACGTCGAAGAGGTGCGAGGCCCGGGCGTCGTCGGCGAGCAGCCGCTGCTCGAGCCCGGCCAGTCGTTTCACTACACGTCGGGGTGCCCGCTGCCGACGGCTTTCGGCTTCATGCGCGGCACCTACCACATGGTCACCAAGACCGGTGAGCAGTTCGACGCCGAGATCGCCGACTTCGAGCTCAGCGAGCCCTACTCGATCAACTGACGTCCGCTTCGGCTGACCGCCGCCTCGGGCGAAGGCGAGCCGGATTGCAGGCTCTTTAGAGAGCCGAGGACCGGAGGAACACATGAAGCGAAGAGAGTTTCTGGAAGCCGGGTTACTCGCGGGCGGCGTCGCAATGGCCGGCGCAGCATGCACAACCGACGGGGCGGTCGAGACGACCTCCGAGATCTCGCCGTCCACCTCGACCGGGCTGGAGAATCAGGCTCCGTTCGAGCTCGAGGAAGCGACGATCTCCGAGCTTCAAGCCGGTATGGAGTCCGGAGAGCGAACGGCCGAGTCGGTCGCGGAGCTGTACCTGGAGCGGATCGACGGCCTGGACAAGCAGGGTCCGGCCGTGAACGCGATGATCGAGCTCAACCCGGACGCTCTCGCCATCGCCCGGGAGCTCGACGAGGAGCGCCGAACCGACGGCCCCCGCGGCCCGATGCACGGCATTCCCGTCGTGCTCAAGGACAACATCGACACCGCCGATCGGATGCAGACCACGGCCGGGTCGACCGCGTTGGCCGGATCCGTCGCCCAACAGGATGCCTTCGTGGCGCAGCGATTGCGCGAAGCCGGCGCCGTCATTCTCGGCAAAGCCAACCTGAGCGAGTGGGCGAATATCCGATCGACACGTTCGTCGAGCGGGTGGAGCGGCCGGGGCGGTCAAACCCGCAATCCCTACGCGCTCGACCGCAATCCATGTGGCTCGAGCTCCGGGTCAGGCGTGGCGGCCTCGGCCAATTTCTGCGCCGTCGCGATCGGTACGGAGACCGACGGATCGGTGGTCTGCCCCGCCAACGCCAATTCGCTGGTCGGTATCAAGCCGACGGTGGGACTGGTCGGGCGTTCCGGGATCATCCCGATCTCTCATACCCAGGACACCGCGGGCCCGATGGCCCGTAGCGTCGCGGACGCGGCAACCGTGCTCGGCGCGATGACCGGCGTCGACCCGCGCGACGACGCCACCGGGGCAAGCGCAGGACAGTCGCACCCCGACTACACGCAGTTTCTCGACGCAAACGGCCTTCGCGACGCCCGCATCGGTGTCGCACGGAACTTCTTCGGTTTCCACGAGCGCGTCGACGCGCTCATGATGGAAGCCGTGGGCGCCATGGAGCAACAAGGCGCCGCGATCATCGATGGACTGGATCTCGATATCGGCGAGGCCGACGCACTCGAGCTGCAGGTGATGGCCCACGAGTTCAAGGCCGGCCTCAACGCCTACCTCGGAGCACTGGGGCCGGAGGTCGCGGTGCATTCGCTCGAGGAAGTGATCGCCTTCAACGAGCAGAACCGCGACGTCGAGATGCCCTATTTCGGGCAGGAGATCTTCGAGCTCGCCCAGCAGAGCGGCCCGTTGACCAGCCCCGAATACGTTGATGCCCTGGCCACCTGCCGCCGCCTGACGCGTGAGGAGGGAATCGACGCCCTCATGGCCGCTCACCGGCTCGACGCCCTCATCGCCCCCACCGGTGGCCCCCCGTGGCCCACCGACGTGGTCACCGGCGACCACTTCCTCGGCGGCAGCTCTTCCCCTGCGGCGATCTCCGGCTACCCGAACATCACGGTGCCGCTCGGCTATATCTTCGGCCTCCCGGTGGGGATTTCATTCTTCGGCCGTGCATGGAGTGAGTCGGTATTGATACGGTTGGCGTACGCGTTCGAGCAAGCCACCAACGTGCGTCAGCCGCCCCGGTTCCTGCCGACCGCGGACCTGAGCATCTGACGCCCCGGGAGTCGTCGCCGATGAAGTTTGCCTCACCTGCGCCGCTCGTGTCTCTGTTCGCCGTTTGCTTCGTGCTCGGCAGCTCCGGCTGCGGCTCCGGCGCGGGCACCGGCGACGCACAAGCCGCCGCCGCCGACCATGTCGTCGAGCGCAGCACGGAAAACGGTATCGAGACCGTGCGCACTTCGTCCGGTTCGCGCTGGAGCGGCCGAGGGCGATTGCTGGAAGAGCTCGCGATCGGCGACGAGATCGCGGACGAAGCCTACTTGTTCGGCCGCATCACCGACGCCTGGGCGACCGCCGAGCGCATCTATCTGATCGACGCTCAGATCCCGGTCGTACGCGCGTTCGATGGCAACGGACGACACCTTTTCGACATCGGCAGTCCCGGGCAAGGGCCGGGAGAGTACGGGCTCGCGCAAGGACTTGTCGTTACCGACGATGGAAACATCGCCATCGCCGACGTCATGGGCGCCCGCATCAACATCTACGACCACAATGGCGGACTCGTCGAAGACCGCCCCGCGGGCTCGGGAAAATCGGCACTCGGCCTGACCCTTGCGTACGACGGTCGGATGTTCACACAGACCTGGTCCACCGCGGAAGGTCGCATGGGAATGCGCGCCGTCGGCCCCGACGGCCCGAGCGGCGAGACGATCTTCCCTCCCCCTATCGACTTCGATCCGGCAACCGTGACCGTAGGCAGGGGCATGGAGATGATCGTGCCGTTTGCTCCCGCCTACGCGTGGGCCTTCACTCCCGGTGGAGAGGTCGTCGTCGGCACCGGGGAGAGGTATCGCTTCGAGATCCATCGGCCCGGCGGCCGCGTCACGGCGGTCGAACGCTACTGGCAGCCCGTTTCGACCAGCTCGGCCGAAGCCGACTTCTACGCCGACGTCGCCACCGGCGCGGTTCGACAGATGATCCCCGAAGGGGGTGTCTCGGCCTCGGAGATTCCCGCCGACAAGCCCGCGTTCACGAGCTTCTTCCCCGACCGCGCCGGCCGCGTGTGGCTCGTGCGCCAAGGGCCGGGACGACCCGACCCTTCGTGCACGGCCGCCGATCGAAACCCGACCGTCCTGATGAGCACCGACGTGGGCACGAGCTTCGCGGGCGAGGGTAAGCCGGGCGTCTGGGAACCCGAAGAGCTCGAAGGGCGTTGCTGGGCCGACGCTATCTTCTTCGATCTGTTCGATCTCACGACGGGCGACTTCCTCGGGACTGTCGATGCACCGGAGCCCGGGTTCCGCGTGCCGTTGTTCGCCGACGAAGACACCGTGCTCGCGGCCGTCGCCGACGACCGGGGCACCGTACGATTGAAGAAATACCGGCTCCAGATCGACTGATCTATTGCGCCAGCAAGCGCACGAGGCGAGATACGCGATAGGCGGCAACCGCGTCGGGAGCCATGTATTCCACGAGACGCGCCCCCACACGTTCCATGCCCGGAACAAACATTACCTGGTCCGCCTGGCCCGAGTTCGAGACCTCGATTCGTAGCGTGACCGGGGAGTCGAACTCGAGCGGCTCGATTTCGCCGCGTCGGGCAAGTGCCGTCCTGACGCCGGCGCCAATGCGCTCGATCGCCTCTTCCGGGTGAATCAGGTGCGCCGCCGTGCGCCCGATGGCCTCCTTGACGACGACTCCCTCGGCGCCGGGTATCAGGGCCATCACCTCCTCGGTCGCCGAACGATCGCCGGAAACGAAGACGACGGGAACATCGAACTGACCCGCCGCCGCGGCGTTGAGTCCTGCCTCACCCAGCTCTCGACCGTTGAACCAGACGCCCTTGATTTGACCGGTATACGTGTGATCGAGCGTGGCGTCGGCCGTCGATGCCCGCGCGTGATAGCCGATGAAGATCGCCGCGTCGAAGCTGGCGTCGATTCCCTCGACCATGCCGAGCGGCCGGGGCCCGCCGGAAATCAACGTCGCCCTGCGGTCGAGCTTGGCCGGCTGCAGGTTGGTCTTGTCGCCGTGCGAGTCAACGACCACGACCTCTCCCGCACCGGCGTCGAACGCGGCGGCGATCGCGGCGTTGGTCTCGGCGATCATCTGCTCGCGTGCAGCAGCATAGTTACGCCCCGACGACGAGGTTTGCGTCGCGTCGACCACGCCCGCGATGCCCTCCATGTCGACGGAGATATGAACCTTGAAGCCCTGTGGCCCGAGCGGGCTCCCCGCGACGAGCAGAAGAACCCCGAGCGCTAGAGATCTGACCATGGTGCCGGCAGTATAACCGCCGCCGCGACCGGACGAGACGACGGTGCAACGCCGCGACGAAAAGAGCGGCTCGGCCGGGTACGGGGAGCTCCGGAGGAGCTAAGGTGTGCCCCGGAACGTGGATTCATGTCGCCCGCGGGAGACACACATGGTTTCGGTGCCCCTGAAGTGAGCCTCGACGAGGACAAGAAGCGTACACTGCTCGCCCCGGCGCGTGCCGCGGAGACGTGGCCGACCGCATCCGGGGTCTCACATGCCGCGCGCGAGCTGCCTCCGGACCTTCTGCGCGAGGCCTCGAGACGGCTTCAGGTTCTCGCCCTTCTTCTCGCCGCCACGTTCTTTCTCGCCGCCTTCCTCGGTCATCTGCTGGATATCCTCGTAGGCGACATCGAGTTCTTTCAAGATCTCGGCAACTGGACTCCGGGAACGGTCACGATCCTCGTTTCGCTTCTCGTGTACGGGGCCGCGAGAAGCGAGGCGCTACCGCCGGCGAAGCTCATGGACATGGGGCTCGTGTTCGGCGCCCTGAGCAGCTTCGGCATCGCGGCGTCCGAGTTCTGGGGCGCGTACTCGGAGGCCGCCTACCGAGTCGGCGACTTCTTCGGCCTCTCGTGGGTCGCGGTCTGGATGCTCTGCTACACCATTATCATTCCCAACCGGCCGAGCAAGACGTTGCTTTCCTTGCTCGTTTCGGCGTTGTCCGTCCCGATCGTCATCGGCCTCTCCATGCGCTACGCGGGCACGATGATCCCGGTCGGGCCCGGCCCTTTCTTCTTCGGTGCGGTCTTTCCCTACCTGGTATGCGTCGGCATGGCCTACGTCGGTGCCCGCGTGGTCTACAAGCTCGGCACCGCCGTGAGCCGGGCGAGAGAGCTGGGAAGCTATCGGCTCATCGACATCCTCGGACGTGGCGGCATGGGTGAGGTATGGCGCGCCCAGCACCGCATGCTCGCCCGGCCGGCGGCCATCAAGCTCATACGCCCGGAAGCCCTGGGCGAAAGCAACGCCGAGGACCGGCGCACGATCCTGGCGCGCTTCGAGAGGGAAGCGCAGGCCACCGCCTCACTGCGCTCGCCCCACACGATCGCCCTGTACGATTTCGGCATCTCGGACGCCGGCACGTTCTATTACGTGATGGAGCTGCTCGACGGACTCGACACCGCTGCCTTGATCGAGAAGTTCGGGCCGGTGTCCGCGGACCGGGCGGTGCATATTCTTCTGCAGATGTGCGACTCGTTGGGCGAAGCCCACGCCGCAGGGCTGATACATCGGGACATCAAGCCTCCCAACGTCTACGTGTGCCGTTACGGGCGCGCCGTCGACTTCGTGAAGGTTCTCGACTTCGGGCTCGTCAAGCCGCACGATAGCGGCGGCGAGCAGCTCACCGCCGACCACACAGTGAGCGGCAGCCCGGCGTTCATGGCGCCCGAGCAGGTACTCGGCGACAGGGCGCTCGACGCGAGGTCCGACCTGTACGCCACCGGTTGCGTGGCCTATTGGTTGCTCACGGGGCAGTACGTTTTCGAGGCGAAGAATCCACTCCAGATCATGGTGCAACATGCCCAGAGCACGCCGGTTCCTCCTTCAGAGCGCTGCGAGCTGCCGATCCCCCCGGCGCTGGAGGAGATTGTAATGGCGTGTCTGGAGAAGGACCCGGCGAACCGCCCGCAGAGCGCCGATGCCTTGGCGGACGCTCTCGCCGGCGCCCTCCCCGGCGGCTCGTGGACACCGGAGCGAGCCCGCCAGTGGTGGGAGCAGCACCACACGACACCCTGCTAGAATCGCGTGCGCCGCCTGACGCGGTGGCCCCGACTGACAGACACGGTGACCAACCATGCAAGCGGCCCTGGTCGGCCTCGCTTTCGTCGCCGCAGCGACCCTGCTGCTGGCGGCGCTCCAGCCACGGAAGAGATCCCTCCACGGGCTCACCCTGCCGCTGCTGGCCGCGGCATTCGCCCTGGGGCTTGGCGTCGTCTACTGGGCCGGCCTCAGCGGAATCGGTACAATCGCGCCCGCGAGCTCGGCCGAGAGCGCCGAGACACTCCGGCTGCTGCGCTGGGCGCTGGTCTTCCTCGCCACGGTTCTCGTGCTGCGACTCGTCGTCTGGTATGCGTTCGACGTTCACCTGCGACGGGGGCGGAAACTCTCCGTGCCGCCGCTGCTCCCCTCCGTCGTGCGCGGCGCCGGCTACATCATCGCTGGCCTGACCGTCGTCTCTCTAGCCTTTCCCGGGATCGAGCTTGCTCCGTTGCTGGCAACCAGTGCGGTCACCTCTCTCGTGCTGGGTCTGGCGCTGCAGCCGATCCTGACGAATTTCTTCGCCGGGATCGTCATTTCCCTCGAGCGGCCCTTCCGCCTGCAGGACTGGATCCGTGTCGGCGACGCCGAGGGTCAGGTAACCCAGATCACCTGGCGGACAACCCACATCCGCACACGCGAGAACGACACGGTCATCTTTCCCAACGCCAACATCGCCCAGGAACGCGTCGTCAATTTTCTCTATCCGCATCCACTGCACCTGGTCCGGATCGAGGTCGGTGTCCACTACAAGACGCCACCGTACCGGGTCAAAGAGGCTCTCCTCCGGGCCGCCGTCGGCGTCGAGGGAATCATCGACCGTCCGAGCCCGGACGTGTTCGTCGGATCGTTCGCTGACAGTTCCATCGTCTACGAATTGCGCGTGTGGATCGACGACATGCGACCGGCGCTGCGCATCGAGAGCGACGTGCGTGCGCGCATCTGGGAGGAGTTTCGACGACGCGGGATCGTCATCCCGTTCCCGATTCGCACGCTCGAGATCAGCCGGCCGACGCGCCCGGGTGGCGACCCGACAGCGGCACTGCTCGTTGTTGCCGGCAACGACTCGGGTCTGGCATTCCCGGTGGCCGAGGCATCGGTGACCATCGGACGCGGCGCACCGTGCGACATGCGCTTGCGCGAACCGGCCGCGAGCAAGGAACATCTGCGCATCGTGCGCACCGAAACAGGCTGGCTCCTCGAAGATCTCGGCAGCACGCACGGAACCCTGGTCAACGGATCCGCCGTCGAATCGCACCGCCTCGAAGACATGGATCGTATCCGCATCGCCGAAACCGAAATGGTGTTCGAGATCGATGAGCACTGAGCTTCCGAAGAGTATCGGCCCCTACAAGGTGGTCTCCCGCCTCGACCGATCGGGGTCCGAGCCGGTCTACAAGGTCCACGACGCAGCCGGCCGCACCCTCGCGGTGAAGCTCTACGGAAGCGGCGAGCCCGAGGACTTACGGGCCTTCCGCCGCGATGCTCTGTTGAAAGCCGCGAGCCTGCGCCACCCCGCGATCGTTCGCTACGAGCACGTCGATGAGCATGAGGGCCGGGTGTTCGCCGCCATGGAGTTCGTCCCGAGCACGACGCTTCTGCACCGACCGATGCCGTTGCACCGCACACTGCAGGTCGTACGACAAGTCGCCGAGGGATTGGGTTACCTGCATCTGCAAGGGAGCGCGCACGGCTGTTTGAACCCGTCTCGCGTCCTCGTCTCGGTGGGCGGAAATGCCGTGAAGATCATGGAGCCGGGAATGTGCACCGAGACCCGGCCCATCGGCATGGCCGCGACCGCAACCATGAGCGTGGCCAAGATGGCCCGCTATATCGCGCCCGAAATGCGGCGCGCGGCCGCCACCGATCCCGACGCACGCTCCGACATCTACTCGCTGGGGGCTCTCTGTTACGAAGCCCTCACCGGCAAGGTGCCTTTGGGTCGATTCCGGCTACCGAGCCAGGAGTCAGACGACGTTCCGCCCGAGCTCGACGAGATCGTGCTCCGATGCCTGCGCCAGGAGCCGGAGGCGCGCTACCGCGCGACGAACGAGTTCGTGGAGGCGATCGATCGCGTCTCCGCGACGCTGCCGGGCGGGCTCGGCAACCACCTGGAAACCCTCACCTCGACCGCGCGCGGCGTGCTCGGCGGCGGAGCCCGAACCGGGGACGGTTGGCGCTGGGCGTCGCTGGCCGGCCTCGGTCTGGTCGCGCTCGTCATCGCCGTGCTGAGCATGCGCGCGTGCGGCTAGTGTCCGTGCAGGAAACAAGCAGGCACTCGTGGAGCCGCAGAGGGCCATCTCGGCATCAAAGCGCGGCGGCCCGCCTACTTGATCGCGAACAGGTGGCGCTCGCCACGAATGAAGATCACACCGTCGGCAAGCGCCAGCGACGCGTAAACGGGCTCGTCGAGGGAATTGGTGCGAATGATCTCGTGCACCGGGCCGGCGCGCAGAACGAACGTATCGCCGTCCTCGCTGGTCATCAGGATCTTGCCGTCGAACCCGACGGGAGACGCCGTGAATGTCGCCGGAACCGGCACGCGCCCGCCTTCGTAGACGACGGCGCCCGTGCGCGCATCCAGGCACGTGACGATGCCGCGGTCGGTCATCAGATAGAGATAGTCGCCGTAGAGAATCGGCGAGGGCACGTAAGCGGTGCCCTTGTCGTGCCGCCAGGCGATGCGATCGGCGTCGTGGTCGGGTCCCAGCCGGAGCGCCAGGGCGACTTTTCGTTGGCTTCCCGCGGTGGCGAAGGCCAGGCCGCCGCCCGCGACAATGCTCGGTATCGGGTGGCTCTGGGTGCCGTCGGTACGCCAGAGCTCGACACCGGTCTCCGGATCGTATGCAATGACCGCTTCGGCGCCCGACGCCAGCAGCTCTGTGCGGCCACCGACGTCGACGAGCAAAGGTGTCGCCCAGCTGCGTCGATTGGTACGCTCGCTCTTCCACACGATTTCGCCGGTGTGACGATCGAGGCCGGCTACGAACGAACCCGCCCCCATTTCCTGATCTCCCTGCAGGAGGAGCAGGTCGCCGAAGAGAATCGGCGAGGTGCCGGGGCCGAGCCCAGCCTTCGCCATTCCGCCGAACGACTGGCTCCAGCGCGGCTCCCCGTCGATATCGAAGGCATACAGCCCCTCCGATTCGAACGACGCGTAGACCATCTCGCCGTCGGTAACGACGGTGGCGGAGGCGTAGGTGTTCTTGCGGTGCCGGTTGTCGTAGACCGGCCCTTCGTGGACCGTCTGCTCCCAGACGATGTCGCCACTCACGGCATCGACGGCCAGGACCTTCATCGTCTGCTCGTAGTCGACGCCGACACTGTCCGGATGTAGGTACCCGGGCTGCAGATCGAAGCCCAGATGATCGGGAGCCATGCGTCCCGGCATGTGCTCACCGGCGATCGCCGTTGTCAGGAACACGCGGTCGCCCCACACCACCGGCGACGAGTGGCCGCGCCCGGGAATCTCGGTTTTCCAGGCGATGTTCTCCGTCGAAGACCAGGAGTCCGGAAATGCTCCCTCCGCGAGACCGAGCCCTCCAGGGCCCCGCCACTGCGGCCAGTTTTCGTTGGCGGTCTCGGTGCCGACCTCGAGGGCAGGAGCCCGAGCGGTGGTGATCGGGTGGGGAAAAAGGATCGTCGCGACGGCAAGCAGGATCATGAGCCTCATCATCACGTCAGATTACCGGAGGGAAGGTCCGCGAGGAAGCCGGTGGGCGGACGGGTGTCGTAGACTTGCGCATCGGCCGTAGCACTCGGCGGACGCAGCACGTCCCGCCGCAACCCGGAGGTAAGCCCGTGCATCCTTCTCGACGCCAATTCATCAAGACCATGGGCAGCGGGCTGGCAACCGCGGGAGCAGCGGCCAGTGGGCTCGCGTCTTCGGCGCGCAACTCGGACGGGCGCAACTCGGGTCCATTTGAGTCCGCTTCCGGCGCCGTTTCCGCCCCGGGTCAGAACGCCGCGGAAGGCAACTCCGAGGAGTTATTGGTCGCGAATCCCGATCATGTCACCCCGGCCCCGCTCGGCTACGACCGTCTGCCCCTCGAATGGCACCAGCAACGAACCCGGCTGCTTAAAGAGCGCGCCGGCGAGCTCGGCGCCGACGCCATCGTCCTGCAGCACGACGTGAACATCGTCTATTTCTCGGGTTGCTTCCGCGGCAGCGGCGAGCGCACGACCTGGGTCATGTTTCGGCTCGACGAACAGGACACCGCCTACTGGTTCTCCCCCGGAATCGATCGTGACCTGATCACCTCCTGGTGGGCTACCGGCAACGAATACTACTTCTGCTACCCGCACGCCGAGGGTGGCTTCCCGAACCGTGGGGAGCTGGTCCAGGGGCCCCGCGTCGATCTCTGGGAATGGTTGCTCGAGGGCCTCGGGCGCCGCGGCCTCGGCGACAAGGTCATCGCCGTCGATCGCACGCTCTCGCAAGGCGATCTCGCCACCGCCTCCGCGGTTCTGCCGCAGGCTCGGTTCGTCGACATTTCCCCCGCCTGCCAGCGGATGCAGATCATCAAGACGCCGGAGGAAATGGCCCTCATTCAGCGCGCTTACCGCTACTTCGACAAGATCCACGCATTCGCTCGCGACTACATCCTCGAACGCGGCACCGACGCCACCGATTTCGAGCTCGGCCAGGCCCTGCAGGCCTACGGCATCGGCCTTCTGATGAACGATGTGAAGCGCGACGGAAAGCCGAACTCGGCCGTCGGCATCGACGTCACCTCCAACTACGTCCGCTGCGGAGTCGCCACCGCCTACCCTCACCCCAACCAGTTCTTCCACGCCAAGATCGAGCGCGGCCAGAGCGTCTACGTCAACACCGACATCTTGCTCGGCGGGATGGGCGGCGAGTGCTATCGCAACTACCTCATCGGCCCGACGACGGCGGCACAAGAGAAGATGTTCGAGATCGTCGCCGACAGCATCCGCATCCAGGAGGAGGAGAGCAAGCCGGGCGCTGTGTGCTCCGACATCGCCCTGAAGATCCACCGTCACCAGGTGGACAACGGCATGGCGGACTACATCTACCATCGCCCCGCGCATGGCCAGGGAACCTTCGGCGTCGGTCACCAGCCACCGTTCATCGCCCTGGGTGACTACTCCGAGATCGAGGAGAACATGACCTTCAGCATGGAACCGGGCCTTTACGACGCCGCCAACGGCATCGGCATCAACCCCAGCGACAACCTGCGGATCGCGGCCGACAAGGGCGTGCGATTCAGTCGCATTCCGTTTTCCCGAGAGTGGAGCTTCCTGACGCTGTGAGCCGTTTCGCCGGGCGCGCCGACGCCCGGGTACATGATCGTTTGTCCCACGCCCCGACGTCAGGATTCCTTATCCTCCCCCTCCGATGAATGACGACGACGTCAAGCAATACCGGGAGTCGAACGCCGAAACGTGGACGAAGCTGGTCCGGGCCGGTTACGACGTCTATCGCGACGAGATCAACACGCCGGCGTTCCTGGCGATGCTCGACGATGTCGCCGGCCGTCGGGGGCTCGACCTCGGTTGTGGCGAGGGGCACAACACCCGCCTCTTGGCCCGTCGCGGCGCGAAGATGAGCGCCGTCGACATTGCGTCCACGTTCGTGGCCCGAGCCCAGGAGCGCGAATTGGAGGACCGTCTCGGTATCGACTATCACGAGTCGAGCGCGGCCGACGTGCCTTTCGACGACCTGTCGTTCGACTTCGTTACCGCCTTCATGAGCCTCATGGACATGCCCCGAGCCGAGCGCGCCGTCGCCGAAGCCTGGCGCGTGCAGACACCGGCATCGTCGCCTACTTCCTGATCCTCAAGCTTCGAAAACCGTCGAGCTCCTGATCGGTCACGTGCACGCCGGCGGAGGCTCCGGACGATCGAAGTCGGAGCCTGTTATATGATTCGGCCATCTCAGGTGTTCCCAACACCCACGACCGGAGCCGGAACATGCACCGTCATTGGCCCATCGCTCGTTCGATCTCCCTCGTAGCACTCGCTCTGCTGTTCGTCCCGGTGGCGTTCGGCGCCCAGCAGGAACAGGCCGAGAGCCCGGAACCGGAAGACCCGCGGCTGACGCTCCTGCGCACCGAGGCTTACGT
>CAYSHI010000002.1:0-20016 GCA_964430745.1 uncultured Acidobacteriota bacterium | reverse complement strand
CGATGCTGTCCTCTCGCGTGTGTTTGCGATCCGCAAGCGCGGCGAAGCCGCTCAAGAACCCGCACTTCACGCGAAGGGCAGCATCGAGATCTCGCCCCTCCCGTGAACCTCCGACGCGGCGCGTAAAGGCCTCGCGCCTCGGTTACTCCGCCTTCAGCGCGATGACCGGGTCAACGCGAGTCGCTCTCCGGGCCGGGATGTAGCTCGCCAGAAGCGCGACGACCAACAGCACCAGCGTCGTGCCGCCGAAGGCAACGATATCCGTGGCTCCGATGCCGTAGAGCAAGCTGGACAGGAAACGAGAAATCGTGACGGCCAGCGCCAGGCCGAGGACGATCCCGACGAGTATGATCCCCAACCCGCCGGCCATCACCATGCGCAGGACGGCCGGCTGTTTCGCTCCCAGTGCCATCCGGATCCCGATCTCGCGCGTGCGGCTGGCGACGGCGTACGACATCACCCCATACAGGCCGACCGAAGCGAGAAGAAGTCCGAGGACGCCGAAAGCCCCGAGCAATGTCGCACCCGTTCGAGCCGGCCACAACGAGAATTCGAGTTGGTCCGCCAAGGTGAGCACGGCGAATACGGGCATCGCCTCGTCGACCTCGTGAATCGCATCCCGAACCGCGCCGCTGAGAGCCTGCGGCTCGGTTTCGGTGCGCACGACGAGTTGCAACGCCGCCGTGTACTCCTGCTCGAGCGGCATGTAGATGAACGGGGTCGGGTCCTCTCCGAGTGTGGCCACCTTGGAATACGCGGCGACGCCGACGACCTCGAGCGGGCGATCCTCCTGGGAGATGTAGTGGAAGCGTTTGCCGATCGCGCTCTCGCCCGGCCAATAGCGCTCCGCCATGACCTCGTTGATGATCGCAACGCGAGGCGCGTCCTGCCGATCGAAGTCGCCGAAGTCGCGCCCGGCGACGATGCTGATACCCATGTTGGCGAAATATCCGAGCCCGACGCTTCCGCACTGGATCAACCGCCCGTCGTCCTCCGACGCTCCCTGTCCCTCGATGAAAGTCGTTCTCGAGATCGTGCCGAACGCGAGGGGCAGGCTCTGGGCGACGGTGGTGGATCGCACACCCGGCAGAGCGGCGACTCGTTCGGTGACCTCACGATAAAACAACCTGCCCTCGTCGGGTGAGTAGCCCTCCAGACCTGCGTCGAGCGCCATGACGAGAGCGTTACGCACATCGAAGCCGGGATCGATGTTCTGGGCGTTCTGCACGCTGCGGATAAACAGGCCCGCGGCGATCAGCAGCACCAGCGAAATCGCCACCTGGGCAACCACCAGGATGTTGCGCAGGCCGAGGCGACGGCCGCCGACTTTGCCCATGGGCCCGTCGGCCTTGAGGGCCGGCACCATATCCGGCCGGGTGGATTGGAGAGCAGGCGCCAATCCACAGATGAGGCCGGTAAGGATGGAAACCGTAAACGCGAACAGCAGGGTCACACCGTCGAGGCCGAAGTCGAGGACGAGCGGAAACGGTGTCTCCGGGAACGACGAGATCAACAGGTTAGTCGTCCAGACGGCGACCAACAGACCCAGCAGGCCGCCAAGTGCGGCGAGCAAGAAACTCTCGGTCAGGAGCTGTCGGATCAAGCGGAGGCGGCTGGCTCCCAGAGCAAGCCGCACGGCAATCTCCCGCCGCCGCCCGGCCGCCCGCGACAACAACAGATTGGCGACGTTCGCGCAGGCGACGAGCAGCACCATGCTGACGATGATCATCATCATCCCCAGCGATTGCGCGAAAACATCGCGCACACTGGGATTGATGCGGGCCTCCAGCGTGGGCACCAGCGTGACGCGCCGGTCTTTGTTGACGTCGGGGAATTCCTCGTCGAGCTCCGCGGCAATGGCGTCGAGCTCCTGGTCGGCCTGTTCGAGGGATACGCCCGGCTTCAGGCGCCCGACAACCGCGTACGCCAGGCTCCGGCGGTTCTCGTGCCAGAACAGGTCGGCGAGGACCTGCCCGTACATCATCGCCGGCACGTAGATGTCGAAATCGAGGCCCAGCTCGAGGCCGTTGAATCCCTCGGGCGCGACACCGATCACGGTGAACGGATGTCGATTGATGAAGATCGTCCGGCCGACCAGGTCAGGGTCGGCGCCATAGCGGCGTTGCCAGAAGCCGTAGCCCACGACGGCAACCGCATGCGTTCCCGGCGTCTGATCTTCGTCCGGGCGAAACGTCCGCCCCGCCACGGGCGTGACGCCCAGGGTGTCGAAATAGTCGCCGCTCACGAGCTCCGCGAACACCTGCTCGCCCGCCGTCTGTCCGTCGCGAAAGCTCACGAAGATGTGCCGGTAGGTCAGCAGCCCGGAGAAAACGTCGTTGCGATCCCTGAGGTCCTCGTAGTTGGAATACGAGTTGGCGTGGAAGCCCGGGTTCTTCGGGTCATCGGTGTAGAGGCTGACGAGAGCCGCCGGCTCCTCCACCGGAAGCGGTGGGTAGAAAACCCCTTGTACGAACGTGAAGATCGCCGTGTTGGCGCCGATGCCGAGAGCCAGGGAGAAGGCGGCGGCGAGGGCCAAGCCGCGATTCGCGACCAACGTCCTCGCCGCGTACTTGGTGTCCTGCCAGAGCGTCTCCATGCACCTTCTCCTGCCCGAACGCTCGCTGTTGGCCCCGGCCGGAGCCGCCGGAAGCCGTTGTTCAGCGTGCGGCCGGAGTCTCGTGGTCGGGGGCCTCCGTGCACGCGCAAGGATGACGGGCGGCGCTTCCAGTCGTCAACCGGAGCCGCCGCCGTCGTCGGCGCACCCTATTCCTTGGGGCGCTCCCCGGAGGGTCGTCCATTCGGTGAATTCGCGCCCCAGGAGGTCGGTCAGATCCGCGACCTCGCGTTGCTGCGTCGCGCGCAGAAATTCCGCAACCTCGGACGTTGCGACGGACCCACGGTCGATCTCCCGCTCTGCGCGCCTGCGTCCCACTGCGCGGATGGGCCGCGGGATCCAGGGAGAGACGCGCGACCAGGCCGGGGATCGGCGAAGGCGGGCCAGGGCACCGCCCCCCCGCGCCCGCGACACGACCCGTTCCGTTTCGTGGAAGCGCCGCGTCAAACTCTCGGGAACGAACGTGGGGTCGACGCCCAGCCACTCGTACAGCGCCGCCATCTCTTCCGCGGGCGCGCCCCCGAGTTGCTCGAGCGTCAACGTATACACGCGCTCGCTACCGAATCGCTCGAGGTACGGGGAGATCTGCATCGCATAGTGGCTGACAGCCCGGTAATGCGGGTTCCCTTGGACTGCCTCGAGGATGTCCCGCGACTCGGCGCCCGTACGTACGCTGTGCCAGTAGTGGCTGATCGTCCGCTCGATCGGATCCCTCATGATGTAGATGATTCGCGCGGCCGCGTTGAACGCCGAGATCCGCTCGGGCGCGCCTTCGAAACGGGGGCGCTTGGAGTAGTTGGTACTCGATTCGCCGATGACCTGAGCATCGTCGGCGTCCCGAAACAGCGCGATGTACTGCTCTTCATCCCGGCAAACGACGCGCCGAGACCTCTGCCGATCGACGAGAAACGAAGGCTCTTTCGGCATGCTCATGAAGATCGAGGGATGCGCACCCAGATACTCGTGCAGCGAGCTGGTGCCGCACTTCATCGCCCCCACGACAAACAGGTTCGGTCGTGGCTCGGCGCTCGGCCGTGCCGCGGATCTCGCTGGCCCGCTCACCGATCCCCCCCGGGCCAAAGATCGTCCAGAAGCGGGCGGAAGTCGCCGATGACGGCGCGCCCACCAGGCGGGACGATCCAAACCAACGCGTAGAGCACGCTGAAGGAAGCAAATCCGGCGGCGAGCGTGACCGCGGGGCCGAAACCGGAGGCGAGGGTGTCGCGCAGCGCGAAGACGACGGCGCCGGCGATCAAGGATGCGCACGCCGGTCGAGTTATCGCTGCGAGCAGATCCAGCGGTCGCACCGGAGAGCCCCTGAGGAGGTAAACCACTGCCGGCACGCGCAGGACCACCGTGGCAACGGACAGTCCGATCGCCACACCCAACGCTCCCCAGCGGGCGCCGATCAGGAATGCCACCACCAATCCGCTGGTCGCCAGGACCTGCCACCGGAACAGCCTCCCCGTTCTACCGAAGGGCATGCAGGCCCAGCTTCCGGCGACGTTGAACGTCCCCAGGAAAGCCGCGGGCGCCAACGCCTGGAACAGGGGCACCGACTCCTGCCATTGCGGTCCTAGAACGAGCAGCACCGCCTCCTGCGCAAATACGAACAGAGACGCTACCAACGGCATGCCCACCGCCGTGACCAGCGTGATCGCCTTGAGGTAGTAATCGCGGAAGCGAGCGGTGTCGTCCTGGAGCCTGCTCAAGGCCGGGACGACCACCTCCGCGGCCGGCCCCCGAACCCTCCGCACCGGCAGAAGCAAAAGGGAGTAGGCCTTGGAATACAGCCCGAGAGCCGTCGTGCCGACGACGCGACCGATGACGACGTTGTCGGCGTTGTTCGCGAGATAGGTCAGGACCCGAAAGCCGGTCAAACCGGCGCCGAAGCTCAGCATCGGGCGGATGCTGTCGTATCTGAAGGAGAAGCCCGGCCGCCACCCCGAGACCAGCCACGCTCCCGTCACGTAGGCCACCTGCTGGGCCAACGACATGAACACGAGCGCCCAGTACCCGGCACCCGCCAGCGCGCCGGCCACCCCGGCGGCGACACCCATCGTCAGCGAGCAAACTTGGACGACGGCGAGGGATTCGAATCGCATTTGGCGGCGAAGCAACGCCGAGTGCTGCACGCCGAGGCCGCCGACCGCGAACGCCAGTGCGAGGGCAACCGTCGGGGCGACCAGCTCCGGCTCTTCGTAAAACCACGCGACGCCCGGCGCGAGGCCGATCAGCAGGGCCGTGATCGCCAGCCCGAGGCCCACGTTGATCCAAAACAGCGTCGTGGCCTGGGTTTCCGTCAGGCTCCGGATCTGCACCGTCAGCGCCGACAGCCCGACGTCGGCGAACGGAAGCAGGAGGTTCGTGAGCGTCGCCGCCATCGCGATCAGGCCGAAATCCGAAGGCATCAACAGCCGCGCCAGAATCGCGGTGGAGGCCAATCCCAGAGAAAACTGGAAAGCCTGGACGCCCATCGTCGCCAGCCCTCCGCGCACGGCGCGGGTCCGCAGGTTGGCCTCCGCCTGATCCGTTCGCAGGTGCCCGTTGGCCTCCGCTTGATCCGGCTGCCGGTGACCGCCGGACTCCGGTTGATGCGTCCGCAGGTCCCCGTCGCCCCCGATCTCGCCGGGCGGTCGCGGGTCGTGGCTGTCAGTGTCGGTCATCGGGATCGTGAAGCGCGCACGGCATCAGAGCCGCCGCGGCGTGCCGCCATAGTGAACTCGATACCTCTCGAGAGTCTGGACAAGTTCGACGAGCCAGACAGCAAGAGCGAACCGGAGCTTGTCCGTGGCCCGGAACAGCCGGGGATCGGAGAGACTTCCGCGGATTCTCCACATCTTGACGAGTTGCTCGAAGGCGTGGCGAGGCAGCCCATGCGTGCCCTCCCCGCGCTGTTCGGCAACGTTCTGAAGTCCGCCCGCCACGCGGGCGGACTTCTTGCACAACTCGACCATCGAGGATCGTGCCCCGTGGAGGACGCGCGCGTCGGCCGCAAATGCCTGCGGAAGACCTTTGTCCCGCAATCTCTGTCCCCATTCCATGTCGCCACCGGACATCAGCGAGGCATCGAAGCCCCCCACCCGGGCGATGGTCTCGCGAGTGGTGAACATGTTCGCGGTCGCGGCAAACCCCCATTCTATGTACGTCTCCTGGGGAAACCCGAAGACCATCTCGAAAAGCTCGGCCGCCGTGAGTCGTTCCGCGTTCCGATACGTGAGCTCGACTTCGCCGGCCACCAGTCCGGGGCCTTCGAGGTCGCGCATCGCGCGAGCCCCGTTGGCCAGCCAGCGCCGGTCCGGTCGGCAGTCGGCGTCGGTAAACGCCAGGAGCTCTCCCCGGGCCAGGTCGACGCCACGATTGCGGGCGGCGTAGGAGCCCGGCGTCGGTTCCGTGCCGTAGCGTGCGAACGGGAACCGGTCCACAACCTCCGCCACCGGCGTCTCCGGCGCGTTGTCCACGACCACCACCTCGAATCGTGGATGCGGAGAGCTCTGTTGCTGGAGTGCCGCAAGACACCGCTCGAGCTCCGCCGGCTGATCGAATACCGGAATGACGACCGAGATCTCCGGGGCGTCGTCGCTGTTCATTTCCGACCTCGGCGCACCCCGAACTTCGCTTCGAACCAGGTGCAGATCGCGCGTATCAATTCCTCTCGATCATCTATCACCGTGTACAGGTGATCGGCGTCGGGAAGGTGAAGCACCTGCACACCCGGATGCTGACAGACCCGGGGAAACATCTCTCGGAACTGGCGCCCGTTGTTGAAGTGCCCCTCCGCCCCTCCCGAGTACACGTACAGCAGGCGGGCGCCTCTCTCGACGAGGCGCTCAACGTCTTCCTCCGCCCGCTCTCTCGACGGGTACTCGCGATAGTTCAGTTCGTCGAGCAGAAGCTTCGGATCCGCAGGCCCATCGACATCCCGACGAAGCGCACCCGCGCCTCGCCCAATCCACCGCAGCCAGGTCGGCAGGCGGAGTGCCCTCGAGCCGTAATGCCGCAGATAGAACCCGCCGGTCCGATAGGCGTAGCCATCAAGCATGACTGCTCCACGAACTCTGGCGTCCTCGACCGCGACGTAATGTGAGTCCACCGCTCCCGAGCACAGCCCGACCAAAACGAACGAAGACACGCCGCGGCTCGATTCGATGAAATCCATGGCCTGGCGAACCTCGGATACGGCCCTCTCCTCGGAGAACTCGGCGCTCTTGTCCGGAGCGCTGTCGCCGATGCCGCTCAGGTCGAACCGCATCGCCGTGAAGCCCGACTCCGCCAGCCTCCGCGCGAGGTCCACGTACATGCGATACGGACCCACACTGGGCAACAAACCGGCGTTCCACATGACGACGGCGGGCAGATCGTCTTGCGCCGACCGCGGCGCACCTTCGGTGATCACGCAGGCAAGCTCGGCGGTATCTCCGAAGGTGCGGGCGCGTTCGATCATCTCGGGTCCTCTCTGAACAAGCTCGAAACGACCCTCGCCGCTGCGCCGTCCAACCTGACTCCGTACGGATCGCCGCTTTCCGTGTACCACTGAACAGAACCCGGCAACTGTCGCGCTTCGAATCGAGGACTCGAGCTCTCGAGGTGAGCGCGGACCACATCCGCCTCCGCACCGGCTTCCGATGTCAGCAGAACGATTCTCTCGGCGTTGACCTTGGCGTCCACCAAGTTCAACTCGCTGAGCTCCCGCCGCAGGGCCTCCGGGTACGGAAAACCGAGGAGCTGGTCCCCGTAGCCGCCCCGGGTTCCCGAGCGATGGACAACGACCCTCTCGTGCATCTCCTGCAACTGCGCCAGATATCCGGCTCCGCAGACGACGGGATCCCACAAGACGAGGTCGCGGATCCCCTCTATCGCGGACGACACCGCGCTCGCGAGCGCGGCGCCGGCCCGCAGGCCGAGGATCGAAATCCGGGAAGCGCCGGAGAGCTCTCCGAGTTCCTCGGCCGCGTCGCGGACGTCTGCCTTCCATTGCGCCACCGAGCCCTCGCTGGAGTGCCCCGCCGAATTGCCGGTGCCGAAGTAGTCGAAGCGCAGGACGTGAAAACCATCTGAGGCCAGGCGGCGCGCGAGCAGGCTCAGAGAGCGGTGGGAATACAGATGCTCGTGCCCGAGCGCATTGCAGATGAGTACGCGGCCTGCGGGCTCCGCCGTGACGACGGGCTGGTGGTAGACGCCGTACAACTGCTTGCCCTCTTCGCCGAAGAAGAATGGCTTCATGTCGCGCTCCACCGAGGCGCCGCGCTCATCGGGCCGCCACGGCTGCGGCGAGTTGCTCCAACGTGTCGAGCATGATCGTTCGCAGCGAAAGCTGCGCGCCGGTGGCCTTTTCGATGCGGGCAATGACCTGGGCGGAGAGAAGCGAGTGCCCTCCAAGATCGAAGAAGTTGTCATGAACGCCGATGCCGTCCACGCCCAACGCCTCTCCCCAGATTTCGGCGACCAGTCTTTCGGTCCGCGTACGCGGTGCAACGGATGCGATCGCTGAGGACGCTATCGAGAAAGCCCGCGGCAGGGCACGGCGATCGATCTTCCCGCTCTCGGTGACCGGCAGACTGTCCAGCTCCACGAAGTATTGCGGGATCATGTAGTCAGGGAGCTCGAGTCGAGCGTGCCGACGCAAGGCGGTAACCGAAGCGGCCAGATGAGGGGCCGGCACGAAGAACACGACCAGGCGTCGATCAGCCGCCGAGATCTCCTGCACGGTGGCGACGGCCTGTTGGACCGCCGGATGCTTGGCGAGCACGCTCTCGATCTCTCCAAGCTCGATGCGAAACCCGCGCACCTTCGCCTGATCGTCCATCCGGCGGATGAACTCGACGTTGCCCCCGCGATCACAGCGGCCGAGGTCGCCGGTTCGGTAAAGCCGGCGGCGCCTGCCGGCATCGAACGGATCGCTCACGAAATGCTCTGCGGAGAGCCCCGGGCGGCGCTGATAACCCCTCCCTACGCCGTCGCCTCCGATGTAAATCTCACCGGCGACACCCGGAGGTACGGGCCCCCGTTGCTCATCAAGTACGTACATCGTGGTGTTGGCGATGGGCTTCCCGATCAGAATACGGTCCACGTCGTCGGGCACCCGCCACAGCGAGGACCACACGGTGGCCTCCGTCGGTCCGTACATGTTCCAGACCGACTCCGCATGCCGCACGAGCTGCGCCGCCAGGTCCTCGGACAGTGCCTCCCCGCCGCACAAAACCTTCAGGCGGGGAGTCCCTTCCCACCCCGCCGCCAGCAGCATGTGCCACGAGGCGGGCGTCGCCTGCATGATCGTCGCACCCGACCGCTCGATCTCTCGCAGGAGCAAGCGACCATCGCCCGCGACCTCCCGAGATGCCAGGACGACACGAGCGCCGACCGTCAGCGGCAGGAGGAGCTCCGGCACCGAGATGTCGAACGACAGCGTCGTGACCGCCAGCCAACGATCGGCGGCGACCACGCCGGGGTTCCGCCGCAGGCTCGAAAGCAGATTCGCCACCGCGCCGTGCTCGATCTGCACACCCTTGGGCTGCCCGGTGGAGCCCGAGGTGTAGATCACGTAGCTCAGGTGATCTGCGGCGACGCCTGAATCGAGCCGATGATCGGGATGCTCGCGAATCGCCTCCCGATCTCCGTCCACGGAAACGAGTCGTCCGTCCCAGGCGGCGACGGCGGGGCGCAGCGACTCCTGCGTCAACACCACCGCGGCACCGGCGTCCCGAAGCATGAACGCCAGCCGCGCCTCCGGGAAGCCCGGATCGAGCGGGAGGTAGGCGGCTCCCGCCTTCAGCACGCCCAGAACGGCGACGACCATCTCGGGCGATCGTTCCAGGAGGATGCCCACAACGGACTCGTGGCCGATCCCGAGAGAGCGTAGGTGGTGCGCAGCGCGATTGGCGCGATCCTCGAGCTCCCGGTAGCTGATCTCGTGCTCGCCGAACGCGATCGCCGTGACCTCCGGAGAACGGTCGACCTGAGCCTCGATCATCTCGTGCACGAGACCGCCCTCGGGCTCGACCTGGGGCCCCGATATCCCGACTAGCAACTCTTGCTGCCCCGCGGGCGGCAACAACGGCAGCTCCGAAAGGCGGGCATCCGGCCGCTCCACGATCCCCTGTAACAGGACCCCGAAGTGCTCCGTGAAGCGCTCGATCGTCTCGGCCTCGAACAGCTCGGTGCTGTACTCGACCGTCAACCTGATCGTGTCCCCGGCAACGTCGTCGACGAAGAGGCTGACGTTGAAGTTCGACGTTCCGCAATCGAAATCCACGCGCTCCGCGGTCAGGCCATGGAAGTCGACAGCAGACCCCGGTACGTTCTGGAACGCCAACATCGTTTGAAACAACGGCGTGTGGCTGAGTGTGCGCGGAGGTTGAAGCTCCTCTACCAACTTCTCGAACGGCAGGTCCTGATTCGCGTATGCCGACAAGGTGACCTTCCGGACCCGCCGCAGGACCTCGCGCCACGTGGGACGTTCCGAGAGGTCGATCCTCAACGCCAGCGTGTTGACGAAGAAACCGACGATCCCCTCGAGCTCTGCCCGGTTGCGCCCGGCAATGGGAGCCCCGACGACAACGTCCTCCTCGCCGGTGTAGCGCGACAACAACGTCGCGTAGGCGGCGAGAAGAACCATGAACGTGGTGCAGCCCTCCGCGCGACCCAGTTCCCGCAACGCCTCGGCGAGCTGCGCGGGAACTCGTGTCTCCCATCGGGCTCCGGCCGAGGTGCGCGCACGGGGGCGTGGATGATCGGAGGGAAGCTCCAGGACCGGCGGCGCACCGGCGAGGTGGCGCTTCCAGTGCTCCAGCTGGGCGGCGAGCCCCTCTCGACCCCACTGTTCGTGTTGCCGGGCGGCGAAATCAACGTATTGAAGCTCCGGATCGGGAACGCCCTCCGACCGGTCCGCGCAATTCGCCCCATAGAGCGTGGCGAGCTCATGGAGGAGGAGGTTTGTCGACCAACCGTCGGCGGCGATGTGATGCATCACCAGCAGAAGCACGTGCTCGTCGGGCTGGAGTCGAAACAAGTCGCCGCGAATCAGTGGGCTCAGCGAGAGATCGAAGGCCTCCCGCGACCTCTCGACGAACAGTCGGCGAAGCTCGGCCGCCCGATCGGCGTCGGCCAGCCCGGAGAGATCGGTTCGTCCCAGCTCGAATGGTCGCGCCTCGCTGACTCGCTGCACGGGCGTCCCATCGACGCTACCGAACGTGGTTCGCAACGCCGCATGCCGGGCGACGAGGAGATCGAGCGACGCGCACAACCCGTCGTCGTCGAGCGGCCCGAGCAATCTCAACGCCGTCCGCAGATTGAAGACAGGATCCCCGCCCTCGAACTCCTCGAGGAACCAAATCCTTCGCTGCGCGAACGAGAGCGGCGCTTCGCTAGCCGAGGAAAGGCCCCCGGCCCGTGCCGGCGCCTGAGCCCGCGCGTGCGCCGGCGAATCGTCTCGCATCACGATACGGCAGCCGAAAGCCCGCGACCTCGGCGCTTGAGGTCCCGGGCCGCATCGCAGATCTCGGGCCACCACACCAGCAGACGCCCGAACTCGGCCACCAGCTTCCGGGTGAGCGCACGAGCCTCGTCGCGCGACCTGTTGATTCGCAGATCGAGTGGCACGACGTAGTCGGGTGCATCCTTCGCCTCGCGCAGCCGCCGCAGGTAGTCGCGGAGGTCCCTCGCCCAGTAGTCGGGAGAGCCGTCGTGACGGTCCAGTGCCGCTTGCAGCAGCGACACGAAACGATCGCTCGAGCGGTCGATGGCGGTACGACAAACCTCCATGAAATCCGTCGAGGGCCGCGAAGCCAGCTCGCCGAGATATTCGCCGAGGCCGCGGAGGCAGCCGGCTCGGTCCGTGGCGGCGGCGCCGGGAACGTAAGAGTCAACCAACGCAATCATGAGCCGCGCCGTGTCGATCCCCGAAGCCGTCCGCAACAACTCGCCCGGCCAGAACGATCGACGATGTTCCGGTGCGTGCAGGAGTGTCCGGGGGACGTGCCCGAAGAATGCATCCCGCGCGCAGGTCCACACCGTCGTACCGAAGACCAGATCTTCGCCGCGCTGCACGGGCATGAACGGCGGCAGAATCTCACGGTTGTCGAGGCCCATGAAGGTACTCATGGAGAACGTGTGGTCGCTGATGCAGGCGCGGGTCGTGGCGCGGCGAATCTCCCGGCTCGAGCACGCCGTTCGGTATGACTCCTCCGACGCCATGAAGCGCGCGCGCGATTCTTCGTCCAGCAAGAGCGGCCCCATCGGCCCGATCCAGAACCCGAACGGCGCGCCGAGACCACAATCACCGAGAAGTCCGTTGATCGTCACCGCGACGCGTGCGCTTCCCGATTCGAGCCGCCGCCGAAACGCCTCGCCGATCTGCGCGTCGGACCCGAGTGCCGGCGCGTCGGACCCGGGCACCGGCGAGTCGTGCCGGAGTGGCGGCGAGTCGGACGCGAGCGGCGGAGCGGCGGCGGACCCATTGACCAGGTCCTCGACCCGCTGACCGAGTAGCTCTTCATGGACGCTCACGACGTCCATATCGACGAATGCGGCGTCGGCGATCGCCGCCTGCCGATCGCCGAAAAACCAGAACTCCGCCGGGTCCCGACCTGCGACGAGGCCGACGCCCGGCGATTCGACCGGCACCGTTCCGATGCGGCACACGGTGTCGTCGTCGGTGCTGAGCACCTGCTCACCCATCGAGTCGAGCAACAACGCGTTACGGTTGGCTCCGGGGGTGAGTCGGAACTGCTCCGCCCCGAACAAGGCGAATCTCACGACCTCCGGTTGCAGATCTCCGTCGCGGATCAGCTCTTCGGCAAACCGATCCTTCTCCTCCAGCCCCGCGTAGCCGATCGTCGCCCCGGTCGCCGTCGCAAGGCGACTCAGTGAGGCGCGGCATCGTTCCCGCGCCCCCTCGGAAGATGAGTCGTCGACGACGACGTAACGACACTCTCTGCCGTGTCGCTGGGCGTTGGAGACGTAGCTCGAGGCACACCGCTCCAGCAGATCCTGGCGGCCGTGTGTGACGGTGCCGACAACGGTGATCGATGCCACACCGTCGCTCGCCGGCGCGGGTCCCGACGCCCGCTGCGACCCCAACAACGCCCACGACGATCGACCGGCCGCCGACATGTCATCGCCCTCCGCCTCCCCTTCGCCCACGACGAGTGCCAGTTGGGCGATGGTCGGCGCCTCGAAGAAGGCTTCGAGCGGGACGTTCGCACCGAGCCGGTCCGCGATCCGCGCCACGATGCGGGTGAGCGCCAACGAATCGCCTCCGAGCTGGAAGAAGTTGTCATCGACACCGACCCGCTCGACGTTGAGGACCTCGCTCCAGATCGCCGCGAGCGTCTCTTCGGCCGGCGTACTCGGCCCGACAAACGGAACCTCCGAATCGGGCCGCAATCGCCGCTCGAACTCGGCGACGGCTTCGACGATCTCGGCAGGTCGGCTCGGCCGCCGGGCGGTCCTCGATCGTTGCTCTGAATGCGCGCCAGGCGACACGCCGATTCCGATGGAGCGGGGCGGGCCCGGCACTTCGCTCGCGCCGTCGCCGGGCCTCGGGGAGCGCTCCTCGTCCGGCCGGTAGACAGCGCCGGCAGCGATCGTCGCCGGAATCTCGAAGCACGTCGTCGGCCCGTCCGATCTCTCGTAGTCCGCGGCGATCGAGCGTAGAAAAGAGAGCGCCACACTGTTTTTCGGCGTCGCACGATACGGAAACTTCACGCGGTCGAGTCCACGATCGAGCGCGAGTTGCCCGAGCCGGGCGACCATACGTTGCTCGACACCTCGACCGAGAGCCCTGCAGCTGAGCAAAAACGTATCGACGTCGATATCGGCACCGTTTGCGCCGAAGATCAGCACGCCGACGATGCCGTAGTCACCGAAACGATCGCGGACGTGTACGACGTGACATTCGCGCCGCCCGTCGGCGCAGGCGTTGCGAATATCCGTCTCCGACTGCCGCACCGTGGTGAAGTTCATCTGGTTGGTTCGATAGGTGAGCTGGGAAGCACGATGGAGCTCGTCGGCGCCTACCTCCAAAAACCTCACGTCGAGCTCCAGCCCCCGGAGAAAGTCGCTCAACGATGGTGTCTCGCTCCGGGCACGCAGGCGGCGTGCCTCCGCTCGGTACATCGACGTCCGCCGGCGATCCTCCGACGTGATCAGACCCTTGTCGAATTCCCAGACGTGATCGAGGAAGGGTCGTATCTGCTGTGAGTCGCCGGGCAACCTCACGGTCAGCACTTGGGGGCACTCCGCCTCGACGGCTGCGCACTCGACCGGGTCGTCGTCGACGAAAATGAACGTGTCGAGGCTCACGCCCAGCTCCTCGGCCAGCGAGCGCAGGTTCTCGGGCTTGGACTGCCAGTTGATCCGGGAGCCGACCAGGTGTCGCTGCCGCAACAACATCTCGGGCTGCTGCTCGAAGACCCGGCGCACGTCTGCCTCGTCGTTCTTGCTGCACAGACACAGCAGCATTCCCTCGTCGCTGCGGTCGATCATGAAACGCTGGAGCGCGCGGCGCGGACCATCGACCCGGACGCCCTGCGGGCCGTCCTCGCCGCAGACGCCTTCCCACAGCGTCATGTCGCAGTCCAGGGCGATGACCTTGCGCGGCGGCCGTCGCACGGCGTCGTCGACACGCGCGATCATCGTGCCGAGCACGGCGAAGAACTCCGCTGTGTAGGGAACCTCACCGAGCTCGGCCGCCACGGGATCGTAGTAGTCGTGGACGGGGTACAGATCCCGCAGTCGAGTGCCGGTTACAAGGTGCGCTCCCGGTCGCCCCGAGAGGCTCTCCTGCAGCCAGGCCTCAACGTCGCGGAAAACCGCGGAGCAGCTCGCTTCCACCGATGGATCCGAGGGACAGACGATCACGAGGAACGGCCGCGAAGTCCTGCGCGTCGCGGCGACAAGAGTCTCGGCGAACTCACGTGCGAGCTGATCGAGCTCCCCCTCCGCGCTCGGCCCTCCCCCGCCGCGCATCCAGTCCTCGAGCCGCAACAGCACGACATTGAGACCCGGATCTCGAGCATGCAACAGACTGTTGGCGTCGAGGAGATGCTGAAAGACCTGATTGTAGGGCGCGAACTCTACGTGGCCGTCAACACCGAGCGCGTGCAGCCAGTACTTCAGCGTCGCCTCGACGGGCTCGCTGGTAAAGGTCGCAGCGATGGAGATCGCATGTCTTCGATCGGGTTCCATTCTCGAGGAGGCGGTGAGCCAAAGGGGGGGGGGCACCACGCCGAAAGCCTAGTACGGTCCCCTACGCGCGCGAAGCTCGACCCTCCGAGCGATTTGCGTAATAAACGCAACCAGTGTCCACGAGTCACCAGGAGCCCTCAGGGGCCCCTCAACCGTCGTCACGCAGGAGTGCACGGAAGCGCTCGCTCTCCGTCGTGAGGCCGCGCTCCTCGAGAAAGTCGGCGAACGCCTCGATCTCTTGGCGCTCGAAATCCGGAAAGCCACGTTCCGCTGCAATCGGACGCAGGGTCGCCAGAACAATGTCGAACACACGGGCTGCCGCCTCGTGGCGTCCTTGCAGAGCCGATGACGCGCCGAGCCAGGCGCCGGTGCGGGCGGTCCAGGGGTGCTGCGGGCCGAGTTGCTCGTCGTAGATTCGAACGGCTTCAGACAACGCGGTATCGGCCTCGGTGTAGTTGTTTGCCTGCATCAGAATGATGCCCAGACTCGCATGCTCGGCGCCCACCCTCCAGTGTCCCCCGGGCCATTGCGCGATGGCCGCTTCAACGCCCTCCCTTCGCAACGCGATCGCCGCGACGCGGTCTCCCTGGTCCCAGATCACCTTGCCCAGGTTGTTGGAAACCGTCAGCGTGTTCGGGTGGCCCCGCCCATACGCTGCCTCGAGGAGATCGAGCGCCTCTCGATAAAGCTGTCCGGCCTCCGCGAGCTCGCCGCGGAGCTTGAGCACATAGGCGAGGTTGTTGAGCGTCGACATCAACTGGGTGCTCCCGGGCCCGAAGAGCTCTCGCTGCTTCGGGAGCGCTTCGCGGTAGAGGGCTTCGGCGCCCGGAAGGTCACCGCCGGCGCGCAACACGTAGGCAAGGCTGGCGAGGGCGTTGACGTACTCCGTGCTGTCGGGGCCCGGGTCGACCCGGAAGATCTCGAGGGCCTCCCGCATCAGCACCGTGGCCTCGTCGGTTCGGCCGAGATTCCGGTATGTCCCCGCCAGAGTGGCCGAGGCCTCGGCCACTCTTTGGTCTCTTTCGCCGTGCACGGCGCGGCGGATCGCGAGAGCTTCCTGCAGGGGCGACTCGGCGGCTTCGAAATTGCGCGCCTGCGCGTGCGCGGAGCCAAGCTTCACCAGACTCTCGGCCACCTTCTCGTGCTCTGAACCGTAGATCTCGCGGCGCAACACGACCGCCTCGCCCAGAAGCTCGCGCGCACGATCATACGAGCCCAGGCCCGCATAGGCGCTTCCCAGGGCATGAAGCATCTCTGCGCGGAGCTCGGGCTCGTCCCCGAGCTCCGCTCCAACGCGGTCGACGCCGCGCTCGAGCAACTCCGCCGCGGTGATCTCTTCGCCGAGAGTTTCATCCGGATCGGCACCGCCGAAGACCGACGCCATGAAGGCGGTTACCTGCTCGGCGCGCCGTGCCTCGATCTGGGCGCGGTCGCGCTCGCTGGCGATACGGCGCGACTGGACGTTGAGCGTGGCCACGTAGCCGGTGGCGGTGAACAGCAGCACCGCGGCGGCGGCGACGCCCCAGCGATGCCGGACGACGAACTTGCTCATCCGATACCGCGTCGCCCCGGCGCCGGCAACGACGGGCTCACCGTTGCGGTACCGGGTCAGATCGTCGAGGAGCTGGTCGACGGAGGCGTAGCGCTCATCCGGCTCCTTGCGCAGCGCCATCTGAGTGATGTCGTCGAGGTCGCCGGCCAACCGCCGGCGCAGCCGGCCCGGCGTCGTCGCGCGTCGTGCGGCGAGCAGATCGGCGTTGCCCTCCGTCGCCCGTAGGAGCGTCGCGATCCGGCGGCTGGGTCGCTCCACCGGGTCCTCGAGCGTGCGACGCTCGAGCTCCTGGGGTGAAGTCTCGCTGTCCCCGAACGGCCTCACACCGGTGAGCAGGTCGTAGAGCAGCAAGCCCAGTTGGAAAACATCGGACGCCGTGGTGACCGGCACGCCGGCTAGCTGCTCCGGGCTGGCGTAACCGGGCGTCATCAGGCGCATGCCGGTGCGGGTCAACTCTCCCGACGAGGGGTCGGTGTCGTCGACGAGCTTGGCGATGCCGAAGTCGAGGAGTTTCACGGCGCCGCCCTCGGTGACCAGGATATTGGACGGCTTCAGATCACGATGGATCACCAGGTGGCTGTGGGCGTGGCGCACGGCGCGCAACACGATCTCGAACAGCGCCAAGCGTTCGGGGATCGATAGTCGCCCGTTGTCGCAGTACTCGGTGATCGGTACGCCGTCGACGTGCTCCATGACGACGAACGGTCGTCCGTCGTCGGTGGTGCCGCCGTCGAGGAGCCGGCCGATGTTGGCATGGTCGAGCGAGGCGAGGATCTGCCGCTCGGCCTGAAAGCGGCGGATGATGTCGTCGGTATCGAGGCCGCGACGCAGCAGCTTCACCGCCACGCGGTGATCGAACTCGCCGTCGGCCCGTTCGCCAAGGTATACGGTGCCCATGCCGCCGCGACCGAGGTGGCCGATGAGCCGATAGGGGCCGACATGCTCGGGATCGTCAGAGCTTTCCTGCCCGTTCGGCTCCGCCACCAGGTTTGCTCGCACGCGATCCATCAGCGGGTTTGCCGCCTCGCGCCAGTAGTCGTCGGAGGCGCCGCTGTCGGCTACGAGACTCTCGACCGCGGCACGCAACTCCTCGTCATCACCGCACGCATCGGCGATGAAGTCCGTTCTTTCTTCGGGCGAGCGCTCGAGGGCGGCCTCGAAAAGGCCGTCGATCTCCTCCCAGCGCTCTGCGTCTTCGTTCATTGCTCGTCCGGTGTGGCGCGCTCGTCTTGCAGCTCGCGGTAGATATAGGTCTTGGCGCGCGTCCACTCGCGATCCACCGTGCGAGGCGACGTTTCCAGCGCCTCGGCGGTTTCCTGCACCGTCATGCCGCCGAAAACCCGGCACTCGACCACCCGGGCCATCCGCGGACTTCGCTCGGCCAGCTTCGTGAGGGTGTCGTCGATTGCCAGCAGCTCATCGAGGTCTCGCTCTTCGGCGCCGTCCCGGTCCGTCCAGGTGACGCGGCGGGCATCGCCGCCCCGGCGGGCGGCGCGGCGCCGCCGCGCCTCGTCGATCAGGATCCGGCGCATTGCTTTGGATGCTACGGCGAAAAACTGGGATCGATTGCGCCACGAATCTCCCGGTTTTCCGATCAGATTGAGGTAGGACTCGTGCACCAGCGCCTGGGTGCAGAGCGTGTGTCCGGCCCGCTCGCCCTGGAGCTGGCGCCGGGCGATCCGGCTCAGATCGTCGTAGACGAGCGGAATCAGACGATCGAAGGCGTCGTCGCTGCCGTCGCTCCATTCCTGCAGCAGGCGGGTGATTTCGTGCGTCGATCCGGACATCCGCACCTCTGTGTCGGGGCTGGGGCCAGCCGGGAACCGGTCGGTCCGGGAGTTTGCCACTCCGCAATTCGGTCCGGCTCGTACTCGGCCGAGCCAAGAAACTAGCCGATTGGCCGCCCTCATCTCAACGAACACCGGGCGGTGGCGACGGGCGGTGTGTGCCGTCTAACCCCGGTCGCCTGCATCTCGTGGCCAATTGTGGCGCCGAGAAGGGGCGTGACCCGGCCTTCTCCAGCCCACATCGTCGCGAGCCTGGAAGAAACCTGGCGCACATCGCCGGCTTCCTGCGCCTCAACCATCAAGCAGGGCCGCCTGGCCCGTCCGGATGGCGGACGGAAGACGGCCCTCGACGAAGGAGGCTCTCATGAACAAAGGACGACCCCGCATCGCGCTGCTCGGTCTGGCGCTGGCCATTCTCGTCGCAGCGGTGCTTCCACAGCCGGCCGAGGCGCAGCTCGGCAGCCTGAAGAGGGCCGCGAAGCGCGCCGTGCAGAGCGAGGTCGAGTTCCAGATCGACCGGCTCATCCGCGACGCCATCCGCTGCCCCATCCGTGACGCCGCGTGCTCCACCGACGCGCTGAGGAGTGACGACGAGGCGATCTACTACGACGCCGACGAGGACGACCTCATCGTCGACGACGACGGTGTGCCGATCACCGACCGCGAAATCGCCGCCGAGCGCGCCGGCGTCGACCTGTCCGCCGAGGCGAGCGGGGCCGACAACGGCACCCCCGGCTCACCCGGCGAAGGCGTCTGGGCGAACTACGACTTCGTTCCCGGTGACCGCGTGCTGGCCGCCACCGACTTCGCGGATGACGACGTCGGCGACTTCCCCCGCGAGCTCGAGTACATGCGCGGCAACATGGAGCTCGTGGAGTGGAACGGCAGGCGGCTGCTGCGCGCCACCAGCGTCGCCCTGTTCAAGATCCCACTGCCGGACGGCGTCGTTCCGGAACAGTTCACCATCGAGTTCGATCTGCATGGCCCCGGAGGCTCGGAAGCGATCGTGCTCACCGAGGAGCCGCCGGCGAACGGCCAACCCAAGGTCGCCCACTTCAACTTCGGCTACTGGATCGGCAGCGGGCTCATGGAGACGTGGCACACGCCGCTCTCGTCCGTCGATGACCTGCGCATGCGCGATCAGATCGTCACCGCGCGGATCATGGTCGATGATCGGCACGCCCGCGTCTACGTCAACGAGACCCGCATCGCCAACGTCCCCGTCGTCGAGCTGACGCGCGGCGATGCCATCTACTTCGGCCTGCTGGGCCGCCAAGACAAACCGGTGTACGTCGCGGAGATCCGTATCGCCGAGGGGGGCCGCGACCTCTACGACAAGCTCGCCGAGGAAGGCCGCGTCGCCACCCGAGGCGTGCTGTTCGACGTCAACAGCGACCGCATCCTGCCCGAGTCCACGCCGACGCTCGACGAGATCGGAGACATGCTCCAGGAGCACGCGGAGCTGCGGATCGCGATCGAGGGGCACACCGACGCCACCGGCGAGGAGGGCAGCAACCAGGAGCTGTCGGAGCGCCGCGCCGAGTCGGTGCGGCTGTTCCTGATCGAGCACTACGGCATCGACGGCGATCGGCTCGCAGCCGTGGGATTTGGTGAGTCGAAGCCGGTGGATTCGAACGACACGCCCGAAGGGCGGCAAAACAACCGGCGGGTCGAGCTCGTGCGTCAGGGGGCGTCATGAGCCGCCCGATGGAACGTGCGGCAGTTGCTACGAACCTCGCCCATTCCCGAAACTCACAGGAGGAATCCACGATGAAAAGCCTGAAGAGAACCTCTACACGGAACCTGGCAAGGGCGACATTGCTGATCTTGACGCTCGCGATCGGCGTGGCACTTGTCGTCGCTCCGACCAGTGCCAC
>CAYSHI010000001.1:0-46301 GCA_964430745.1 uncultured Acidobacteriota bacterium | reverse complement strand
GGCGGCTCCGGCCGCTACACGGCGCGACGCGGCGACACCCTGGGGACCATCGCCGATCGCCACGGTATCTCGCTTCGCAACCTGCTGCAGGCCAACGGCCTGTCGTCGCGCAGCGTGATTCATCCGGGCGATACGCTGACGATTCCGGGACGCTGAACCGAATCCGCATTCCTCCCGGCCACCGTTTTGGCCGCGTGGCTGGATGACTCGATGGGTTTTGTTCCTCTCGAGGGCGGAAAGCATCCGCTCGTGGCCGTCTCCGTGGGCAAAGGCATCGGCACTCCCCGCCGCCGGGCCCCCGACATACGGAGATCAGATGGCCACCTCTCCCCGCGCGCGCTTCGGCGCCGTGAAGTCCGCTGTTGTCACCGGCGTTGATTCCACCCTCGTGACAGTCGAGGTGCATCGAGACAACGGCATCCCGACGGTGAGCATCTCCGGCCTCCCCGGCAAAGCCGTTCGCGAGAGCATGGACCGGATCCACGGGGCGTGCCGCAGCTCGGAGGTCTTTCTCGAGCCACGAAAAACGACCATCAACCTGGCCCCCGCCGACCATCCGAAAGCAGGGTCAGGGCTCGATCTGCCCATCGCCCTGGGCTTGCTCGTAGCGGAAGGCATCGCCCCCCCGGATCGCTTCGGAGAAACGCTCTGTCTCGGCGAGCTGCAGCTCGACGGCTCGGTGCGGCCGGTGCCGGGCGTGCTGCCGGCCACCCTCACCGCGCGACGAGCCGGCCTCGAGCGGGTGCTCGTGCCGGCCGGCAACGGCGCCGAGGCAGCGGCCGTCGAGGGAGTCGCGGTGGTCGCCATCAGCTCCCTGTCGGAGGCCATCGGCTGGGCCCGGGGAGAGCTGGAGCCCGAGACGCCCGCAACGGCTCCACGGATCACCGCCCACTCCGGAACCGACCTGAGCGAGATCGCCGGACACCTCGTGGCTCGACGTGCCCTCGAGGTCGCCGCCGCCGGCGGCCATCACCTGCTGATGATCGGACTTCCCGGGGCGGGAAAGACGCTGCTGGCACGCGCGCTGCCCGGCATCCTCCCTCCCCTTTCGCACGACGAAGCGCTCGAGACCAGCGTCGTCTATTCCGTGGTCGGCAAGCTCGACGGGCGAGGACTCCTGAGCCAGCGGCCCTTCCGGGCTCCGCACCACTCCGTCACACCCGCCGGTCTCGTGGGAGGCGGCGTGCCGCCGCGGCCCGGCGAGGCGAGCCTCGCGCACGGCGGCGTGCTCTTCCTCGACGAGCTGCCGGAGTTTCGCCGAGCGGCCCTGGAGTGCCTGCGGCAGCCGCTGGAGGAGGCTCACATCAACCTCGTGCGCGGCGGCCGGTCGGCGTGCTTGCCCGCTCGCTTCCAGCTCGTCGGAGCGATGAACCCCTGCCCCTGCGGCCACGGTGCTCAGTCCGATCGATGCCGTTGCACGTCGGGGCAAACCCGCGGCTATTGGCGACGCTTGTCGGGGCCGCTCCTGGATCGCATCGACCTCGTTGTCAACGTCGAGCCGGTGCAACTCGACGAGCTGATCAGAGAGCAAGTCCGCGGCGAACCCTCAGATGCCGTGCGCGGGCGGGTCGTCGCCGCCCGTGCTGCGCAGCGCCGACGCTGGAAGGAGCTTCCTTTCGACGGAAGAATCGCTGCCCAAACGAACGCCGCCCTACCCACCAAGCTGCTTCGACTCGCCTGCCGACTGACGTCCGCCCAGCGGCAGCGGGCTCGCGAGCAAGCCGCGGAGCTGGAGGTCTCGGCGCGCGGATGGCATCGAGTGCTGCGCGTGGCCCGCACGCTGGCCGATCTGAGCGGGCGCGAGGAAATCGGCGAGGAGGACCTTGCGGAGGCTTTTCAGTATCGGCAGAGTGGCGTCGAGCTTGCCACGGCGGCCCTGTCAGGATAACCGTCGAGAGGGTCGACTCGAAGGGTGTGGAACGCCTCGCCGCTACCGGTAGAATCGAAAGCGCCCGGCGGCGGGACCTAACTGCCCCACCCCACCGTGCGCGAATGGGATACGGCTTTTCAATTGCGAGGAACCGGTTGATCACCCGCAGCGGATTCACCAACACGTTCCCGGCCACGGTTACGAAGGCGCTGGCCATCACCGCCCTTGTCGGGGCAATTCCGTCGTGCGCCCCTGATCAGGCGCTCGATCCCGGGACCGCGCCGGCCTCCATCGAGCAGGCGTCCCAGGGATCACGACCTCCGGCGGAGCTGATCGCGAGCTTCGACGGACTCGGCGTGGGATTCGACGGCCCGCAGGGTCCGGCGGCCGGGCGAAACCCCTCGGACAACAGCCTCGCCGTGGGCCCGAACCACATCGTCCAAACGGTGAACTCCCGCCTGGCCATCTTCACCAAGGCGGGTGACCTCTACGATACGACCGGGCGGGTGCTGTACGGGGCGGTGCCGACAAACACCGTGTTCTACGGTTTCGGCGGGGCGTGCGAGGCGAGCAACAACGGCGACGCGGTGGTCCGCTACGACCAGCTCGCGCAGCGTTGGCTCGTCGTGATGCCCTTGTTCCGAAGGGCCCCGGCACGGCCCGACCAACCGGAGGTCTGGCAATCCGGCGTCACGGTCTATTCGAGTCCACCGGGCGTAACCGACCAGCCCGGTGCGGCCGCCCCCCTCTTCGTCCCGTCACCCCCCGAGCCGGGCACCGAGGGCACCGCGCAGGGCAGCGGGGGACGAGCGGACCGCCCACCGCCCGAGGAGGGGCCGTACTCCATGTGTTACGCGGTGAGCACGAGCCCCGACCCGATGGGCTCGTACCATCGCTACGAGTTCATGCGCCCGCTCTTCCCGGACTACCCGCGCCCGGCGGTGTGGCCGGATGGTTATTACGTGCCCACCAGCACCGGCGACGACGTGATTCAGAAGCACGCCTGCGTCGTGGATCGCGCCGCCATGCTTCGTGGCGAGCCCGCCTCGGAGCAGTGCGTCATCGTGGCCGACGTGAATTTCCTCAATAACGCCGATCTCGACGGACAGGCGCTGCCGCCGCCGGGCGCGCCCAACATCATGATGGCTACGGGCGGCATGCAGCTCCGCGGCGATTTCGACGACGACGGAATCTACGTCTGGCAGTTCCACGTGGACTGGAGCGATCCGTCGAACACGACGCTGTCCGGTCCGGAGAAGATCGACGTGGCGCCGTATCACTACCTGTGCGACGGCCAGCTGACGAACTGCGTGCGGCAGCCGGGAACCGACCGGCACATCGATTCCCAGGGCGACAAGATCATGGCCCGCCTGGTCTACCGCAACATCGACGGGCGCGAGTCGATCGTGGCCGTGCATTCCGTGGCCACGGAGGCGGGCGGCGGCGGCGTTCGCTGGTACGAGCTCGACGTGGGTCCCGACCGGACAGTCACTCTCCGGCAGCAGGGCACGTACGCGCCCGACGGCTTCTACCGCTGGATGGCGAGCCCGGCGATCGATGCCCGCGGAAACATCGGCATCGGATACTCGTTCGGCGGCACGCCCCACTACCCCGGCCAACGTTTCGCCGCCCGGCTGGCGGATGACCCGCTCGGCGTCATGACACTCCGCGAGGCCGTTCTCGCCGAGGGCGAAGACTCACAGACGAGCACGCTCCGCTGGCAGGACTACACGCAGACCGCCATCGATCCGTCCGACGACTGCACCATCTGGTACGTCGGCGACTATCTGAAGCGGGGCGCCTCGAGCTACTCCACGCGCATCGGGGCGTTCAGGCTACCGGGCTGCTCCGCGCAAGAGTGAGGCGAGCGAGTCCCGGGCCCGCGAGCCGCTTCCCGCGTTTGCTCGGCATTCGGCATCGACCGGGCCGGCCGACTCAACGCATCCGGCCGATGATCGACGGCAACCGTCCCTCGTGCGCCCGGTTGAATGCCTCGACCTCTTCCATAAGACGATCGAAATCGATGCGGGCGGCATCGAGGTCACGCAGGCGATCCTCGAACACGCCCAGCGCGGCGTTGGTTGGCCTGTAGCCGGCGCCGCCGGCGACATCGCCGCCGCGGCCCCCGACCTCGGCCAGCAACCACACCAGGTTCATGTAGAGCCTGTACTTCTCCACGTACCACTTGTCGTCGCTGTGCATCTCGGTGCGCGACAGAAAATGCAGCTCGGTGGTGTACATCTTTTCGTAGAGCCCGGCCAGCGCGTCGTTGATCTCGGCGTCGTTGGCGTGCTGCTCGCGCAGATCCTCGACCTGCATGCGCATGATCTCGATGCGGTTGATCTTGTCGGTCACCTCGTTGATGGCCGCCACGATGTTGCTTTGCAGCCGCGTACCGGCGACCAGATCGGAGTCGGTCGACGGCAGTGTGACGTCGCGCCAGATCTCGAAGGGCTTCTCGTAACGCCGGCCGTCGAAGGTCATGCGCACGGTGTAGTTGCCCGGCGCGGCCGGCGGCTGCCACCCGGCGGCGCCGAGACCCCAGTGGCTCACTTCGCGGGCGCGACCTTCCCAACGGCCCGCCTCCCAGATGTGCGGATTGTCGGGCGGCAATGAGCGCAGCACCGGCCGGTCAGGCGCGGGGTAGCGTAGGTCCCAGGTGGCCTGGTTCAGTCCTTCTTGCGCCCGAACTTGGGTCGTGGAGACAACCTCGCCGCCGCCGTCGAGGATCTCCATCGCGATCGGTCCGGTCGGCGCGGCGTTGAGGGTAAAGACGAACGTCGCCTCGCCTCCTGTCGCCTGGCGGATGGCGGGGCGGGGCTCATGAATGACGAGGTCGTCGGCGCGCAGCTCTTCGTCACCGATCTCGAGCCGCCAGACGTCGCGCAGGATCCACACGCCGCGGCCATATGTCGCCACCGCCACCTCGGGCGCGTTCTTCGGTACCTCGATCCAGTTCACCGGCGTCGCCGGCAAGCGGTCCTTGAACTGCGTCCACGTGTCGCCGGCGTCGCGCGAGTAGAAGAAGGCATGGCCGGTACCGGCGAACAGAACCTCGGGCCGCTGAGGGTGCTCGGCGATCGACAGCGCGTAGTCGAGGGGGTGTCCCTTGGGTAGGTCGGCGTCGATCCGCGTCCACGTCTGACCGTAGTCGTCGGTCTTGAAGAAGTACGGGTCGCGCTGGTCGACGAGGTGGTAGTCGACCGCCATGTAGGCCGCGGCCGGATCGTGGTGCGAAGCGTCGATGCGGCGCACCAGGCCCCACGGCGGCATGTCGAGGTTGTCGCTCAGGTCTGTCCAATTGGCGCCGGCGTCCCGTGAGATCCACACCTTGCCGTCGTTGGTGCCGACCCATACCACACCCTGCTCGGTGCGCGACGGCGCGATGGCCGAGATGGTGGCGCCGTAGAACTGCCCGAGGTTGTCCCCGACCACGCCGCCGGAAAACCGCACGCGGCTCGGATCACCGGTGGACAGGTCGGGGCTGATCACCTCCCAGGTCTGGCCGCGGTCGCGGGTGCGGAAGATGACCTGGCAGCCGAAGTAGACGGATTTGTCGAACCAGTCGATGGCAAGCGGAGGCGACCACTGGCAGCGATATTTGAGATCGATCGGGTCGTGATCGAGCGTGTGCATCCACGGGCTTACCGAGCGGCGCAGCCCGCTGAGCTCGTCGAATGTGGCCACGTGAGCGGCGTAGCAGGTGCCCCACACGAAGCGGTGGTTTCCCGGCTCGGGGTACGTATAACCGGATTCACACGACGGCATGCTCTCCTGCGGCGGGCCCGCGGGGGCGCCTCCACGCCCGCCGAACCCGAAACCGCCGCGGCCGCCGCCACCCGCCGGCGGCTCGGGTCGCGGAGGTGGTGCGTACGACGGCACGTTGTCCGGAACGATCGGTCGGTTGCTGGCGATGCGCATGCTGCCGTCGTCCTGCCGGTCGGAGTACACCCAGTAGGGGTACCGCTCGTCGACCGTGACACGGTACATCTGCCCGATAGGCAGCCGCACGCCGGTATTGCCGCCCGGGTTGGCCGGTGACCCGTAAATGCCCATGCCGCCGTCGCCGGTGATCATGAAGTGGCCCGCCTGGTCCGGATTGACGTCCCACCAGATGTCGTGGCAATCGCCGCAACCACGCGGGCCACGGTCGAACGTCCGGCCGCCGTCGGACGACTCCCAGAGCGAGCTGTTGGCGACCATCAGATGATCCGGATCATCCGGCGCCACACGAACGCGGATGTAGTAGCCGGCGCGGCCGATCAATCGTCGGTCCCAGCTGACGTTGCTCCAGGTGCCGCCGGCGTCGTCCGAGCGCCACAAGGACCCTTGAGCCTCCGAGGCCAACCCCTTGACGCCGTCTTCGCCGGTCTGAATGAGCGCGTACATGCGGTCGCCGTCCGACGGTGCGATGGCCACGTCCGTCTTGCCGTAGGGCGAGCGCGGCAGGCCGGAGGCCTCGATCCTGTCGAATGTCCTTCCGCCGTCCGTCGACTTGTAGATGCCGCTGCCCATGCCCCCACTTTCGAGAACGTGGGTCTGCAGGAACACCTCCCAGGTACTCGCCAGCACGACGTCCGGGGCCTGGTGCGACATCTGCAATCCCGAGCAGCCCGTGTCCTCGTCGACGAAGAGCACCTGCTCCCAGGTACGCCCACCGTCTTCTGTGCGAAAAACACCACGCTCGCGCTGGGGGCCGGTGGCACGCCCGAGCGCGCATGCCATTACAACGTTCTCGTCCCTGGGATCGATGACAATGGTGCCGATCCGGCCGGTCTCCTCGAGACCCATCTTCGTCCAGGTGTCGCCGGCGTCGGTCGACTTGTAGATTCCGTCGCCCTCCATGTCCATGTCGCGCACCGCCCACGCCTCGCCGGTGCCCGCCCAGACGATGTCCGGGTTGCTCCGGGAGACGGCCAGCGCGCCGATAGCCTGCGAGGTCTCGTCGTCGAACGTCGGTTCCCAGGTCACGCCGCCGTCGACGGACTTCCAGGCCCCACCCGAGGCAGCGCCGGCGTAGTAGACGCCGGGCCGCCCCGCAACCGCGGCCGCCGCCGATATGCGGCCGGCGCTGGTCGGCCCGACGTATTCGAAGCGCGGCTCAGGAACCGGTTGCGCGACTTGAACGCCGTCTTCCGCTGGGCCTCCGCGCCCCTGCGCGAGGGCGGGCTCGATGCCGCCGAGGAATGCAAACAGGAGCCCGGCGAAGAAGAGAGCCGAGGCGGGGATCCGCGAGAGATCGTCGACGAGGCAGCGGGGAGGATGCAGCATGGACGCCTCCTGAAGGTCAAGAGGCTCGCGCCGGTGGGGCCGGCGAGTCGCCGCAGGCGTCGAGCCGGGACTCGAATCGAAGGCTACATCCGGATGGGGGAGCGGACAACCGGCCCCAACGCTATCTCATCCGATCTCCAGGTCACGTGCTGCGTCGAAACCGAAATAGGGAGTCGCCGGCACAACGCCGATGGCGCCGCCGCCCGCGTGGATCGCGCCGAACCCGTCGAGAACGTAGTAACCGGTCACCCCGAGCTCGATGTCCCGCGCCGCGTCGAAGCCGAAATACGGGGTCGCTGGGGTCATCACCGGCGCACCACCACCGGCGTGCACGCCGCCGAACCGATCCAGCACATAGAAGCCCGTACCGGCGAGCTCCATGGCGGCGCCCGCGTCAAACCCGAAGTAGGGACTTCCTCCCACCATCGTCGGCGCTCCGCCGCCGGCATGCACGCCGCCAAAGCCATCGAAGACGTAGTAACCAGCGCCGGCGAGCTCGAGGTCCTTGGCAATATCGAAGCCGAAATACGGGGTCGCCGGCGCCAGGGCCGGGGCGCCACCACCGGCGTGCACACCGCCGAACCCATCCAGGACGTAGTGCCCGAGAGCGGTACCGGGAGCCAGCTCCATATCCTTGGCGATGTCGAAGCCCAGGTACGGCGTCTTCGCGACGAAGACGGGAGCGCCGCCTCCGTTGTGGGTGCCGCCGAAACCATCCAGGACGTAGTAGCCGGGGGTCCCATCCGTCTTGACCGCGATGTCGCGGGCGATGTCGAAGCCGAAGTACGGCGTTGCCGGGGTCATCGCGGCCGTCCCGCCGCCCGCGTGCACCCCACCGAACCCGTCCAGCACGAAGAAGCCCGGTCCCAGCTTCTGGACGCGGTTGTTCTGTGTGTCGACGACGAAAGCGTTGCCGAAGGGATCAGCGACGATCCCCTCCGGGTTGCCGAACTGACCGTCGCCGGTGCCCGAGTCACCCGTCAGGCAGCTCGTCGCCGCCGCGGTACAAACCTGATACGCAACGGATCCATCGAGCACTCCAAAACCGAACATCATCAAGAAGTTCCCGGCCGTATCGAAAACGCTCACACGGTCGTTGTCTTCGGTGACGTAGACGTTGTCGTTCCGATCGACCGTGATTCCGCTTGGCCCGTCGAACTGGCCCTTGCCGGTTCCGAAAGACCCCACGGCGGCGACGAAGTTGTTGGACGTATCGAACTTCTGAAACCGGTGATTGTCCTGCTCCGCGATGTATCGATTGCCCGCCGTATCGAGCGCAATACCGTATGCACCGTCGAACTGGCCGTTCCCTACTCCGGTGCCGCCGAAGCTTGCGAGGTGGGCGCCTGTTGAGCCGTTGAAGATCTGCACACGATCGTTGTTGCTGTCGACCACGAGAACGTTCCCCGATCCGTCGACGGCAAGGCCGCTCGGTCGGTCCAGCTGTCCGGTACCCGCACCGGCGACACCTTGCCGGCAAGAGACGGTGCACGTCTCGAAGGCGGTCGCCCCGGTCTGGACGCCCCACCCCCACATCATGGCGAAGTTGCCGCCCGCATCGAACTTCTGAATGCGATGGTTGAGCGAATCGGCGACGAAGAAGCTGTTCCCCGCATCGGATCCGATTCCCAGCGGCCCGTCGAACTGCCCTTCTTGCGTACCGGCACCGCCGGTGTCACCGAGGTGATTGCCGGAGAGATCGAACCGCTGGACGAGGTTGTTGCTGAAATCCGTCACGACGATCTCGAGATCGGCATCGATGGCGATGAAACGGGGAGAAGCAAACCCTCCCATACCCGTACCCGATGAGCCGAACTTCGCCAGAAAGCGCGGCGCCGGCAGCGCGGCGCCGGCGGCGCTGAAGCAAGCGAGAACGAAGAAGACAGCAAGGACGTTGGCTCGTCGGGTCATGACGGATCTCCGGTTAATGGTTCTGTACGCCATCAGAATCGAGGGTGAGCCGCGCGAGGCGGCGTTCACTACGCGTACCTCGGCTGGCTCATGTAGGAATTAGACAGTCGCCGCGAATGAATGGAACAGAAAATTCGCGTGCCTCGCTCCCGTCGCACTCTGGAGATCGGTGAGCTAACAGACTGACGAACCGAAACTAACAGTGCTAGTCTTCCGTATGTTCACTAGCAATGCTAGTTAACAGCGATGAGATAGCGTTGTTCCCGCGCTTCGGGTAACCGGAGACCAGCGGCCACTGCCGAAGGGCGCCGGCCGCAGGCCACTCGGTCGCACGACGCCCGCACGATCGGAGAACCAGGATGGGACGCGAAGGTCTCGGCGAATTCGAACACAAGGTGTTGCTCGCGATCCTGCGGCTCGGATCCGAGTCCTACAGCGTTCCCATCGTGATCGAGCTCGAAGGGCGCACGGGCAAGCCCGTCGCCCCGGCAGCCGTCTACATCGCGCTGCGCCGGCTGGAGCGGAAAGGCCTGGTTCGATCGAGAATGACGACCGGCGAAGCGGGTGGCCGCGCGCGCCGATACTTCGAGATCGAGGAACCGGGCCTCGAGCGACTGCGCGATTCGCGACGCGAGCTCGAAGCGCTGTGGGAAGGCCTCGACCCGGCGCTCGACAAGAAATGAGCGCACCGCCGCGGCTCGCCCAGCGCCTTCTCGCGGGCAAGATCCTCGGTCGCTCTCCGTTGGGTCCCCGACTGAGCGAAACCGAGCGCGCCGAGGTTCTGGACTCTCTCGCCGAGCTCTATCTCATCCGACGACAAACGAGAGGCCGAGCTCGCTCGGACCTCTGGTACTGGTGGCAGGCGGTCAGCTTTCCTGCCCACGAGTCGCGCCGGCTCTGGACCCGCCGGCGACGACGCCACGAAAGGACGATCGTCGGCATGTTCTCTGATTGGATGAAAGACGTGCGTTACGCCGTGCGAGGGTTGGCCGGCAATCCCGGGTTCACGGTGGTCGCCGTGCTCGCCTTGGCGCTGGGCATCGGTTCGCTTACCCCGACCTTCAGCCTTATCAACGCCTACTTGCTGCGACCGCTACCGTTCGAAGATCCCGAGGCTCTCGTGCATCTTTGGGAGACCGCCCCGCGACAGAGCTTCTTTTCGTCGCGCGTCTCCTACCCGAACTTCCGCGACTGGCGCAACCGCAGTGAGAGCTTCGTGGACATGGCGGCTTTCAATTACAGCTCGGAGACCCTCACCGGGAGAGAGCAACCGGAGCGCATCGCATCCGGTCTCGTTTCGGCCAACATCTTCGAGGTGCTCGGCGTGGAGCCGGCCCATGGGCGCGGTTTTCAGCCCGGCGAGGACCGGCCGGGGAACACCGGCGTCGTCGTCCTCAGCCATGGGTATTGGCAGAGCGACTTCGGAGCGGATCCCGGCGTCCTCGGAGAAACGCTCGAGATCAACGGCGAAACCCGCGCGATCATCGGCGTCATGCCGCCCGAGTTCGTCTTTCCGCTGGTCACCACGAAGATCTGGCTGCCCTGGGCGCTCGATGAGGCCGGCCGACCACGGGACGCACGCTTCCTGCAGGTGGTCGGTCGGCTCGCCGAAGGCGTCACGATGCGAGAGGCCCAGGCAGAGATGGACAGCATCGCCCGCGCCCTCCAGGCGGAGTACCCGGCCGCCAACGCCGATGCCGGCGTCAGCGTCGTGGACCTACGCTCGGCTTTGAACTTCGCGTACGAGATCCTTCAGGTGATGTCGGCCATCCTTCTGGTGGCCGGGGGCTTCGTCCTCTTGATCGCCTGCGCCAATGTCTCCGGGCTGTTGCTGGCGCGAGCCTTCGGGAGGAACCGAGAAGTGGCGATCCGCACCGCGCTCGGCGCGACACGCGGCCAGCTCGTGCGTCAGTTCCTGATAGAAAGTGTGCTACTCGCCACCGCCGGCGGAGCGCTGGGGGTGGCGCTTGCCTACTGGTTGGTGGGCACGATGGCGACGGTGATTCCGGCGGATCTCTACCGCGTCGGCGAGATCGGCATCGACGTCACGACGCTGCTGTTCACGCTCGGCGTGACGATGGTCACCGCGGTCACCTTCGGTCTGGTTCCGGCCATCCGGGCATCGAACATACAGCTCACCGGCGCCCTCAAAGACGGCAAGGCGGCGACTTCGTCGCGTGGAGGCCTGCGCTTGCGACGCGTCCTGGTGGCCGGGCAGATCGCCATGGCGCTGGTGCTGTTGACCGGAACCTCCACCATGATTCGGGCCCTCGGCGAGATGCGCAGCGCCGACACGGGCTTCGACAGCAGCGACGTCATGACGATGCTCGTGGTTCTCGACACCGAGCTCTATCCGGAGGCCGAGCAGGTGCTGGACTTCCACGCTCGAGTTGCCGAGGAGGCGGCCGGCATGCCGGGCGTTGTCGCGGCCGCAACGGTCAATCACCTGCCGCTGAACCACGAATCCGACAGGCGCCCGTTCGCTGTAGCCGCTACGGACACCCCTTCCGACGCCGAGTTGCCGACGGCGATCACGCTGCACGTGTCGTCCGAGTATTTCCGCGTCATGGGTGTTCCGTTGCTCGCCGGGAGAACCTTCGACACCCGGGACACGAGAGACACGATGCGGGCGGCGCTGATCAACGACGTATTGGCCGAACGCCACTGGCCCGGCACCGAGCCGGTCGGTCAACAAATGCTCCTCGAAGGCACCCCTGTGCGGATCGTCGGCATCGTCGCTGACACAAAGCACGGCGATCTCGGCGAAGTCCACGAGAAGGTCTACCTGTCGATGTCGCAGAACCCGCGGCGATATTTCCGCATTGTGGCCCGCACCGAGGGCGATGCAACGGAGATGACCGGCGCCATCCGCCAGGCCGTCTGGAACGTCGACGCCGACCTGCCGATCACCGAGGTGAGAAGCCTCGAACAGGTGGTGATCGACTTCTTGTTGCCGCAACGGATGATCTCGGCGATCCTGTCCGGCCTGTCGATCGGAGCGATCCTGCTCGCCGCGGTCGGAATCTACGGCCTGATCGCCTTCGTGGTGTCACAAAGCAGACGCGAGATGAGCATCCGTATCGCGCTCGGCGCCACCAGCCGGGCCGTCATGCGCCACGTCCTGGAGGACGGCTTGCGTATGGCGTTGGCCGGGGCTGCCGTCGGCCTCGTCGGCGCCATTGCCGTCAGCCGATTGATGGCATCGTTCATCGCCCTGCCTCCCGAGCAGGGAGAGATGCTGCGGTCGGGCGGCTTCGACGCGGTGAGCTTCGTGCTCGTGCCGCTGGCGCTGATCGCGCTCGCGGCACTCGCCTGCTTCTTCCCTGCCCGTCGAGCCACCCGCGTCGACCCGATCGTGGCAATGCGCGCGGAATAGAAAAGGCCGGGGTGGCGAGGAAGCCGTGACGTGAGGAGTGGCTCGCGGGACGGCCCCCGCGCGGTTGGAAGACGCGGGCGGCCTCTTCCGCTATTCTTACCAGCGCCGGGGAGCATGACTCCCGGTGGCGCGTCGTCGCCGGGCCGATGCGAGGCCGGAACGCGATGGCGTCGACGACTGGAAAGCCCAAGCGCCGGAGACACGATCAGATGGCATCGAGCGAGTCGTCATGACGCTCATTCTCATCGTACTGCTGCCACTCATCGGGATGGTGATCCCGCCCCTGGCAGCGCGCCGTAGTCGCAACCTCGCCGCCCTCTCCGCCGGGGCCGTCGCGGGGACCTCGTTGGCTCTGCTGCTGTCGCAATCGTCGGCCGTCTTCGCCCATACCACGACGCGTTTCAGCGTCGGCTGGATCCCCGCCATCGGCTGGAATGCCTCGTTCATGCTCGATGGCCTGGGCTTCATGTTCGCCTTCCTGATCACCGGAATCGGCCTGCTGATCATCACGTACGCCCACTCGTACCTGCCGACCGAAGATACGCTCGGCCGCTTCTACGCCTACTTGCTGCTGTTCATGGGAGCGATGTTGGGGGTCGTGCTCGCGGACAACGTGCTCACGCTTGTCGTCTTCTGGGAGCTCACCAGCTTGAGCTCGTTCTTGCTGATCGGCTACTGGAGCCATACGTCCGAAGGCCGGCAAGGCGCGCGCATGGCGCTGGTGGTCACCGGCCTCGGCGGCCTGGCGATGCTTGCGGGCGTGATCATCCTGGGGAACATCGTCGGCAGCTATGAGCTGTCGACGATCCTGCAATCGCGCGACTTGGTGCAGGCCAGCCCGATGCACGGACTGGCGCTGGTATTGATTCTTCTCGGCGCGTTCACGAAGTCGGCACAGTTTCCGTTCCACTTCTGGTTGCCCCACGCGATGGCTGCGCCGACACCGGTGAGCGCCTACCTGCACTCCGCCACCATGGTCAAGGCGGGAGTGTTCCTGCTGGCGCGCATCTTCCCGGTGTTCGCCGGCACCGAGATGTGGCTCTGGCTGGTCGGCGGCGCCGGGCTCATCACCATGACGCTGGCGGCGTACTGGACGTTCTTCAAGACCGATCTCAAGGCCGTGCTCGCCTATTCGACCATCAGCCATCTCGGGGTGATCACACTGCTGTTCGGCATGGGCACGCCGATGGCCGCCGTCGCCGGCGTGTTCCACATCCTCAATCACTGCGCCTTCAAGGCCGCGCTCTTCATGAGCGCCGGGATCATCGACCACGAGGCCGGCACCCGTGACATGCGACTCCTGGGCGGGCTGTGGCCGTTGATGCCGGTAACCGGCACGCTGGCGCTCATCGCCACCGCCGCCATGGCCGGCCTGCCGCCGTTGAATGGCTTCATCAGCAAGGAGATGATGCTCGAGGAGTCGTTACACGTGCACGCCGCGGGGCTGCCGGATTGGGCGGTACCGGCAATCGTGACGCTGGCGGCCTTGTTCTCCGTCGCCTATTCGATCCGCTTTGCCTTCGGCACCTTCCTCGGCAAGGCGCCCGAGAGCTATCCGCACACCCCGCACGAGCCGCCCAACGGCATGCGCTTGCCGGTGGCGCTGCTGGTCACCATCTGTGTGGCCGTGGGACTCCTGCCGTACGCCCTCGCGCAGCCCATGGTGGAGACCGCCGGCACGGCCGTGGTGGGTGCGGAGTTGCCCGAGTTCCACCTCGCTCTATGGCACGGCATCAATACGCCGCTGCTCATGAGCCTGCTCGCCATCGGCGGCGGCGCCGCGTTGTTTGCCGGCCGCGGGGCGCTCTACTCGTTGCACGAGACCATCGGTGTGCAGATCGTCGCCAAGCGCATCTACGACGCCGTCATCGCCGGCTCAGTGAAGCTGTCCGGAGCCGTGACACTGGCGTTGCAGAACGGGTCGCTGCAGCGCTATCTCAGCCTGTTGGTTGCCTCGGCGATCATCGTCGGCGCCTGGCCGTTCCTGCAATACGGCTTTTCGCGTGGTTCCCTACCCTTCACACCGCTGGACAACGCCAGCGTGGTCGCATGGCTCCTGCTGGTGGTCACGGCGCTGGGAACGGCGGTGTTCCACCGGCGCCGTCTCGTCGCTCTGGTGATGCTCGGGGTTGTCGGGCTGGTGGTGACGCTGGCGTTCGTGCATTTTTCCGCGCCGGACCTGGCGCTCACCCAGGTGTCCGTAGAGTTCGTCACCATCGTGCTGATCCTGGTGGCGCTGCACCTGTTGCCGAAGTCGTCGCCACGGGAGTCTCCCCCCATGCGCCGGGTGCGCGACATCGGGCTCGCGCTGCTGGCCGGCGGCGGTGTTACCGCCATGGTCTACGCCGTCTTGACCCGCCCGTTCGAGTCGATCTCGCAGTACCACCTCGCCAACAGCGTTCCCGGCGGCGGCGGACACAACGTCGTGAATGTCATCCTGGTGGACTTTCGCGGCTACGATACGTTCGGCGAGATCAGCGTGCTCACCATCGCCGCGCTCGGCATCTACGCACTCGTCGACCAGTTCGGCCTCGGCCAGCTCAGCCCCGGTCGTGCCGACCTCACCGACGAGGCGGCGCACCCGCTCATGCTGACGGTGGTGGCGCGCCTGCTGCTTCCGGGCGCCTTGATGGTGTCGGTATTTATCTTCTTGCGCGGACACAACGCCCCCGGCGGCGGTTTCATCGCCGGGTTGGTGACGGCCATCGCCCTGATCCTGCAATACGTCGCCTTCGGCATGGGATGGACACAGCAACGCCTGCCGCGCGACTTTCACCCGGTCGCTGCACTCGGCATTCTGATCGCGGGATCGACGGGCGTGGCGAGCTGGTTTTTCGGCGCTCCCTTCCTGACCAGCGCGCACGGGCACATCCACCTTCCGGTGGTGGGCGATATCGAGCTCGCCAGCGCGGTGTCGTTCGACCTGGGCGTATACCTGGTCGTGGTCGGGGCGACGATGCTGGTCATGGCAAACCTTTCCAAGATCGACAAGCGTGAGCACCTGCTGGCACTGGAACGCGAGCGCGAACGCAAGTTGACGATGGAAATGCCGACGCGAGAGGAGGTCTGAGATGGAGCTCCTGTTCGCCACCTCGATCGGGGTCCTGGTGGCCGCGGGCGTCTACCTGCTGTTGCGGGGACGCACGTTCCCGGTCGTGCTCGGGCTGGCGCTCATCAGCTACGCCGTCAACTTCTTCGTCTTCGTGATGGGCCGACTCGACGTCGGGCTGGCACCGATCATCACCGACGGCGTCGAGACCTACCCGGACCCCCTCCCGCAGGCACTCGTGCTCACCGCCATCGTCATCGGCTTTGCCATGACCGCCTTCGTATTGATGCTGTCGGTACGCGCCAACATCGAGCTCGGTACCGACCACGTCGACGGGCGCCCGCAGAGTGAGGGCGTGAGCGAATGACGAATCACTGGATCATCGCACCGGTTGTCATCCCCGCCCTCACCGCGGCGGTGTTGCTGCTGTTCGCGCGCACCAGCATCAGCACCCAGCGCTGGCTGAGCGCGCTGTCGACGCTGGCTCTGCTGGTGGTCGCGGTGATCCTCGTGCGGCAGGCGTCGCAGGGCGGCCCGCAGCCCTACCTCGTGGGATCGTGGCCGGCACCGTACGGCATTACGCTGGTCCTTGATCGCCTGAGCGCCTTCATGGTGCTGTTGACGGCCATCGTCGCCACGCTCAGCGTGCTGTACGCCGTCCAGGGCTGGGACGCGCAGGGCTCCAACTACCACGCACTGTTCCAGTTCCAGCTCATGGGCCTGATGGGCGCTTTCCTCACCGGCGACCTGTTCAATCTCTTCGTCTTCTTCGAGGTGCTGCTGATCGCCTCTTACGGGCTGCTGCTGCACGGCGGAAGCGACGACCAGATCCGTGCCGGATTGCATTACGTCATTTTCAACCTCACCGGCTCGGCCATGTTCCTGGTGGGCGTGGGCTTGCTATATGCCGTCACCGGAACGGTGAACATGGCGGACCTGGCGGTCAAGGTCACGACCGTGGCGCCGCAAGATGTCGCTCTGATGCGCTCCGGTGGCCTGGTGTTGCTGGTCGTGTTCTGCGTCAAGGCGGCGCTGTTGCCGCTCTATTTCTGGCTGCCGTCGACCTACGCCTCGGCGGCGGCACCCGTCGCGGCCCTGTTCGCCATCATGACCAAGGTCGGCGTCTACGCCATCATCCGCGTCTATGTGGTCATCTTCGGAGCCGGCGCCGGGGTGGCCGCCAACCTCGCGGAGCCGTGGCTTCTGCCGCTGGCGCTCATGACCCTGGCACTGGGGACGCTCGGCGTGCTGGCCGCGAAAGAGCTACGCCGAACCATCGCCTACCTCGTCATCGCCTCGGTGGGGACCATGCTCACCGCGGTGTCCCTCGGCGGCGTCGAGAGTCTGGCCGCCGCGATCTACTACATGGGGCACAGCACGGTGGTGTTGGCGGCACTGTTCCTGATCGCCGACCTGATCGGCCGCGAGCGCGGCGACCTACACGACCGTCTCGAGCCCGCGCCCGCGGTGGCCCAGCCGGCGCTGCTCGGCACCATGTTCCTGCTCGGTGGCGTCGCGGTTGCGGGATTGCCGCCACTCAGTGGTTTCGTGGGCAAGGTACTGATCCTGTCCAGCGCTCTCGAGATGCCCACGGCGCCGTGGGTGTTCTCGGTAGTCCTGACCACCGGGCTGTTGACCATCGTGGCGGTGGGCCGCGCCGGCAGCACATTGTTCTGGAACGTCGACCACGAAGCAAGCATCGCCGGGCCCGTTCCGCCGCGCGCCGTCGCTCCCGCCGCGATGATGCTGGCGGTGGCGATCGCCATGGCCGTGTTCGCCGGGCCGATCTTCGACTATGCACGCGAGACCGCGCGCCAGCTGGTCGACCCGCATGACTACATCGAGATCGTGCTCGAGAGCGGCGCGAACCTACCTGCAACGGAAGGCCACGAGCCGGAGGAGTCGCCATGAGCGAAGTGCGCTTCCGTTGGTTCCCCCACCCCGTGCTGAGCGTCTTGCTGTTGCTACTGTGGCTGCTGCTGGTAAACGCGGCCGGCCCCCCGCAGCTCGTCATGGGCGCGCTCTTGGGATTCCTGTTGCCGCTTTTCACACAGAGTTTCTGGGAGCATCCGCCGGTCGTGCAGCGATACGGTCCGCTCTTCCGGCTCGTCCCGCTCTTCATCTGGGACGTGATCGTGGCCAATGTCGTGGTTGCGATACTGATTCTGAGCTTCTGGCGGAAACCACGCCCGAACTGGATCGCCATCCCGCTCGATATCACCAATGAGTACGCGATCCTGGTCCTCGGGAGCATGATCACCATGACTCCGGGCACGGTGACGGCCAAGCTGACGCCGGACCGCAGCAAGATGCTCGTGCACGTGCTCGATACCGACGACCCGGAAGCGGAGATACGCCAGATCAAGCAGCGCTACGAGCGCCCGCTGAAGGAGGTGTTCGAATGCTGACGGTGGCGCTCGGATTCGGCTACCTCGCGGTGGCCACCTCGATGGTGCTGTGCCTGATCCGGCTGCTGCGCGGCCCCGATATGCCGGATCGCGTGATGGCCGCCGATACGCTCTACGTCAACGGGATCGCCATGCTGGTTCTGGTGGGGATCTCGTTGCATCAGACGCTGTACTTCGAGGCCGCCCTGCTCATCGCGATGGCAGGCTTCGTGGGCACGGTGGCGTGGTGCAAGTATCTGACCCGGGGTTCGTGCATTGATTGACCGGGCGGGCAAGAGGCCCACGGCGGCCCATGGTTCGAGAGGGAGGTAGCAGATGTTGCTGGAGGGGTTGATCTCGATCTTGATCATCATCGGCGCCAGCTTCGTGCTGGTCGGCTCGATCGGCTTGATCCGCCTCGATGACCTTTACAGCCGGCTACACGGGCCCACGAAGGCCACTACGCTCGGCCTCGGCGCAATGCTCATCGCCTCGGTTCTCTACTTCACGATCCTCGACGGCAACCTCAGTCTGCATGAATTGCTGGTCACGATCTTCCTGTTCCTGACCGCCCCGGCGAGCGCCCACATGCTGGCCCGGGCCGGCCTGTTCGAGGGTGTTCGCAACGTCACCCGGCCGCCGCAGGATCGCGACGCTTTTCCGGAGATCACCGCCGGCCCGAAGTCCGCCGACGACGGCACCGACCGGTAGCCACACGCCGGCGATAGTGTGCTGTCTCCAACATGGCTTGACACTTGTAGCGAGCGAGACGGGGCGAGTCCGCGGAGAGGCGACGACGACGATGTTCATACATCGTCGAGGAGCCGCGACAAAGGAATCGCCCCGTCCCGCCGCTACCCTACGGGCAGAGGGGATTGCGCGCAATCTCGGCGTCAGGGCTCGTCGACGATGCCGAAGCATCGCCTTCCTGGCCCTTCCTTGATCTCGCCCGCAATTCCCTCTGCAAGTGTCAAGCCATGTTGGAGACGGCACACTAGGAGCCGGTCGGCGGGATGTCGAGCGACGGGAACGTGGCATAGCGCGACATCTCGTCGAGAGCTCCGATGATCGTTCTTCCGTCCACCTCCAGCCACGCGTGGGCATCTAGCTTGCCCTCCGAATCCTTGGCGACTCCGACGCGTAACTCCACGGCCTGACCGCTGCGGCGAAGAAGCCACTCGCCGACGAGCGCCTGCGGAAGACAGGCGCCGCCAACGGCCAGTGCCGCGCGGTCGACGGCCCACGCGACGGTCTCGACGCGGAGCCAGTCCGGAGCGTTCGCGTTCGGCGGGGGGAAGAAACGAAGCGCTCTCTTGCGAAGGGCCTCGAACGGAAAGCACGCGAGCGCCAGGCGCGCGATCAAGAGGAGGAACGCGGACTTCAGCAGAAGGTTGCGCGATGTCGCCGGCAGCGCAAGAAGCTGCCGCAGTCGCTTCATTCGACCGTTTTCGCCAGCCCCTGGTCGACCAGTGCCTGAAGCACGTCAATCAGGTCCCGCTCCCACACCTCCGGCTCGACGTCGAGCTTCTCCAGCATGACGTCGTGGATCTCCTGAACGGGTCGCGGCTCCTGAATGAGGTTCCAGACCTGTGCTCCGGTCTCGTTGAGCCCGTAGTAAAGGTTCTTGGCCTTGCTCAAGATGACCACCTCGCGATCGAGTTCGGTCAGCAGCAGGCCATCCTCCGCCACCACGGTCGAGTCGAGAGAAATCGAATCAGACACGGCTCGGCGACTCCTGGGGAAGGGTGGGTCGACAGCGCCGGGCCGGCGACCCTACCGGAGACAGAACAATGGCCCCCTCTCCGTGTTCAGAGAAAAGGCCAATGAATTGTAGTACGACGGTCTGTGCGACCGAAGAAGCTACGACGCGATGATGATGGTTGGCACCGGCGTCCTGGCGGTAAACGCCGCGTCGGTGTACATCCCCGCACCGGTCATCTTGGTGACCTTCGCGAAGTCACCGTAGACCACAAGCTCAGGCTTCACGTAGCTGGAACTCTCGAATTTCTCGTTGCTCTTCATTTCAGTTCCCCCGACGATAACCCCGTTCGATGCGCAAAAGAATCTCTGGCATTTCACCAGTGAGTTGAACTTGTAACAGTTTCCGCAGCTAACGACAAGGGGCTTTTCGAAAAGTCTAAGAATCGCCTCTCAACGACCGTTCAAGGGCTAGAACCGCTGCGTCAAGATAAGTTCTCGTGTGCTCTGATGAGTCACGATGGGCTCGCGTTTCAGCCGCGCAGCCACAGTGCCAACGAGACTGCCTTCCAAACGGTGAACAGATCGGAACGCCACCGATCGTCCTTTGACGTTCGGAGTCGCAGGTATGCATCGCGTACGAACTCGGTTTCAACATAGTCGGAAACTACCTCGAGGTGCCCATCGAGGATGAGGCGCTCCGTCTGGTCCTTCTGCAGCGTCATCAACGCGTGGCGAACGTTGGGGGTGAAGTCCACCTTGCTCTTTCTCCAAATCACGTTCTCGGGCACGACATCCCGCATCGCCCGCCTCAGCACCATGCGACTCCAGCCACGGTCGAGCTTGAGCTCACCGGGAAGCGACAGACTGAACTCGACCAGGCGTTTGTCCCAGAACGGATGGGCCAGTTCGATGGAAAACGCCGCCGCGGTTCGGTCGTAGACTTCGAGCGCGAAGGGCTGGACGCAGCCGGTGATCGTCCGGTGATGACCCTCCGCCCCGCTCCGCACCCGTTCCGGGCTCGCTTTGGCCCACTCCCCTTGCCGTTGATCGAGCTCTGTCCGCCGAGCCAGCGCAGGGTTGATATGGCGATTTTCCTGAGAGGGTGAGTCCTCGTCGGCGCCGGCTACGGATCCCGCACCAACGAGCCTTCGCGCTCGCCGCAACGACCGGCCGATCATGCTGTTGGCGCCCTTCTCCATGAGTGGGCGGAGCGCGTAGAAGCTGTAAAGGCTCCAAAACGCCTTCCACGCGGAGCCGCCGTGAATCGCGCCCAAGCCTCGCAGTTGGGTGACCAGGGAGACCCACTGTCCGGCGATCGCCATTTCATGGAGATAGCCCTGCCCGTGCGAGAGCGTCGTATCGCCGTCGTACCCGTCCAGAAGAACCCCGACGCCTGTGCTCTTCGCCAGATCACAGAGCGCCCAGACCATGAACAGATTCGGTGCCTCGTAGGGCTCTTCCTGGTGCCAGTTCATCCTGTCGAGGTCGCTGAACGGGCCGAATTCGTCCCCCTGAATCGAATGCCGGCTCGTTTGCCCTCGGCTCAAGACCGCGCTGACGTACGCGCTTTCGTCGCACTCGCGCACGGTCTCGAAAACGGCGGAGAAAGCGTGGAGGCGGCCCGCGGGCTCGTCGCCCATGATGTCCATCATCGCCCCGGCGATGGTCGACGAATCGAGTCCACCGCTCAGCAACACGCCCAGTGGTTGGTCGCCGCGCATACGGCACCGAACCGCCTCGTAGAAGATCTCGCGGAATTCCTCCACCAACCGCTCAGGTGGGGCGGAATTCGGAGTGTCGATTCTCCCGAGCTCCCAGTAACAGCTGGTCGTCGCGGTGCCTCCCTCGACGACGAGGGTGTGGCCGGGCGGCAATCGACGAATGCCCGCGTAGAAAGTGCTGGAGTTGTCGAGGATGATGCTCGCCAGATACTCGGCGATTCTCACCTCGTTCACGCGGTCGTCAATCTCTTCCATTGCGCGGATCGATTTCAGCTCTGAGGCAAAGACGAAAGCCTTTTCCGGGGCCGCGTAATAGAAGGGGCGTACGCCGAAATGGTCGCGGGCGCAGAAGAGCCTCCGAGCGCGACTGTCCCAAATCGCGAAGGCGAAATCGCCGAGCAAGTGATCGATGCATCGGTCGCCCCACTCCTGATAAGCCGCGCGGATCAGGTCGCCGCAGGACATCTCGGAAGCGTCGGATTCGGCCAGATGCAGCGAGCGCGCCAGCTCACCGCGGTTGTGCAGCCGCGCGTCGGCGACGACGATGACGCCGTCGGCGTTCAACTCGAGGCGGCGCGGACGAGGGGGTGCGGGTTCGCCCGGGATCAGCAGCCGCTGGCCGAGGCCGACGGAGCCCGACGTCCAGAGTCCCCGCCCGTGCGGCCCGCGGTGGGCGCACAGGTCGACGAGGTCGCCCAGCGCGTGCTCGGTAACTTCTCGACCATCGTGGTAGAGGACCCCGCCGATTCCGCTCATCTTGAACTTTGATCGATGAGACGTTTCATCTACGCTACCCCCAAAGCGAGCCGGCCGAGATTCTCACATCGCGATGACCAATACGCCTGCAGTCATCACCCTATTCCGCACCGTAGCATTGCAGCTGCCTGCACCTGACTCAATTCGCCTCGACGACGTGCAGGCGGAAACGGCCATCGTGTTGGGACTTGCACCGCTACTCCACATGGCGGTCGATGACGTCGAGGATTTGCTCCCGGCTTCCTACTCTCTACCGGTGGCGTGTGCGGCACTTGCCGCCAAGAACACAACCGATCGGCAGACGGCCGCTCTTCACGGCATTCTCGACATGGCGCCCGGGGTCTCGGACCACGTCACCCTACTGAAAGGGATCGATACCCGCGACCGATACCCCGCTCGCCGCTTGCGCAGGATGGGTGACATCGACCTGCTAGTGGATGCAGATGACCTGCGGGGTTTCGAGGAGGGCCTTCTGCGGCTCGGTTACGAGTTGGAAGCCTTGCGAATGCCCGAGCGTTTTTACACGGACCACCACCACTCGCGGCCATTTGTGCACCCGGAAACCGACGTGCGGGTCGAGGTCCATCGCGAGCTGGCCGGCCCCAATACTCAGCTCGGCATGGTGCCCGCCTTCGAGACCGAATCGGTCCTTTCGCATCGCTTCCTCTCGGAGTGCGATGGACGACCCGTCTATCGGCTGGGTCCCGAGCTCAGCCTCGTCTACACCGCGTCCCACTGGTGCTACGACTTGAGGATACCGTTGGTCTGCAACGGGCTGCTCGACTTCGTGGTCACTCTGCAGAACCCGGAGCACGACATCGACTGGAACCTGATTGCCGGATGGCTTGACGACCAACGTGTCGCCACCGCGCTGTACGTGATGCTGACCTACCTCGAAAAGCACGAACTGGCCGAGATCGACGCCGGCTTCCGACCGGCGCTACTCGACGCGAAGAAATCAGTCGGCCCGCTAAGTCTGCGCGTGCTGCATTCGATCATTGATGCGTGTCTTGAAGGTAGGATGTGGAGCCGGATGGACTTTTTGGGCTCCTCCACCGTCGTCTGGCGCACAATAACCTGTTCGCGGGGGCCCGCTTGGAACGCCTTTCGAGTGCCGCTTTCGCTCTTGTTTCGGGGCTCGGACGGTCTCCTCTCGATCGGGTCTCAGAGACTCACGCCACGATCAAAGGCTCCCATGCTGGGCGAACACTGAGGCGTCGATATGGTGAGGGCCGCTGGTCGCCGAAAACGTTCGCTCCGGACTTGGGCAACGTTGTAATCTTGCGGCCCCGTCTCCCTGTTTCCCCGCCCGAACCGTGCGATTGAACGAACCAGTCTCTTTCAAAGCCTACGGACTCACGTTCGAGTCGGAGATCTTCCTTCCCGGCCTCGCAGTCGGCGGAGGAGATGCCGATGTCGTGATCCGAGTGGGAACCGTCGACCCTGGTGACAGTCAGCCCGCCGAATTCGATTGCTGGGTCGAGACGAAACCGGATGAGATTCGCCTGTTCTGGGATGGCGTCGGGCGATTCCTGATTCGGGATGCGTCGGAAGTCATCGTGCAGCCTGCGGCAGACATCGATCCTCAGCTCTTTCAACAGACGGTGCTCGGTCCGATATTCTGTCTCGTCGCACAGCAGCGTGGCTGGTATCCGCTACACGCGAGCGCTGTGTTGGCAGGAGATTCCGTCGTCGCCCTCGCCGGCGCGTCGGGGAGAGGTAAGTCGAGCCTGGCGGCCGCGCTCAGCAGCAAGGGCTACTCTTTGGTGGCGGACGACGTCACCGTCATCGATACGGCGGCGAGCCCCCCGCAGGTGAGGCCGGGAATTACCGCTCTGAAGCTCTGGCCCGACGCTCTCGCACGCCTGGGCAAGCCCTCGGATTCGTTCCCGACGGTGGATGATCGCACGGAGAAACGGCGGCTCGATCCGCACGCGCACGAGCTCGAGATAGGCGCGGGACTCCGTTCCGTCTACCTGCTGGACGAAGGGACCGAGCCGTCGATCAGCCCCGTACCGCCCGAAGAGGCCCTCCTCCAACTCGTCGACCTGTGCCAGTACCGCGACCTGCTGCACGGCATCGCGGGGACGGTCGGCCTGATGCCCCACGCCGCCCGGATTGCCCACGAGGTTCCGGTGTTCCGCTTCACACGGAAGGACTCGCTCTCAGAGCTATTCGAGACCGCCGCTATGCTGGAGGAACACCTGTCCTCGCGCTCGGTGTTGATGCACCGGGACTCGGGAGAGGCGCGGGCTCCGGACGTGAAAAAGCGGACACCGTCTTCATGAGACGGTCTCCGCTCGGTGGAACAGGCGACGACTAGTCGGCAGAAGCGGCCGAGAAGTTACGAGAAGGCCGGGACATCCCGATTGAAGGCGGCGTCGGCGCTCGTTCCCACGGAGTTGAACTTCGTGATCTCGGCGAAGTCGCCATAGACGACGAGCTTGGGCTTCACGTACCCGACTTTCTTCTTCTCTTGGGTTGCTTGCTTCACTTGTTGGTCCCTCCTCAGAAAGATCAAGCTATCGTCGACAGCGAGAACGTTTCGTTGAACAAGTACCTGCCTTTTTTAGCAGCTACCGGAACCGACGACAAGGGGTTTTTCTTGTTTGGCGAAAGACGTTTTTGAATTCGCATGTTCGGGCCGCAACGAGTGTCCTCGTGTGTGCATGGGTGTTTTTCGGAGGCTTGTCATAGGCTCTTCTCTTAACGAGTCAGCCAGAGTTTCAACGAAACCACCTTCCAAAGAGCGAACAGGTCGCGGCGCCAGTTTTCTCCCTCCGCGTCGCGGAGTCGTCGGTGGGCTTCGCGCACGAGATCAACGTCGACATAATCAGCGATGCTCTCGAAGTCCTGGTCGAAAATCACCTTCTCCACCTGGTCCTTTTGGACCGACATGAGCGCGTGGCGGACGTTGGCGGCGAAGTCAGCCTTGCCGTGCCTCCACAGGACTTCCTCGGGCAGTACGCCGCGCATCGCGCGCCTCAGCACTACTCGACTCCAACCTCCGTGCAGCTTGAGCTCAGCGGGGAGGGCAAGGCTGAGCTCGATGAGGCGCTTGTCCCAGAACACGTGGGGGGTCTCGATCGAGAACGCCGCGGCGGTGCGGTCATACACCTCGAGCGCGAAAGGTTGGAGGCACCCCGTGATCGCCCGATAGTGCTCCTCCGCGCCCGTGCGTGCGCGGTCAGGGCTGGCTTCGAACCACTCCTGGCAGCGCTCTTCGAGGTGTGTGCGGCGGGCCAGTTCCGGCTTGATGTAGGGGGCCGCCTGGGTGGCGTTTGTCGTGCCCGTCGCGGCCGATCCGCGGAATGCCCTTTCGGCGCGTCCATACGCCCGGCCGATCAGGTTCCAAGGACTTCTTTCCATGAATGGACGCAGCGCGTGAAGGCGGTAGAGCTTCCAAAGCATGGGCCACGGCGAAGCGCCGTGGGTCTTCGCGACCCCGCGTAGTTGTCGGGCGAGTGAGATCCACCGCCCGGCCATGGCCATCTCGTGCAAGTGGCCGAACCCGTGCGACAAGGTCGTGTCGCCGTCGAGGCCGTCCATGAGCACACCGATTCCGACTTCTCTCGCTCGCGCATACAACGCCCAGACCATGAACAAGTTCGCGCCCTCATAGGGCTCGTCGTGATGCCTGAGCATCGCGTCGATATCGCTGAAGGGGCCCACTCGGTCGCCGTGGATCGGATGCCAAACCGCTTGCCCGCAGTCCAGGACCGCTCGAACCCACTCGCTTTCGTCGCACTCCGTCACGGTCTCGAAAACGGCCGAGAGAGCGTGCAGTCGCGGCGGATCTTCGGTCGGCAGGAGCTCCATCAAGGCCCCGGCAATCGCCGATGAATCAAGGCCCCCACTCAATAGGACGCCGATCGGTCGGTCGCCGGGGAGGCGACATCGAACCGCTTCGTAGAAGGTCTCGCGGAAGTATGCGACAAGCTCCTCGGAAGAGCCGACAAGAGGCGCCTCGACCCGGTCAAGCGCCCAGTAACGTCTTGTCTTCGTCGTTTTACCGTCGACGGATATCGTGTGGCCCGGGGGCAAGCGGGAGACGCCGTCGTAGAAGGTGCTCGTGTTGTCTAGAAAGATATTGGCCAAGTAGTCGGCGATTCGGGTCTCATTCACGCGCAGGGGGATCTCATCGAGCGCCAGAATCGACTTGATCTCCGAGGCGAACACCAGCGCCCGCTCGCTCAGGGAGTAGTAGAACGGCCTCACGCCGAAGTGATCGCGCGCGCAGAAGAGGCGTTTGGCGCGGGCGTCCCAGATCGCGAAGGCGAAGTCTCCGAGCAAGTGCTCGGTGCATTGATCGCCCCATTCGAGATACGCGGCTCGAATCAGGTCGGCCGAAGCGAGCTCGGAGTTGTCCTCTGGACGGAGTGACAGGGCCGTCATCAGCTCGCGACGGTTATCGAGCCGGGCGTCGGCTACCACCACCAGGTCCCCGTTGCGCAGATCCAGTTGTCGAGGTCGAGACGGCTCATCGTCGCCGGGGCTCAGGAGCCGCAGCGCGAGGCCCACGTTCCCGTCGGCCCAGACTCCCCGTCCGTGCGGCCCCCGGTGCGCACACACGTCGATGAACGACCCCAGAGTCTCGAGGGTGACCATGCGACCATCGAAGTAGACGATTCCACCGATTCCGCTCATCTTGTGCGGACCCTATCACCGGCGAGGGCGTCTGCTGAGCCCATTTGTCGGTCCGGGAACCGGTCGGTGAGGTGTGGGTCGGAGAGGCCGGCTCATTCGACGCCCGCCTCTTCAAGACAGGCACCCGGGGGCCGAACCAACGAGAAGCACCTCTCCACCCCTTGTGCCCAGACGCCGGATTCGTCAGGCTCGATCCATGAGTGCGCGTTTGAGGGAGTGGATCGCCATTTCGTTCTTTGTCGCGCCCGTGGCTCTGGGCGCCCAGCCGGCCGCACTCGCCCAGAGCGAGGAGTTCCTCGGCTATGAGATCGGCGAAGAGCGCCGCTACGTGCTGGGCCCCGAAGAGTCGCTGTTACGTGGCGAGATGGGATTCTGGTCGATCCGGCTCGAGGAGGTGTTCCGGGGCGGCGAGGGGCTGCCGGAGGGGGTGTTTGCGCTCGAGCACCGGTGGCAGGCGCCGCAACCCGCCGTCGGGAACCCGCCCCTGCGCGCCATCATGAGGGTTCAAAGCGAAGGAACCGTGCGGGTCAACCGCTACGGGTTCCCTCTCATGATCCGCTTCGAGACCCTGCGGCACCTGGCGGGAATGGGCGAGCAGGCATACACCATCGATTACGCGATCGAAGACGAGAACCGCCGGTACCAAAAACGGACCACTATCGACGGCGAGCGCTGGTACCAGAACGTGGGCATCCGCAATCACGACACCATCGAGCGGAAAGCCGGCGCCGGCCTGTTCGCTTTTCTCCCCACCGCGCCCGGATGCCTGGACCGCGAGATCATCACCTACAACGGGCAAGGGAGCTCGATGCCGCAACCCCGATCGGCGGGCTCGCAGCCCGGTGCCCAGATGACGCCGCCGTCCACGCTCAGGGTCGTGAACAATGCCGATTGCGAGGAGGCGTTGTTTGCCAACCCCGGGCTGTTGGCATTGGGGATGCCGATGCTGTGGGAAGCCCAGGGCGAGCGCGAATACGTGTTCTTCACGCCGATAGGGCCGATGCGCGAGTCGCAAACGAACATCGGCATCCGCTATCCCGGCCAACCGTACGGCCCGGGCGCGGTGACCCGCCAGCCCGGGATGGGCGGCAGCGGGATGGGGGCGCCGAGCTCGATGGGGAGGCTCGAAGGGGACCCGCTGAGCGCGGGTGACTACCACGAGATCGAGACGTTGAAGTTCATCGAGCGTGTCTCGGTTCGCGTGGGCGCCCGCACGCGCGACGCCTGGCTCATCCAGATGTCCGACGATGCCGGGCCGATCTACGTCGATGACGAGGGCGGTGTCCTGCGCATCGACCTGCCGCCTGTCCCCGATGCTCCGGAACGTTTCATCCGGATGCTCTGGCCGAGCGAGTTCTAGCGTTTCATCCGGATGCTCCGGCCGACGTGCGGACGTCGTCGTGTCGCTGTCGCCGGATGGCCGGATACGGGTCTCGCCCGCCATCTACAACGACGAGGCGGATATCGACCGCCTCATCGAGGCGCTCAACCGGGCGTGAGGTCGCCGGCCGGCCGAGCCTGTCGTGTAGCTCCGGCCTGCCGCAGGAACAGCTTCTTCAGAGTCTTGATGAGGATCAGCGCGTCGAGCGCGGGTGAACCGTAGCGTAGGTAGAAGAGCTCGTACTCGAGCTTGCGCCGCTGGCCGAGACGCGACCCGGCGTAGTCGTGCTGCACCTGAGCCCATCCGGTGATGCCCGGCCGAATGAGGAACCGGGCACGGTACATCGGGATCTCTTCGTCGAGGATGTCGGCGAAGTGCCGGCGGATCGGGCGGACGCCGATGAAGGAGAGCTCTCCCCGCAGCACGTTCCAGAGTTGCGGTAGCTCGTCGAGCCCGCGCGCGCGAAGGAATCGTCCCACGCGAGTGACCCGTGGGTCGCCGGGTCGGGACCACGCCGGCCCTCCGGCATCCTCGGCTCCGTCCTGCATGGTGCGGAACTTGTAGAGAGTGAACGGCTGCTCCTCGAACCCGAGGCGCTGTTGACGGAAGATCACCGGGCCTCTCGACTCCAGCCTGATCGCCATCGCGACGAGTATCCCGAGGGGTGCTCCGGTGAGCATCAGGGCCAGCGCGGCGACGGTCTCGAGGGCGCGACGAGTCCGACGCGAGAGGCTGCGCGGTACGGCCGCGTCACAAAGCCACTCCGCGTCGACGGCCGCGAGGGGAACGCGACCGGTAGACCGTGCGAAAAACGACGATGCCATCGCGATCTCGGTGCCCTCGAGGCGGGAGGAAAGCATCTCGATGAGCGTATCGTCGGGCAGTCGGACCTCCTTGCCGATCACCACGGTGTCGATGTCCCCTTGCTCCGTCATTCGCCGGCGCAAGGTTCCGCGAGGGAACTCCTCGTGGGCCTCCGCCGGTATGCTGGTGACGTGCTCGCAGTGACCGAGATCTTCGAGCTCGCGAACGAGGATCCGTTCGGCCGGGCCGAGACCGACCGAGGCGATACGTACGGGCGTTGGGGCCGTCCGCCGAGCAAGCGCCACCCGGCGCAGGTATAGCCCGGTGGCGGCAAGGGGCACATACGCCAGCAGCGCCGTGCGCGAGACTTCCGGCCGAAGAACGAAGGCCAGCAGGGCGCCGGCGAGTACGGTCGCGGTTGCGGCCGCGGTGCAGCGCGCCCACTCGATTCCACGGCGCCGGGGCGCCTGCTCGTAGAGGCCGAACACGTAGGCAAAGACGACCTGCATCACCAGCAGCGCGACCAACGTCACCAGGGCCGCAGGATCTCCGATCGAACGGGGCCATTGATGGGTCCAGGAGATACGAAGCGACGTGGCGGCCGCCAGGCTGAGTGCCGCGATGGCGACGTCGAGCGCAATCAGCCAATAGACGGGGCGGCGCCCCTTGCGTGTCAGCCAAGCGTTCATGACGTCTGAGCGTAGACCGCGACCGACTCTCGCACCATGCGCTCCAGCGTGAAGCGCTCTTCGTACACCTCTCGGGCGCGTGCTCCCATGTTGGCGCGAGCCGAAGGATCCCGGATAAGGCTCTCGAGCCTCCGGATGAGGGTCTCCGGGTCGCTCGGGGCGACGGTGAAGCCGGTCTCGCCGTCAACGACGGCCTCGGGGACGCCGCCGACGCGCGAGGCGATCACCGGTAAACCGGCGCGCATACCCTCGAGCACGCTGCGCGGCAGTCCTTCGCGGTGCGAGGTCAGGGCAAGGATCTGCGCCTCGGTGATGATCTCGGCGACATCCGGCCTCCTACCCAGGAAGCGCGACCGGTCGGCGATGTGGTGTTTCTCGCAGAGTCGTTCGGCTTCCGCCAAGCCGGGTCCGTCGCCGACGAGCACGAGCTCCCAGGATAGATGGGTCAGGCGGGCCAGAGCATTGAGAAGGGCTGCGTGACCTTTCTGCGGCACGAACCGGGCGATCATCGCCAGCCGGGGAGGGGAGCGACGAGGGTCGCTCATGAGTTCCGGTCCGACGTCGGCAACGCCGTTGCGTATGGTGATGATCCGCTCTTCTTCGCAGATCCCGTTCTCGAGCGCGAGCTCGCGGTCGAATTCCGACACCGTGATGATGCGGCGCGACCAGACCGCCGCGCGACGCTCGAACGTCACCAGCAGCCGCCGATACGGCCGATCCTCGCCGGGAGCGAAGCCCCAACCGTGCGCCGTGAACAACGTCGGGATCCCCAGTGTGCGAGCGGCGCGGCGGCCGAGGAGCCCCGCCTTCGTCGAGTGTGTGGAGACGAGGTCGGGACCGAATCCGCGGAGTGCGGCACGAAGGCGGCGGTAGGCCACCAGGTCCGCGGCCGGCCGGATCGGCCGATGCAGCTCCTCGATCGCGTGAAAGGCGATTCCGCGACGCTCGAGTTGGCGGCTCAGCGTTCCCGTGCCGCCGCCGACCACGAGCACGTCGTGGCCGCGATCCCGCATGGCCGAGGCCAGGTCGCGGACGTGCACCTGCGATCCTCCGATTCCTCGCGCGTTGGTGAGAACGTAGGCGATGCGAATCGGTTGTGACTCCCGCGTGAGCAGGTTCTCCCGTTGCCGACGCGACGAGGTCGCGGGAAAGCAGAGGAAGAGCGCCCGCTGGACGCCTCGAAGGTGCGCAAACTACGATCGTGCCGGCAGAACGGTCGGCGTGGATCCATCGTGGCGAGCTTATCAGTCGCTGCAGAAAGGCGGGGGACAGTGGTCTCGTTGCTCACCTTGCTGGGCTTCGCGCTGGGATGGGCGGCGCCCGCCGCCGCTCTGTGTTTGCTGCTGGCCCTTGTCAGCGTGACGTCGAGCTTGGCCTGGCAGCTGGGGTTTGCCAACGAGGCGACCGCGCTCGGCTACGCCGTCGGGCTGGTTGCGGGCTACGCGGGCGGCCGGACAGCAGATTGGATGCGTGCGCGAGGCGGCGATGCAGGCCTCGTGGGCGCGGCGGAGGCGGACGCGTCCGCCGGAGGCTCGGGGCGTCGAGGCGCCGCAGGGCCGGACGTCGATCCGACCATGCGGTTGTCCGCGATCGCGGCCATGGCCCTGCTGGGTTGTGCCACCTCCGTTTCCCTGGCGCGGAACTACATCGTTCCGGCGGACGCAGCCATCCCCTTGCTGCGAGCCACAGCGAACGATCTCGGCACCTTCAATCCACCGGCTCTCGCGGGGGTGCTCCAGGCGGCATTGGTCGCCGCGCTCGGTTACGCGGTTTTTCTCGTGGCGGCATCGGCGTTGCGGGAGGCGCGGCACGCCGCGCGGGCGCTGCGCGCCTTCCACATCGGCGTCGGGATCGCCGTCGGCGCTCCGCTTGCGCAGGCCTTGTTTCTCGACCCGACCGTGCGCGCCGACCGCGCGCGCGACTCCAGCCTCGGCTTGGTCGCGTTCTTCCAGGACCCCCACGGGTACGCCGCCTTTCTCGCCCTCGCGGTCAATGTGACCGCGGCGACCTCGATCTTGAACTGGCGGCTCGAGCGGCGCCGCCGGGCCCTCGCCGGGGCGGCACTCACGATGGGCGCTGTGGTCGCCCTTTTGCTCACCGGATCTCGCAGCGGAACGGCGATCGGGCTTGTCACCCTCGCGGCGACATCCGTGACGGCGGTCGTCTTCGGGGCGCGCGAGCGCCGAACGGCAGCGATCGCCGTAGGCGCCGCTGCGGTAGCCGTCACGCTGATCGCCGTGATGGTCGTTGCCGTCTCGGCCGGCTCCGGATTTACCGGATCGTCCCGGCTGCTCGAGCCGCTGGATGCCGACAGTGGTCTCGGTGACCTCGTCGAGGGGCGGGTGTATCGAGCGCAGGTCGCCGCGGGGCTGATCCGGGCCCGGCCCTTGTGGGGGCTCGGCCCTGGGGGTTACTTCGATGCCCAGGTGGCGCGGTGGGTCGGTGGGGCGCCGCGTCCGACGTTCGGCCCGGTGGCCGAGAACGTGCACAACTACTATCTGCAGCTCGCCACGGACTACGGCCTTCCGGTGCTCGTGGCGTTCTGTGTTTTCTGGGGCCTGCTCGGGTCACGCATGATCCGAGCCCTTCGCTGGGAAGTGGCCGGCCCGCGTCGCCCGTTGCTGCTTGGTATCGGCGGGGGCGTGGTCGCGTTGCTTCTCTTTTCGCTCGTCTCGCATCCTTTCCTGGTGGCCGAGTTGCACACCCTGGTCGGCGCCGTCGCCGGGCTGGGCTATGCCCTGTCGCGAGCCTCGATGGAGACACCGTTGTGAGCCGGCTGCTGGCGGCCGTGATGACGATCTTGACCGTGGCCGCAGCGGCCGAGATCCTGAGGCTGGGCCTCGTGCCGGCGGCGCGGACACCGCGGGACACCGGTGTGTACGCCTGGGAAGAGGACGTCTCGACACAACCCACCCGCAAGTTCCGCTGGACCGGAGAGGCGGCATGGCTCCGGCGCGCCCCACGCGGCGAGGTCGTTTCGCTGCCGATCTTCGTCTCCCGTCCGGATCTGGCCGAGGGACCGGTACGCGTCACGGTGAAGGTGAATTTAGTCGCCGCCGCCGACGTCTCGTTTTCCCGCAACGGCTGGCACACGATCGACATCTACTTGCCGTCCGTTCGAGGGGTCGGCCAGGGGTCGAAGGCGTCGCCTGCGCCACAGGACAAGCGCTCGCAGTCGAGGAGTGGGCCGCAAGGAAAGGGGGCGCAGGCCTGGAGGGAGCTGCAGCCCTGGAGTTCCTCGAAGCTGCCGCCGTTCGTGTGGTTCGAGGTCCGCGTCGATCGGACGTTCGTGCCGGCGGACGTTCTCGCGGTCGACGACACCCGGCGGCTCGGCGTGGGGATCGGCATTCTCGAGTGGGCGGAGGAGATGCCCCCGGGAGGGATAGGTTTTCACCCGGTCGAACGCGACGCGGAGGGTGCGTTTCGCTGGACCGGCGCCGCGGCGAGTACGAGGGTCCAGCCGGGTGGCGGTGTCGTGACCTTCGAGGTGCGCGCCGCTAACCCGGACATCGAGAAACTCCCGCTTCCGGTGGGCATCTTCTGGAACGGCAACGAGGTCGCCGCGGTGACGCTGCGTTCGCGTGAGTGGACCGAAGTACGAGTGCCGGTGGCGGCCGGCGGCGACGCGGGCGTATTGACTATCCGCCCGGAACGGACATGGAGCCCTTCACGCCAACCCGGCCGGCCGGACGACGATCATCGCGAGCTCGGCGTTGCCCTCCGTGGGCTGGGGGAGGTCCGGTGAGCCGTATGGACCCGAGTGCCCGGGCGACCCGAGCCGGGGCGAGAGCGGGCGGCCTGCTGCGGCGCCTGACCCCCCGGCGTGCGGCCGATTACGCCACGCGCCCGCTGCGACTCTGCGCGCGCCGCCTGTTGCCCGGTCGCCGCGGGCTTCCGGATTTCATCATCATCGGCGCGCAAAAAGCCGGCACGACTTCCCTGTTCCGCTACCTGTGCGCCCACCCCTCGGTAGCGGAGCCGCTGCGCAAGGAGGTCCATTACTTCGACGTGCGCTACCGAAAGGGCATGCGCTGGTACCGATCTCATTTCCCGCCGAGCGTGCGCCTCAGAAGCGAGGGCGGCGAGCTCATCACCGGAGAAGCGACGGCGAACTATCTGTTCGACGCCCGTGCCCCCGGGCGTGTGCAAGAGACCGTCCCGGACGTGCGCTTGCTGGCCCTGCTGCGTGACCCCGTGGCCCGCGCCCACTCGCACTATCGCCACAACGTGCGTGTCGGTCGTGAGACGCGGCCGTTCGAGCAAGCCATCGACGAGGAGCTCGCGCAGCTCGCAGGATCGAGCGGGGGGGCGCCGGTAAGGGGCAGCGAGCAGATTCCCGCCGCGGGTGCAGCGGACCCTCCGAGTACCTCGAGCGCTCGCGACCGTCACTTCTCCTACGTGCGGAAAGGCATCTACGAGGTTCAACTTTCGCGCTGGATGCGGATCTTCGGCCCCGAGCAGATGCTCGTTCTCGCGAGTCGAGATCTCTTCGGCGACCCGGGGCGGACCCTCGCCGAGGCAACCAGGTTCCTCGCGCTCGAGCCCGTGGACCTGGGCTCCTATCCCGTCCACAACCCGGGCGCGGAGTTGCCGCTCGAGCCCGCGACGGAGAACCGCCTGCGGCGCTTCTTCGACCCTCATGACGTGCGGCTCCGGGAGAGTCTCGAACGATGGCGACGGGGCGAAGCCGGCGGCTGACGGCCGCCGCAGACCTGAGGGGCATTGTGCTCGGAAGCCGAGTTCCGCGAGGGATCCTCGCCCCCCGGCGATGCCGGGTGCTTCGTTTGGCTACAATCCCCCTGTGAACGACATCCGCAACTTCTGCGTCATCGCCCATATCGACCATGGTAAGTCGACCCTCGCCGATCGACTGATCCAGCGCTGTGGTGGTGTGTCCGATCGCGAATTCCACGACCAGCTGCTCGACACGATGGATCTGGAGCGCGAGCGCGGCATCACCATCAAGAGCAACACGATCACGCTCTCGTACGAAGCTGCGGATGGGCAGGCCTACACGCTCAACCTCATTGACACGCCGGGGCACGTCGATTTTTCGCACGAAGTGCGGCGCTCGTTGATGGCGTGCGAGGGTGCGCTCCTGCTCGTCGACGCCACCCAAGGCGTCGAAGCGCAGACGGTGGCCAACGTCTACCTGGCGCTCGAGCAAGAGCTCGAGATCCTGCCGGTGATCAACAAGATCGACATGCAGGCGGCCGACGTGGACCGCGTGCTCGAAGAGATCGACGAGGACCTCGGTCTCGATCCCTTCGAGGCGATGCCGGTGTCGGCGAAGGTCGGAACCGGGATCGATGAGCTGCTCGAAGCCATTGTCGCCAAGTTGCCGCCGCCGATTGTGGACACGTCGGCGCCGTTGAAAGCGCTTATCTTCGACGCCGAGTACAACCCCTACCGAGGGGTGGTGTTGCTGGTGCGGGTGGTCGACGGTGTCATCCGGCCCGGGCAGACCGTCGAGCTGATGCACAATGGGGCCACCTACGAGGTCGAAGAGGTCGGCTTGCTCAAGCTCGATCGCGACAAGCAGAAGGAGCTCGCTTCCGGACAGGTGGGCTACGTGATCGCCGGCATCAAGGCGATCGGCGACATCGACATCGGCGACACCATCACCGACGCGCACGCCCCGGCCGATGAGCCTCTCGAGGGCTACGTCGAGGCCAAGCCGGTGGTGTTTTCGTCGATCTTCCCCGTGTCCAACGACGACTACGAGGATCTCGCCCGAGCGCTCGACAAGCTCAAGCTCAACGACGCCGCTCTGACCTTCCAGAAGGATTCCTCCAACGCGCTGGGATTCGGTTTTCGCTGCGGCTTTCTCGGCATGCTTCATCTCGACGTGGTGCAGGAGCGACTCAGTCGAGAATTCGATATTCCGTTGCTGCTGACGGCGCCCTCGGTCGAGTTCCGCGTTACCACCACCAACGGCGAGCCGAATGTCGTCGAGAACCCGTCGGAGTACCCCGACCCGGCGAGCATCGAGCTCGTCGAGGAGCCCTACATCAGGGGCTCGATCCTCATGCCCGACAAGTACGTCGGCGTGGTGATGGAGCTGCTGCGCGAGAAGCGCGGCGACGACATCAAGTTCCACTACCTCGCGGCCGGTCGCGTCGACATGACGTCGCTGTTACCGCTGGCGGAGGTCCTCTTCGACTTCTACGACCGCCTCAAAACCATCACGCAGGGATACGGTTCCTTCGACTACGAGCTGCTCGACTACCGGCCCACCGACCTTTCCAAGGTCGACATCCTGGTCAACAGCGAAAAGGTCGACGCGCTCGCCATGCTGGTGCACAGGGATAAGGCCCGCGGTCGCGCCATGCATGCGTGCAAGCAGCTCGAACGAACCATCCCGAAGCAGAATTTCAAGATCGCCATCCAGGGGGCGATCGGTCGCGACATCATCGCCCGCCGTACCATCAGCGCCTACCGTAAGGACGTCACCGCCAAGTGCTACGGCGGTGACATCACCCGCAAGCGCAAGCTGCTCGAGAAGCAGAAGGAAGGCAAGAAGCGCGCCCGCGCCTTCGGCAACGTCGAAGTGCCGCAGGAGGCGTTCCTGGCGGTGTTGCGAGCCGATCCGGACGAGGTCTAGGTCTTGTCGAACGGGTCGCCGATCCGAGGGCGAGCACAACCCGACCTCGTGCGTCCCACCGGAAGCCCCGGTCTCTACGTACACGTGCCGTTTTGCGATCGCGTTTGTCCCTACTGCGACTTCGCGGTCCAGACCGGAGGTGCGCGCAAGAAGTCCGCATACATGCACGCGCTGCTCGGCGAGATCCGAGCGCAGGGCGCGGGTGCGGGCAATTGGCACCTGACCGACCCGTTCGACACCGTCTACCTCGGCGGCGGTACCCCCTCGGCACTGGCGCCGGAAACGATCGCGGAGATGATCACGGCGCTGAATACGGAGCTTGTCGTCGCCGCCGACGCGGAGGTCACGCTCGAAGCCAATCCCGAGCACGTCACCGAGCACAACGCGGCCGTGTGGCGCGACCTCGGCGTTTCGCGAGTGAGTCTCGGCGTGCAGTCGTTCGACGACGAAGCCCTGCGGCTGTTGGGTCGCGAGCACACCGCGCAGCAGGCGAGAGACGCGGTGCGATGCGCGCTCGCAGCCGGGTTCGACGCGGTCTCGCTCGATTTGATCTTTGCCGTGCCGGGTATGGCACTAGCAGATTGGCAGTCGAGCTTGGAGCAAGCCGTGGATCTGCGACCGCATCACATCTCGTGCTACGAGCTCACCGTTCATCCGGCCACCCGCTTTTTCAAGCAGCGGCAAAGCGGGCGTTTCGCCGAGGCCTCCGACGACGACAAGGCGGAGCAGTTCTTTCTCGCCCATCGCTTCCTGTGCGACGCGGGCTATCCGGCCTACGAGGTGTCGAATTTCGCCCGTCGCCCCGATCTGCAGGCGCGGCACAATTCCAAGTACTGGAACCACACCGCCTATCTGGGCCTCGGGCCTTCGGCGCACTCGTTCGACGGCCGCAGTCGACGCTGGTGGAATGAGCGCCGGCTTATCGACTGGCTGCGGGCGCTCGAGGATCCGGCCGACGCGACGGTCGACGAAGAGATATTGAGCCCCGAGCAACTCGTGCTCGAGGCACTGGCATTCGGGTTGCGGACAACGGCCGGCATCGATCTCGAACACATTGAGCGTCGGTATGGAATCGGGCTCAAAGCGGCAAACGGAGCGCTCGTGGATGAGCTCGTCGCCGACGGGTTGCTGGAGCGGCGCGGCGGCGCGCGAATCGTTCCCACGCTGGCCGGCCTCGCGGTGGCCGATGCGTTGGCTCCGGCTTTCGATATTCCCGCGACCGACTCCGCCCGGCCCGACGCGGCGGCGGCGGAGGTCGTCGCTTCGGCCGGCACCGCGCCAAAGAGCAACGCACCGGAGGGAAGCGCCCCGTGACGCTGGCCACCGCGGAGGTGCGCTGGTTCTTCCCCGGCGAGGTTCCCGACGACGTGTGGCAGTGGTTTCGTCGCGGGGACTTGTGGGCGACGCAGCCCGAGCGCATCGACGCCTACCTGGTTCTCCCGGGTTGCTCCACGACCGGCATCAAGGTGCGAGAAGGTCGTTTCGAGGTCAAGACACGGACCACGGCCCCGGTTGTCGCGGAATATTCTCCCGGCGTGCGCGGCCACAGCGAGGGGTGGTTGAAGTGGTCACGCTTCTTCGGCGACACGGAGAGCGCGCGGGCGTTTTTCATGTCCGGCGGCGAGCGCTGGTTGAGTGTGCGTAAGGCCCGCACCATGCGCGGCTTCTCGCTCGATGGAATCACCGCCGCCGAGGATCCGTTCGAGGTTGATATGGTCGGCGACCGCCCCATCCGCGGCTGTGGTGCCGAGATTACGCAGGCCGAGGTGGGTTCCGGTCCCGGAGCGAGGTGGTGGACCATCGGGCTCGAAGGGTACGGCGATGACGCGGACGCCCCCGCCGAATGCCTGGAGCGTGGAGCGCGGGTGTTGTTCGCCGCCGAGCCGCCGCTGCCGCTCGAGCTTTCAGATTCTCGGTCGTACGCAGCGTGGTTGGAGACCGTCGCGGCCGCGTGTTGACGTGGGGACGGAGAGCAGACCGGCCCCGGCCTACTCGCTGATCCAGCGAACGGTGTCGGGCTCGGTGCGGTCGCAGGCGATGGTCTCGGTGACGCCTCCGGAGATGGTCGCGCAGGCCACGCGGGAGGCGGCGGCCAACGCCTCCGGGCGGTTCGCTCCCGCGGCCGTGCCGCAGTTGCTGCGGCCCTTGAAGGTCATGCACACCTCGACCTCGAAGCGGTGATAGCCGAGCGACATGTACACCAGCATGGCGACGACGCCGACAACGAATACCGTGCCGCCGACGAAGATACCCAGGCGAGAATTCATGCGAATCAGTACCGGTTCGGGACGATATTGCGGAAGACGGGCTTGTCCGGCTTTTCGTCCGGATCAATCGGGTCGGGTGGCTCGGGGTGATCGTACGGCAGGTTCTCGTAGGGGATGAGGTCGAGAAGCTGGGCGAGGCAGTTGAGGCGCGCGCGGCGCTTGTCGTCTGCCTCGACCACGTACCAGGGAGCCCACGCGGTGTCCGTCCACTTGAACATCTCGGCGTAGGCCGCCGTGTAGTCCCACCAGCGCGCCCACGACGCCATATCCATCGGTGAGAGCTTCCACTGGCGCATGGGGTCTTCGTAGCGGGTGCGAAACCGCTTTTCCTGCTCCTTGCGCGACACGTTGAAAAAGAACTTCACGAGGTGAATCCCCTCATCGACGATCGACTTCTCGGCCCGGGGGGTGTTCTCGAGGAACTTCTGTACCTGTTCCTCGGTGGCGAAGCCCATGACGCGCTCGACGCCCGCGCGGTTGTACCAGCTACGGTCGAAGATGGTGATCTCGCCCGCCGCCGGAAAGTGCGCGACGTAGCGTTGCATGTAGATCTGCGTCTTCTCGCGGTCCGTGGGGGCGGGGAGGGCGAAGACGCGGAACACTCGGGCGCTGACGCGCTCTGTAAGACGCTTGATGGCGCCTCCCTTACCAGCGGCGTCGCGACCTTCGAAGATCACGATCACCCGGGCGCCGCTCTCCTTGACCCAGCGCTGCAGATAGGCGAGCTCGGTCTGCAGCTTCTCGAGCTCGCGCTCGTATTCCTTGCGCGCCAGCTTCTTCTTGTCTTTCTTGTGGTGCTTGCTCACCTGGGCCTCCGGATTGTGCGATCCGCCGATGGTCGATCATCCCCGATGCAGACGCAAGCGACGGCGAGCGGGTAGCCTGGGTCCGTGTGGCGACGGGCACGGTTCCGGGCGGGGCGCCTACCGCATCGGGCCGGGTCCGGTCGTGCGGCGCTCGTCGTGCGCCCTGGCCTCAGCCGATCACGTCCCGGTAGAGCCGGTACTGATTGCGCCCCATGATCTTCTCGACCTCGTCTTCGGAGTAGCCGCGCTCCACGAGGCCGTCCCATACGACGGTCATGCGCGATGGCCCGTTGAGCTCGTCGATGAAGTAGGGCAGCTCGCTGCTGGTCACCTGGGCGCCTTCCTCGGCTCGAAGCTCGGCCTCGTATTCGGGCGTCATTTCGATTACCCGGTGGTCGCGGTCGGAGCCGATGCACACCTGATCGATGCCGCACACCTGCACGGCATGATCGATGTGATCGAAGTAGGCGTGCAGATTGTCCTGCTTCTTCAAGGTCAGGAACGGACGAAGCTGACAGATGCCCACGACGCCGCCGCGTTCCGCCAGCAGCCGTAGGTTGGCGTCGGAGATGTTGCGCAGGTGCGGGTGCACCGCATCGCAGCCGGTGTGTGAGTTGATCACCGGCGCGCTCGAGGCCTGGATCGTATCGGCCATGGTCTTTTCGTTGGCGTGCGCCAGGTCGACGAGCATGCCGACGTCGTTCATGCGATCGACGAGCTCGTGGCCGAACTCGGTAAGCCCCCCCTCGTCACCCTCCGCGCGGCAGCCGACGCCGTACAGATTGCGCTCGTTGTAGGTGATCTGGCAGCTCGTCAATCCGAGCTTGTAGAACATCTCCACCCGATCGAGATCGTCGTCGAACTGGGTGGCGTTCTGGTAGAGATAGAAGACGGCCATCTTGCCGGCGCCACGCGCCTCATCGACGTCGGCTACCGAGGTCGCCTTGATGAAGAGCTCCGGATGCGAGGCCAGGTAACGGTCGTACTCCATCAGCCCGTCGACGGCCAACTCCAGCGCTTCTGCGCCCTCGGCCTTGGGATCGCACAGCGTCACCGTGATCGCGTCGGTGCCGCTGGCGAGCATCTGTCGGACCAGCGGTGGCTCATAAACCGGGCGCAGCTCTCCCATGGCGTCCATGATGAGGGCGTCCGGATTAGATCCGGCGAAAGCCCTTGTGGCGGTTGCCTCCGCGCGGGCCCGGCGCGCGGCGACGTCGCTCGGGCGTACCGAGCCGGTCGCACCGACGGGGCGCAGGGCGACGGCGCCACCGGCAAAGCCGGCGGCGGATGCGGAAACGCGCTGCAGGAAAAGTCGTCGATCCATGATGTCCTCGGGGCTACGGATGAACGGATTCGAAGATATTGCCTCGGCTCCGTCAGCGGCGGCCCCGTAGGCTGTGCCGGCGGCGGTGCTGTTCGGCGACCCGATACTACCGCCGGATTCGACCCGGTAGCCACGTTGTTCGCCGCCGCCGCCGCCACTTCATACATCCGGCCGTGGGCAGGCAGTCTGAGGGAGCGTTGTTGGCTGCCGCTTTCCCGCTCGACGGAACTAGAGAGCGGGGCGGCGTTCGGGAGCCACCTCGAGGCCGAGCGCGGCGGCGTTCTCGCGGATCCGCCGGTCGAGGGTGAGCATAGTAACGCCGGGTACCAAGGCGTTAGCCCGCAGGGCGCTTGCCAGGTGCAACGCGTCGAGCGAGCGGACGGGTTCACGGGGAAACGGTTGCCGGCTTCGATCGAGAACCGCGGCCGAGAGCCGCTGGATCTGCCAGTGGACGCTCGCTTCGATGAGCTGCCGGCGCAGCGAGGCGAATCGGGAATCGCTCAGGCGATCGAGTGATTGAGCGCGGATGAGGGTGCGGTCCACCTCGACGAACAGCAGATCTGAGACGATGACGTGGTCGGACGACATCAGCACGGTCGCAGCTTCATCTCCCCCGTCGTCGCCGAGAAGCCACGCGAGGAGGGCGCTCGACTCGGCATAAACGATCACCGGTCGCCGCGCACCCAGTCGAGGAGCTCCTTCGACGTCGCGCGATCCAGCACGGGTTGCTGTCTGCCGTAAAGCGATGGGTCGTTCGGCAAGCCTAGTGTCAGCTCGCCTTTGCGAGCGAGCTCCAGCAGGCCGTTGGGGTATTCGGAAGCGTCAACCGGCTGTCCCGGCGAGCGAATCTCGGCGACGACCTTGCCACGATCGGTAATCTGCACGACCTCGCCGTTTCGTACGAGGCGCAGATATTCGCTGAGCCGGTTCTTCAGCTCCCTGATCCCTACGGTCAACATGCCTCCAATGTAGCTACGTGAAGCTACATACCACAAGGGCCACGCTCGTCTCTACGAGAGGTTCTGCAGCCCGACCTGCCGGGATCCATGCTGCACACGGGAAGTTCCGCGGCTTGGCTCGGGAATGACAGATCTGCTGCTCGCAGGAATGAGACGGCCACGCGACGCTGGATTCAGCGGGTCGATTCGCACCAGGTGCGGGCGTTCTGGAACATCCGCAGCCAGGGCGAGGCCTCGAGCGTCTCGTGCCAGTCGGCCGGCATCCAGCCCCAGTTCCAGGTGTTCAGGGTGCGCTCGGGGTGCGGCATGATGGCGAGATGGCGGCCGTCGGGGGTGCACAGGGCGGCGATGCCGTTGGCGGAGCCGTTGGGGTTGAAGGGGTAGGCCTCGGTGGTCGCGTTGGCGTCATCGACGAACCGCACCGGCGCGAGGTTTTCGGCCTCGATGCGCTCCAGGATCTCGCGATCCGGGAAGTACGCGCGGCCCTCGCCGTGCTGCAACCACACGCCCAGCGTAGAGCCCTCCATGCCCCGCAGCATGATCGCCGGGCTCTCGTCGACGCGCACCGTAGCGAAGCGCGACTCGAAGCGGCCCGAGGCATTGTGGATGAAGCGCGGCTGCAGTTGGTCGGCGATTCCCGTCCAGGGTACCCAGCCGAGCAGCGCGGCGAGCTGGCAGCCGTTGCACACGCCGAGGCTGAAGGTGTCATCACGCGCGTAGAACGCGCTGAACTGACGCTCGATCTCCTCGTGAAAGCGAATGGCGCCGGCCCACCCCTTGGCCGAATCCAGAACGTCGGCGTAGGAGAAGCCGCCGACGAAGGCGACGCCGCGGAAGCGCTCGAGCGTGATGCGGCCGGCGAGAAGGTCGGACATGGCCACGTCCCAGGGCTCGAAGCCCGCCATGAAGAAGGCCGAGGCCATCTCGCGATCGGAGTTGCTGCCCTCCTCGCGCACGATGGCGACGGGGATCTTGTCGGTAGCCGCGAGGACTTCGGGCGCCGTGAGCTCGGGCGTGAAGGAAAGCGAGTAGGGTGGGGCGGTCCGTGACCGCAGGCCGCACCGTTCCTGCTCGACGTGACCCGGGTCTGCCTGGCGGCGATCGAGGGCGAAGCTGGTGGCCTCCCAGGTGTCGCGCAGGTCGCGCATGTCGGCGATCAGCACGTCTTCTTCGTCCCGGCGGAAAGCGATGGAAGGCTCGCTCATCGTCTCGCCGATGGTGATGCACGGCACGTCCGCGTCGCGGAACGCCGTGGCTACCTCGGTCTCGTGCTCGTCGGCGACCTCCAACACCAAGCCGAGCTCCTCGTTGAACAGGTAGGCGATCGGATCGGCCTCGAGCGGAATCTCGACCTCGATGCCGCAGTTGCCGGCGAAAGCCATTTCCAGCAGCGTCGTGGCAAGGCCGCCGTCGCTGCGATCGTGGCCTGCGGTCACCAGCTCTTCGTCGATGAGCCGCTGCACCGTCGCGAACGCCCGGCGCAACAGGGACGAGTCCCCGAGGTCGGGCGGCTCGTCGCCGAGTTGGCCGAACACCTGCGCCAACGCCGAGCCGCCGAGGCGTGATTGGCCGCCGCCGAGGTCGATGTACAGCAGTCGGCCCGTCTCCGGTAGCTTCAGGTCCGGGGTCACCGTCTTGCGAATGTCGGGGCAGGTCACGTAGGCCGACAGGACCAGCGAGCCCGGGCACTTGACCACTTCATCGCCGCCGTCCGGCCCGGGAGCTATCGCCGCCATCGACAGGCTGTCCTTGCCCCCGTCGATGGCGATGCCGAGCTCGATCATCACCTCGCTCATGGCCTTGGCGGCGTCGTAGAGCATGGCCCCCTCGCCGGGGAGCTTGGCGGCCCACATCCAGTTGGCCGAGACCTTGACGTCTTCGATGCCGCTGGTGAGTGCCCACACCAGGTTGGTGAGCGACTCGCCGACGCACATGCGGGCCATCGCCGCCGGATCGAGCAGGCCCTTGATGGGTTGCTCGCCGATGGCGGTAGCGGCGCCGGTGGTCGAAAAATGGCTCTGGGCGATCACCGCGACATCGGCGACGGTGAGCTGCAACGGGCCGGCACAGGGCTGTTGCGCGACCAGGCCGGTGACGGCGCGGTCGACCTTGGTGGTGAGAAAGCGCTTCGAGCCCACCGACAACAGGCGCAGCACACGGTCGAGGGCGTCGGCCACGGTGAGGTCGCCCGGAAGCTCGAGCGGCTGCAGCGCCGGCGCGACGTGCTCCATCTCGAAGGTCTTTTGCGGCATGTCCCCGAGCACGGCGTCCAGATCGAGATCCACCGGCGTGGAGTCATCGGTCTCGTCCCACAACACGGCGCGGCCGTCACCGGTGACCTTGCCGACGAACGCCACGGGTACCTTCTCCCGCTCGGCGAGGACGCGGAAGGCTTGCTCGTGCTCGGGGCGCAGCAACAGGGCGTCGTTTTCCTGATACTCCGCGCCCCAGATCTCCAGGACGCTGAGCGTCTCATCGCCCACGGGAATGGCGCGCACTCGGATCTTGGCGCCCAGCGGCTCGACGATCTCCTTCAGAACGTTGCAGTTGCCACCGGCGCCCTGGTCGTGGATCGAGACGATCGGATTCGCATCTGCGAGCTCCACGCACGCCCGCAGCACGCGGTTGACCTTCTGCTCCATCTCGGCATCGCCGCGCTGCACGGCGTTGAAGTCGAGCTCGGCCACGTTCTCGCCCTGCACCATGCTCGAGGCGGCGCCGCCGCCCATACCGATGCGGTAGGAGGGCCCGCCGATCTTCACCACCCACATGCCGCGCTCGGGAGCGTCCTTGCGGGTGTGAGATGCGTCGATCTGGCCGATGCCGCCCGAGAACATGATCGGCTTGATCCACTCCCGCCGCTCGCCGGAGGGCAGGCGCATGCCGAAGGAGCGTGTGTAGCCTTGGATCACCGGCTCGCCGAACTTGTTGCCGTAGTCCGAAGCTCCGTTCGATGCCTCGATCTCGATCTGCAGCGGCGGCGCGAGATTGTCGGGATAGCGAAATTCCGGGTCTTCCCAGGGCAGCTCGTAGCCGGGGATGTAGAGGTTGCCGACGCAGTAGGCCGCCGTACCGGCGACCACGAGAGATCCTCGCCCGGTGGCATGAACATCGCGGATGCGTCCACCGGTGCCCGTCTCGGCGCCGGGAAATGGCGCGACGCCGGAGGGGAAATTGTGCGTTTCGGCGGTGAAGATGACGTCGTAGTCGACGTCCGTCGAAACCATTGGCGAAGGCCGGCCGATCTCTCCGGGCACGATGGTCCGCATGGTGTAGCCACGCATGGCGCTCGAGTTGTCCCGAAACGCGATCGTGCTGTTGTTGGGGTTGGCGTCGAGCGGCGCTCGCACCAGCGTCATCAAGTCGTCGGGCGCCTCTTCTCCATCGATGATCAGCCGCCCCTTGAAGAACCAGTGGCGGGAGTGCTCGCTGTTGGACTGCGCGATGTCGAAGCACTCCACGTCGGTCGGGTCGCGTTGCATCTGCTCGCGGAACAGCCGCGTGTAGTAATCGAGGTCCCAATCGTCGAACGCGAGGCCCATCTCGTCGTTGATGCGCTCGAGCGCGGCGCGACCCTCCGCCATCACGGGGATCTCGATGACCGGCTCCGGATCGATCCCCATGGCGAAGCTCTCGAGCGGCTCGGGGTAGGGGCACTCGGTCATGCGGTCGTGCACCAGGGACAGGAAAGCGGAGGTTTCCTCGTCCGTGAGCGGCGCCGTCGTTCTCAGAAGGTAGCGACGCGACCGCTCGATACGGCGGACGGTCTCGAGACCGCAGGCGTGGCAGATCGAGACTGCATTAGTCGACCATGCGGTAGAGAAATTCAGGCGAGGTCCGACCTCCACAAGCGTCGCGGCAACGCCAGCGGCCGGGTCGGTCTCCGGCGAGCCGAGAAAGCTCACGCGCCCGAACTGTTCGGGCGCGAAGGTCTCGCTCAGAAGCCAAGTAAGCACGCCGAGCTCTTCGGCGGAGAGTCCGTGTTGTCGAGCAGCGATTCCGTGTTCGGTCCCTCCTTCGATACCGACTCGGGCTTCAACGTTGAAGCAGAGCTCGGTCTCGATGGATCGGATCTCGGTGGCCACGCGCTTGCGGGCGTTTTCGAGCAAGGCATCGAGGGCCGCGGGCGCGATACCGGGGGTGCGAAAGAGGTGGATCAGACCCATGAACCTTCTCGGTGTTTCGGACCCATGAAGGAGTGTGGTGAGGTTGATTCACAAAGGTTGAGGTTCGATGCGTGCCGGCGGTGGGCGCTCCGACGCCCCGAGGATATCGCATAGCCGCGAGGCCGGTTTCCGCACGCGGACCACGCCAACTCAGGGCGTACTCATGATGCTCCTGCCCAACCCGCACGTTGCGTTGCTTCGGCCCTGCAGGACACCGGCCGATACGAGCGGCTCAGGTTTGGCGCGCGACATAGCGGACGCGATCACGGCCCTCGAAGTCCGCGTCCTGCGTCCACAGCGTCGCTTCGTACTCTCGCGCGGTGGCCAGGATGACGCTGTCGGCGAGCGGGAGCTGTTCGTCCGCGCTGGCTCGAGCCGCGGCGATCGCCAGCGGCGGCGTCAGATCGACCGTTAGACCTTGTTGCATCACGGCGACCGCGGCGAGTGCCTGGTGCTCGCCGCTCTGCTGCAGGATCCGCTTGAAGACCTCGTAGATGGTCAGGGACGGAACGATCTGAGACTCGGGATCCTCGATGGCGTCGGCGAAGTAACCCGCGTTCGGGCCGTCAGCGAAGTACTCGAGCCAGGCAGAGGAGTCGACGACGTTCACAG